>JASFEM010000009.1:0-56056 GCA_050124835.1 Syntrophobacterales bacterium | reverse complement strand
TTCCCTGGTAAGCCCAGACCCATTCATCCAGACCAAGATCTGTCTCGATCAGCTTTTTTGCCGGAAGAAACCGGGCCGTATTTGCCTGGACTCCTTTTGGAGATGAAGTGACTATAAGGGTAGTGGGCAACCCGGGGCCTGGACCTTTGGGGTTTCCGTAAATATGCCAGCCAGAGTCTAGGGTAAGCGTTACTGCTATCCAGACGTGTTGACCGGCGGAAATCTTGGGAGGGTAGGTGTTTAACTCAATTTTGACAGGGGTTTTGAGGTTGGGCTGGATTTGATCCACTGCGAGGGTAGGGACAGCCAGCCCAAGAATAATGAAAAATAGGCATAATGTTAGATTAGAGCGAATCATATGGCTTGATTCCGAGAAGTAGACCAGTAGCAACAATCCAGCAGATCATAAACGACAAAGTGGCATATTACAAGCAGCCACTTTCCTGCGGAGAGCGCAGGAAAGACTAAGCACTAGGCAGTAAGCACTAAGCACTTTGGTAATTTCGGATTGCCTAATGCGGATTTAAAAGGGTATAGAGCATAGAGCATAGAGCATAGAGAAAAAAATCAAATTTGCTATAGGTCCTGCACCTTTTCTGGGGCGGGCCTCTGTGCCCGCCAAGGGTAATCGTTTAAGTGCATAGTTCCTAGTGCCTAGTAATCTCTTGCTCGCTGCCAGCTGACCGCTGTTGGCTGGAAGTCCCGTCTCGTCGTTTCCCCGCGTCCCCGCGTCGTCCCGCGCTGCCTAGTGTCTAGTGCCTAGTTTTAAGTGTATTTCGTGTACTGGACTACACGCTACGTAGATAGGTGACGAGGATTCCCCAAAATTCGTTAGGTCGATCAAGATGAGAAACCGCCTCATAGTGCCAGCCTAAATGCTGGCCGCAGTGGCGGCAGAAGGCCATGCGCCAGCGGTATCCTGGGAACCAGGTGTCGGCTTCGGTGGCTGGTCCGTGGGCAACAACACCCTGACAGGAAGAAAAGGTGTGAAAATCACATTGTATGCCCGCGGGGTTTACAAAGAGATGTCTATTGGAATTACCCATTTGCAGTAGTTGGTCAGAATGGGTAATCAGACCGCCACATCCAATGCACTGATAGGCTTTAGCGCCATTGCCACCCAGTCCGTGGAAAGGAGAAATAAGGCTGAACATATGCAGTACCAGCGTTTGGAAGGTTTAATGGCAGAAAAGATAGCAAATTGTCTAAAAAAGTCAATTGAGCCAGGGCTACGGCAATTCGTGGGTAAGCTAATTTGTAGAATTTTTGTGATAGTTTTCTTATGAAGTGTCTGAAATTCTGAATATGCCTCTTGCCATAACTAAGCGAGAGCGCTAGAAGGCTGAGAGATTCCCTCCGCTTACGCTCGGTCTGCTACCTTTGCCAGCCGAAGTCCTTCGGACCGGAAGCCGTGGCAGCCCGCGCTGCGGATGTTGCCAGCCTCTGCAGCACCATGGAGGAAGAGCTAACCATTGTAGCTGGCATAGGCTGACAACATACGCCCCTTCGGGAATATCTCAGCCCTCTAGCCCAGTCTATGCGGTGTTGAATACATGTGCGTTATTCTTAATGTCAAAGAATGATTTGCAGCTGCTAGCTGCCGGCTGCCCGCTACCAGCTGGACCGGACTTTCTCCTTGCGTAAGTCACGCTGATTTGCTATAGATACCTATGTTTACAGGGTGTTTCTCGTTTTTCTCAAGAATGGGGCACCGGCGCACAACATACCAACTTTCAGGTGTCATTCCCATCAACGGCGCATTGTCCCCATTGCATCTTAAGTCTATTCGTCCGTCGCCCGTAGCAGTACGAGCATAGTGCCTAGCGCCTAGCGCAAAGCTGATCAACAGGTAATGCGGAAACGCTATGCTCCATGCGGTTAACGAAGTTAGCCAATACGGACAACCGACAACGGACAGGATTATGCTCGCTAAAGTCCTTTCAAGCGCAGTACTGGGTATTGACGCCTATGTGGTTGAGGTGGAAGTGGATATCACCATGGGTCTGCCCGCTTTCGCTACAGTGGGGCTCCCCGACGGTGCAGTGCGGGAAAGTAAGGATCGGGTAAAGTCGGCCATCAAGAATTCAGGGTATCGTTTCCCACCCCACCGGATTACCGTCAACCTGGCGCCTGCAGACATCAAAAAGGAAGGAGCGGGATTCGACCTTCCCATGGCGATGGGTATCTTGACCGCCTCGGGACTGGTGAACAGAGAAAAGCTGGAACGCTACCTACTGATAGGCGAACTCTCACTGGATGGTAAAGTCAAGCCTACCAGGGGCGCCTTGCCCATGGCTCTTGCCGCCAGGAATAACGGGTTCCTCGGAATCATCGTGCCTGAGGGTAACAGCCGAGAATCTGCGGTGGTTCGGGGGGTCGATGTTTTTCCAGTTAGCCACCTCACTCAAGTTGTAAACTTTCTCAATGATATCGAAATGTTAACGCCAAAAAAGATAAACGTAAAGGATTTTTTTAGTCGAGATTCACGCTATGATATGGATTTCGATGAGGTTAAAGGTCAAGAGCATGTTAAACGGGCCCTGGAGATTGCTGCCGCAGGAGGCCACAATGTCATGATGGTGGGACCGCCGGGCTCCGGCAAGACAATGCTGGCACAGAGACTTCCAACAATTCTGCCTGATCTTACCTTTGAAGAAGCCCTGGAGACCACCAAGGTTTACAGTATCATGGGGCTCATGGGGGAGCGCGCCCTTATTGCCACTCGTCCCTTCCGTTCACCCCATCACACCATCTCCGATGCGGGATTGATTGGTGGTGGACAGATACCCAAACCTGGCGAGGTTAGCTTGGCCCACAACGGTGTACTATTCTTGGATGAAATGCCGGAATTTCGCAAGAATGTACTGGAGGTTTTACGACAGCCATTGGAGGATGGCAAGGTAACCATTGCTCGCGCTGCAACCTCTATAACTTACCCTGCACGTTTCATGGCTGTCGCTGCGATGAATCCCTGCCCTTGTGGATTCTACGGCGACCACAAGCGACAATGTCAGTGCACTCACCTGCAGATTCAGCGGTATCGAACCAAGGTTTCGGGACCCCTGCTGGATCGTTTGGATATTCACGTGGAAGTGCCTGCGGTACAGTACCAAGATCTGGCACAGGAAAAAGGCGGCGAATCCTCAGAAGTAATTCGGAAGCGGGTAAATGCAGCCAGAACAGCACAACAGCAGCGCTTCAAGAACCACAAGATATTTTGCAATGCGCAAATGCCACCCAGATTGCTCAAACGTTTCTGCCAGTTGGGGGAGGATTCACACCGTCTGCTGGAGACTGCCATTGATCGGCTGGGTTTGAGCGCAAGGGCTCACAACCGCATTCTCAAAATAAGCCTTACCATAGCAGATCTGGAAGGATTAGATCAGATCAGTGCAACGCACATTGCTGAGGCCATCCAGTATCGTAGTTTGGATAGAGGGCTTACCTAAGGGATAGGGCACGCTGGTAGGTTTTGGAGGCCGGTGAAATGCAGATTTGGGCAAAATTGAGGATCTGAAATTTCCTCAAACTTGCTTGTTAAGACGAATTCCGGGGCAGGACTTCCCTTCCAAATAAGATGTTGATGAAACCGCTTTTGTAGGATGCGAGGATCTTGTCTTTTCTCATGACCACAGCAATAAAATCGGGCTTGAAAAACTGATTCATTGGGATAAATGCCAAATTTCTCTCCTTGAGGGCCGGCAGGTCTCTCACCACAGTGGCGAAAGATATACCGAGGCCCATCTCCACGTATAAAGAGCTCAACTCAACGTTGGAAGATTCCATGATGATGTGGTAGTCGACCCCCAGCTTCTGAAACTGCTTTTCCAATTTTCTGCGGCAGGTGTAGCGGAGGCTCTTGGGGGGCAGTATAAGCGGATACTTTGCCAGGTGTCTCAGCGTCACACGTTTTGCCTCGGCCAAAGGGTGGTCTAATGGCGTCATCAGGACAGTTTCAACCTGTTGCCAACGGAGGGTGGCAAGATCCCTGGGAGCCTCAGATTCCAGCACCAGGCCAAAGTCGATATCCCCATTTATTATGAGTTCAATAACGAGTTGCTGGGAGCGGTCCAGTATGGTCAGTTCGACATGTGGAAATAGTTTACTATATTCTGTCAATGCTCGCGGAAATAGGTGATAGAGGGTTGTGAAAGGTGCGGCTATTCTCAGGCGTCCTTTCTGAAGACCCTTGAGTTCGTTAAGATCCTCTTTTAGACAATCGTAGTTTTCCAGTATCCCCTCTGAGAACCTGTAGAACCTCTCTCCCGCAGAAGTAAGCCTCAATTTACGTTTGCCGATCCTCTCAAATAGTTGGCAATCCAATTCTTCTTCCAGAGCTTTAATTTGTTGACTGAGTGCCGATTGCGTCCGAAATGTGGCATCAGCAGCTTTGGTAAAGCTTCCGAGCTTTGCCACCTGATAAAAGCCTATGATCTGCTGCCACTCCATATATAAATTTCACTAATGTATTCTATAAAAACAATTAATTTGATTTATAACAAGCTATCAGAAATAGTGGACACAGGCAACAGGAATTTCGTGGATCTGGAGGTACGCCATGAAGGATTCATTGCGACCGGGGTTAACTTTTGAGTTCAAGTTCAAGGTCCCGGAAAACAAAACCGTCCCTCATCTTTATCCAGAATCTCCAGAGTTTCAGGTGATGCCGAGAGTCCTTGCCACGGGATTTATGGTGGGACTGTTCGAATGGGCTTGTATCCAGGCCATAAATCCGCATATCAATTGGCCTGCCGAGCAGACGGTTGGGATCGATGTGAACCTCAACCATGTGGCAGCCACACCCCCCGGTCTCACTGTTACGGTAAAAGGGACGCTGGAAAAGGTTGACGGCAGAAAGCTCACCTTTTCCATAGTGGCTGATGATGGTGTTGAGAAGATTTCAGAGGGAACTCATGAGAGGTTCGTGATCGATGCCGCCAAATTCAGTGCCAAGGTGGCTGCCAAGGGTGGTCGCAAACCATAGGCTAACGGCCGAGGGTTTGAGGAGCAAACGACCAGTAGGTCATTAAGCTTCGCTGTCATTGTTAACCATTGAGTCATCATGTGGTTGGTTAGTTGAATCAAAACAAAAAGGCTTGGTTGTTCCAGGTGATCATTTACTTGTGATCTTTGTGGTGAATGAGCGGTCAAACACTAGAAGAGAAGGTTTACGATGCGGGTCAAAAGTTACCGCAAGGAGTTTGTACTCCCGCCCAATCCAAAAGCTCGACATCTCCGGTGCTATGCTCATTTCGATGAGGATATCGGCGAGTTACTGCCTTATCTGAATACGGTGCTGGGCGGCCACCAATATGACAGGGAAACCCCATCCCTAACACTCAAATTCAAGGGGAAGCTCATCACTCTTTATTCACAAATGATTGCCATTAACATACTGAAAGATAAAGCCGAGGCCGACAGCATTCTGGAGTGGCTCAGGCAAGAAATCAATGGAACCTGGAAGAGACGGCAAGAAATTAAACCGAGTTATGAGGTATCAGCAAAACCCCGTATCCTGGACATTCTCAGACTTTTGCCAAAAACAAATTGCCAAGAATGTGGCTATCTCACCTGCATGGTCTTTGCTTCTCAGGTGAGCGAGGGAGTCAGTTGCGCTGATGATTGCCCGCCAATGGATGAGCCATCGAGGAAAAAGCTTGAGAAATATCTCGACGCCTATCAGCCTGCTTCCTGGTCATGAAAAAGCGTGTAACAGACGTCTTCACCTCTCTTGAAGCCTCTGGCTAATTCCATGTGCCTTAACGTGGCAAAATTCCTCTGAAATTCGTCTAGGGTTATTGCCAGTTGGCTGCAGATTTCCTCCGCGGTAAGAGGGCCATTTTTTTCGATAAGATCCAGGATTTTTTGCTGCGATCCAGTTAATGTGGCCTCCTCTCCCGCCAGTTTTTTGGCTGTATGAACCGCCCAGGGATCACACGACTTCGGTGCTGTCATCACATCCATATAGCAGTCTTCACACAATGTCTGTCCCGCATGTTGGAATGTTTCGTTAGGATCAACAGTTACCGAGCAGTTGTCACACTTCATGAACATACCTCCTAATCATTTTGTCGACCATAGAGTATCCTCCAAGAAACGCGTTTAGGAATAGATCTCGATCTCCTTCAGTTTCTCCAAAGTGCTTTCAGAGTACCATATTTCCGCCATCTCAATGAATGACTCCTTGTCCCGTCTCGTCATCTCTTCAACTATCTGTTGTCGCAAGAGATTCTTGATACTTTTGAACGCCAAACTACTTTTTTCGGCCAACGTTTGCGCTACATTCATGGAATCTTCTGTCAAGCCACTCTCAGATGATACCTGATCAACCAAACCCAGTCCAAGGGCTTCTTCAGCTGAATACATGCTTCCACTGTACAGAATTGACTGGGCATTCCTTTGCCCCACACAATACTTGAGCATTTCGGCACTTCCAGCGAATACTGATGAACCAAAAGTTATTTCGTTTAGCGAGATCTTGGCTTTTCCAGAAACCATCAACCGATAGTCGCACGCTATGGCGAGCATGCAGCCGCCGGCGATGGTGTGTCCATTTAACGCTGCCACGATAGGCTTTGGAAACTGAAACATATAGGTGTAGAGGTTGGTGAATTTCTCCACGTATCTGATGAAGTCCTCCTTAGGATAGCTAAGGAATTCAGGGACATCGAAACCAAAGGAAAAGAACTTTCCAGAACCGGTTATGATAATAGATCTCACCTCATTATCTGTCTCTAAGCTTTCAAAAGACTGAATGATTTCTTCTACCATGGGCTCGTTTAGCGCATTCACCTTTCCTCTCTTCAAAGTCAGGGTAGCAATGCCATTTCCCCTAGATGAAAAAACAAAATTCATGACTATCTCTCCTTGTCAACAAGACGTCACTGCATCATATAATTGATGAGAAAGAATCGCCCATTTGGGCGATACCGTTCTATTCTGTCTCGATCACTGTTTCATCTGCTTCCAGAGACTCTAACTCTTCCAGGACTTTGAAGACGTAGCGTGCAGGCCATTGGGATAGCCCACCTCCCATAGCCAGTGCCACCGCAGTGGCTTCGAGAATCTCCCTATTACTCGCACCCAGGTCAGCAGCACTGCTGACATGATGCTCTATTCAGCCATAACAGGCATGGCTGATACTAATGCCCAGGGCGATGAGTTCTTTGCACTTCTGATTGAGGGCTCCGTCTTGGAAAGCATTGGCTTCGAACTCCTCAAGTTCGCGAAAGGTGCTGACACCACTGAGGAACATCTTGGAATTATACTTTTTTCTAGTCCTCCTGATGTGACCGACATCCTCGAACATAGTGGCCTCCGTCTGCTTTGAATGAATAATGGACAGTCTCGTATCCAACCTTGGTTATGAGGTAGAAAGAAAGTTATGTCATGTTCTTAGTATCTTGGACATGGTTTCAGAGTCAATATTGCCACCAGTGATGATAACTCCCACTCTGCCTGAACCAGATAAAGCACCACTTAGTAATGCTGCCAATCCCAGAGCTCCAGAGGGCTCCACCACCATTTTCATGCGATAAAATAGGAATTGGACAGCCTCGATGATGGCGGTTTCGGTCACGGTTGCCATATCATCAACGTATTCCAACACGAGGGGAAAAGTAAGCTTGCCGAGAGAAGGCGTGCGGGTTCCATCAGCTATGGTGGGCGGGTTCTTGACTGTGTGCAGTGTCTTTGTGTGAAACGATCTGGTGGCATCGTCTGCGAGTTCCGGTTCAATCCCGATTACTCTACAGGTTGGGTCTATAGCCTTGCTGGTGATAGCTGAACCACTCAGCAGACCGCCGCCGCCACACGGAACCAGCAGCATATCTAGACTTTTCAGATCTTCCAATAGCTCCAAGGCGGCAGTTCCCTGTCCCGCGATGACATCCATATGATCGAAAGGAGGTATCAATGCATAGCCGTGCTCAGCCTTAAGGACCTTTGCCATCTCCTCACGAGTGGTTTGCTCAGGATCATACTCGATGACCGTCGCACCATACCCTTCGGTGGCGTTACGCTTAACCGCAGGCGCGTCGTTCGGCATAACGACTGTGGCAGGAACTCCCAGCAACTGACCGACCAATGCTACCGCCTGGGCATGGTTTCCGGAGGAGTAGGTGATGACCCCGCTAGATTTTTGTTGGTCTGTGAGTTTGGAGATGGCATTGAATGCGCCACGAAATTTAAATGCGCCGACTCTCTGGAAGTTTTCGCACTTCAGGAAGACGTCTGCGCCCACAATTTGGTTGAGTGTTCGAGAGGTCGTTACCGGGGTGACATTGGCATAGCCTCGTAATCGTTCTCTGGCTTCTTTTATGCGATCAAACATTCCTGATTCACTCGAAAGGTTTAGTTTGACTGTACAACTTTTATTCTTGTGGACTGATTGGGGGATTTCACCCCTATTGCTCAAGGACTTATTCGGCCTGCAATACTTTGGACATTCTGATTAAAGTTACCTCACGGCTATATTCTCGAAAGCCGCATTTGGAATAGCACTTCCTGGCTCTAGGGTTATAGGTTCTTGTTACCAAAACCAGTTTCTTGGCAGACAATTCCTCCCTGGCGTATTGTTCTAGAAGACCCACCATCTTTTCGCCGAATCCTCTGGAACGCATCTCAGGTGCGAGGTAAAGGTAGCTTAGAGAATAGACCCCTGGGTCCTCCGTTTTGCAAAGGGCAGCGTGACCGATGAGTTTACTACCATCGTAAACCAGGAAAGGTTTATTGCCCGTTTCAGGGTTCAGCACTTTTTGCCACTGCACATGATCAAAGGGCCACCTGGCTTTTGGCCAGACCAAGTGCAGGTCATCGCGGTCAGTTATCAGATCAGCGACAATGCGAGTATTGAGGGGAATATTCTCAACCAGCCTCATATCTTACCGTCTGAATTGAAGTTAATTAAAGAATCAATTCCATGAAGGAGGTGCCTTCCACCGGGTTGAATCTGTAAGGCTCTATTTCCTTGAATCCAAGCGATACGTACAAAGCCCTGGCCCGTCGCATAGAAGGAAGCGTGTCCAAGCGCATGCGCTCGTAGCCAATGCTGCGAGCCTTTTGAATGACAGCCTCACAGAGCGCTCTGCCAATGCCCAAGCCCCTGAATTGAGGTCTTGAATACAGTCTTTTCATCTCGCAGATGGAGGGACTGAACTTTCTCAACGCCACACATCCGGCAACCTCGCCTTCCCACAAGGCAATGAGGAGGCAACCGTCCGGTAGCGCATATTCACCTGGAAGACCTGCCAGTTCGCCATCGAAACCTTGAAAATCCAGGTTTATCTCCAGAGAGTCAGCGTATTCCCCAAAAAGTTTCCTGACTTCAGAGAGACGTTGTTTCGTTTTGACTTCCTCGACCTGAAGCACACTCTGCCTCCCTAATCATTACGAAAGGCTTCCGGTGAACAAATGTAACTATCTGTGCATTCATTATTGATCGATTTCGTTCTTCATTGAAGCATAAACTATGAGAGATCTAATAGGGTGGGGAACAGAAAGGTCTCTGCATATTTGGACAATTTGTGATCTTAAGGAAGTTACCCGCTAGTCGTCTTTATTGGGAGGTTTGATTCTCAGACCAAAAATCAAAACAAAAACGATGGCGATGATGATAAAGGGAGCGACGTTCCTCATTTCTTCCGGACTGGCATATTTCAAGAGGTAACTCCAATAGCGAGGAATCCTGGGATCTACCCCCACTGCCGCTCTGGTATCTGCAACGGCCAGTTGCATGCGATTGAGTTTCCGGTAGACTCTTGCCCTGGTTCTATAGGCGTCGGCCTTGCTTCGCAGATCACCTCTCAGACTTATGGCCCTGGTGGAATCTCGTATAGCCTCCTCGTCATTGCCGCTCAATCGATACGCCTCCGCCCTGCTGGCATAGCCACCGGCGAGTGTCGGTGTCATCTCGATGGTTCGGGTGAAGTTATAGATTGCCGGTTGATATAAACCAGTCTTGAGATAGCCGATACCCAGCATCCGGTAAATTTCAGCCTTAGGGGGCGCAAGATTAAGGTATGTCTGGTAATCCTGAATCAACTTGTCATATTTCTCCTGAAAATAGTAAAGTAAGCCGCGCTTTTCGTATGCATCCACTAAGCCTGGATTAAACTCCAAAGCCTTAGTGAAATATTCAATCTTTTTGTTGGTTCTAGAGCCTTTAACCCCGAGGTCGAAATAATGCATGGCATCGTCGCCATGGACAGGTGCGGCAGCCAGGCAGAGTAGTAAGGAAAGGCAGATTGCTATTCTTTTCATGATGATATCTATTTTTTTTGGAGGTACTTAGACGGACCCTTGTCTGAAAATATATTAAGGTATTTGGCGATTAAAGGAAAGCGGTTCTGACAATAGTGTGGATTACGGTAGCGGAGTCTAAGATAAGACTGATGAAAAGAGCAGTCAGGTCCTATCGCTGCTAAACGATTTTGGTTTTGATCCGTAAACCACTTCAGACGGAAAAGTCCTTTGACTGATGAATTCCCTCCGGATATCAACAAATCCAACCGATTCCAAATATGGCCCCAGAAACACTCCTCTACAACCGCCGACCCATGCCGGATTCATACGGTATATCATTTCCCAAACTGAGTTGTACCAGTGTTCTGGTTTCGTCATGTTAACCATTACCAACCGGCCACCCGGACGAAGCACTCGCCTGAATTCAGTGAGCACAGCAGAAAAGTCGTTCTCTGGAAGAAGATCAAACATGTAGTTGTTAATCACCACGTCGAAGCTATCGTCAGAATATTGAAGATTGTAAGCATCACCCGTATTAAGACTATAATTCGTAACTCCTAGCCTTTGGGCTTTTTCCTGGGCGCGGTCCAACATTTCCTCCGTAAGATCGATACCTTCGTTTTTTCCAGTTGGGTTTAATCCCAGGATCTCCACGAAAGCTAACCCCGTACCCACAGCGACCTCCAAGACCGACTCACCATCCCGGATGTCTGCCAAATCCAGACATCGCTTTCGTGCCTTAGACTCGGTCAATTGTCCCCAAACATCGTAAATTGACGCGACTTTCTTATAAATCTTGGGAACATCGTTCTTCATAATGCGTGCATCTAAAATTTCTCGTTGATGTGAAACCACTTTTTCTACTCCGATGAATGTCAATAAGCGTTACCCAAAACCGGCTTGAGCAGAAATGGGTAGCTCTTGACCCGATCATTCCATTATTCCAATCTTCCACTATTCCTATGGTACGTTGGCTTCTCTCCTCTGGTCTCCGACCTCAGTCACCTGTCCTCTAATCTCCGATTCGCCGTTTCTTCCGGTCCCCGTGTTGTCCCACTGTGCCTAGTGCTTAGTTCCTAGTGCCTAGTTGCAACGGCTGCCTGCTGCTTACTAACATATGCCTTGCGACAATCCTCTCTGGGCAGTCCCAAAGCTAATCTTGCTATTCTTTACTGGGTTTCCTGGCCTCTATGGTCGCAGAGACTATGTACTCTTCGACGTTTCTCCCTGGAACCCATTCCCTGATAAGCTCGCGACTTCCCTCCAGAATCTGAATCTCTATGTCGTCAAACCCAGTCTGTAGAAGCATCTCCTCGATCTCGTTTACCGTTGCGGCGCCTGAAACGCAGCTCGACAATAAATCCAGGTCATTTTTCATATCTGGCGGCAACGGGGCGGTGGCCACCACATCGGCGATTGCAAGACGTCCTCCAGGTTTAAGTATACGATATGCCTCTCGAAAGACATCCACCTTCTCGGGTGAGAGATTAATGACGCAGTTGGAAATGATGACATCTGCGCTTCCATCTTCCACCGGCAGATGCTCGATCTCACCCAAGCGGAACTCGACGTTGGTGTAATCACTCTTGCGAGCGTTCTCCCTGGCCTTCGCGACCATCTCTGGAGTCATGTCCACACCGATGACTCTCCCGGTCTCACCGACCTTTTTCGCCGCCAGAAAACAGTCGAAGCCACCACCGCTGCCCAGATCGACAACTGTCTCTCCAGGTTTTAAAGAGGCGATGGCTTGAGGATTTCCGCAACCTAATCCCATGTTGGCGCCCTCAGGAGCAATGCTTAATTCCTCTGGAGAATATCCACCGAGTGCTCCAAGGTCATCCAAAGAAACGGCGGGTTCGCCACAGCAAGAGGGAAAAGGGGTACACTCGCAGGCTTTGGAGTCTCGGCTTGCCACTTCTGCATACTTGTCTCGTACGGTGATTCGAATTTCATCGGGATGTTTTTTCGACATTTTAGCCCCCTCTTTTCGATAATTCGAATAATATCGAATTATTTTCTTAAAAAAATTATCTAGTTAGAGGTTCTTCAAAAAACCGGGCCAAACCACGAAGGATAACCGGGTCTACCCAGCACTCAATTTTCTGACCGCGTCTTTCCATTCGAATGAGACCGGCGCGATGCAGCTCCTTTATATGATGAGACACCGTAGAAGGTACTATATCCAAATCACGGCCCAGATCACCCACACACGCGCTCACGCCATCCTCAGCATCAAAGCTACCAACGGTTCCAGGCACGCAACAAGTGACAAGATGCAGGAACATTCGAAGGCGGTTGGGGTTTGACAAAGCCTTGAAAATCTCGGCAAATTGTTTGATTTGATCATCTCGATATTTCGACATATATCGAAATATATACCAACCATGCGGGTTTGTCAAGACATTTTATTGACCACAGGAATGCTAGTCTCCTAAGGCAGGTGGGAGTTCAATGGGTTTGGTCGTAAAGGAATGGGCTGGGGTATTGGAATGATGGAATGTTGGAATAATGGGCGTAGACGTTTTTCGATTCTAGCCCCATCATTCCATTGTTCCATTATTCCACTGTTCCAATTTCATAAATCTCTCATTCTTTTTGAGAAAAGGAGACCTGAAAGGTTGCCTTTGAGCCAGCGTCTCACTAGCGGTTGCCAGATGTGCGTTTCATACTGCCTGAAGCATTTGAGGCAGTGGCTTCCCAAACGGGTCCACAAATGCATAGGATGTAGGTGGTGTTGCATCCATGTCTTGATCCTGAGCGGAATTCCGTTCCGGCGAAGCCCATCAATGGCCAGGTAACCGTTTGGCCCGGTGCTTTTTCCGTTTCTGACTAACCCTGTCATAACCTTGAACATCGCTTATCCATCTCACTTTAGCACTTTCGTATCGGGATGCTTTTTGATCCATTTTTTCCATCGGGTAACCTCGTGGTCGACCACAGGCAGCAATCTTTTGAAATACTTTCCTTGGATTCCCATAAGGCCATTTTTATTGGGATACCAGAGACTGCTGGTTTCACGATCGTAAAGAACGAAAGTGTGTTTGTAAGTCCAACCTGAAGGAACGAGCGTCAAGGTCTGTCCGTCGATCTCGCGGCTGTACACAGCCGCCAGGTTAACCAGCGGTCAGTAACTTACCGCAACTGGTTTAGATCCTATATTGCTGTTAGCCACCTCATGGGCCCAGAGTCGCTCAATGGTATAGGCCTGAGCCCCTGAGCCATCCGTTACTCCAATGACATGCGAGTTTTTCGAGATGTCTGTAGTATCTTCAGTCAACATCGAATCATCCAGTGGCGTAAATGCATTCTTGCCAAGACCATACTCAAAACCTTTCGGATCAAAACCCAGTGATACCGCCTGAGTCACATCCCAACGCTCGCCAGTTCTATCAACAATATAGATTTTTTCGGCATCTTTTAAGACAGCGGATGAACCAATTTCATGCGTTGACAGGTACAGAACGCCTAATAAAAGAGGCAAAAGTACAAATGGCAACTTGGATGCTATCGCTGCAAATGATTTTCTATTCATCTAAAAAGCCTCCTGGTAACTACAGGCTTTTGTCACAAGCATGTAGTTATGCCCCAGCGAACATTTAGCCTTTATCCATTCGTCGTATGTGGGGATTAATTTTTACAGGCGGCGATACAAGCGTGACTTCCGCAGCGCAGGTCGTAGCCGTATAGCGCTTGCATAATAGATCAAACTAACGAGGTGAGATGCTGGAAATGTGCCCTAGCCATATAGTAAGTGGTGGAAGTCTT
The DNA here is from genome assembly GCA_050124835.1 of Syntrophobacterales bacterium. GTDB lineage: Bacteria > Desulfobacterota > Syntrophobacteria > BM002 > BM002 > BM002. The sequence goes on along the minus strand of JASFEM010000009.1, from coordinate 42,049 downwards.
GTCTCAACTTTCCAATTCTGGCAGGTCCACGTAGTAGTCCAAGGCCTCAGGGTTGGCCAGGGCGTCCTTGTTCTCGACCTCCTGGCCGTGGATGACTTTGCGTACTGCCAGCTCCACCTTTTTGCCGCTGATGGTGTAGGGAATGTCTTCCACCGAGATGACCTTGGCCGGGACGTGCCTGAGCGTGCAGTTTTTCCTAATTGTAGTTTTGATCCTGGTTATGAGATCCTCGGTTAACTGATTGCCCTGGCGCAGCTTTACAAAAAGAATAATTCGCGCGTCATCTTCCCAATCCTGGCCGATCACTAGGCTGTCCATGATTTCTGGTATGCTTTCCACCTGACGATATATCTCCGCAGTACCAATACGGACGCCACCCGGATTGAGGGTGGCATCCGACCGGCCGTAGATGATAACCCCGCCGTGATGGGTGATCTCAATGTAATCCCCGTGCTGCCATGCTCCGGGATAGACGTCGAAGTAAGCCTTACGGTACTTGTCGTTTTCGGGGTCATTCCAAAAATAGATAGGCATGCTGGGGGAGGATAGGGTGCAGACCAGTTCTCCTTTGTCGCCGATAATGGACTTTCCGTGTCCATCATATGCCTCCACCTTCATGCCTAAACCCCTGCACTGGAGCTCGGAGGCGTAAACAGGTCCCATGGGATTACCCAAGGCAAAGCAGGAGATGATATCCGTGCCTCCGGAGATAGAAGAGAGGCAGAGGTCTTCCTTGATGTCCCTGTAGACGAATTCAAAGCTTTCAGCAGAAAGAGGCGAACCCGTTGATAGAATGGCCTTTAGCGAGGTCAGATCAAAGGATTCTTTGGGTTTTACTTCCGCTTTTTCCAGGGCAGCGAGATACTTGGCACTGGTTCCGAAAATGGTGATTTTCTCGTCTTGAACCATCTGCCACATGGCGTCGGGACCAGGATAGAAGGGAGAACCATCGTAAAGGAACACCCGGGCACCTAGGGCCAGGGAGCTAACCAGCCAGTTCCACATCATCCAACCGCAGGTTGTGAAATAGAAAATGGTATCATTCCGGGTTACATCCGAATGAAGTTGCAGTTCTTTGATGTGCTGCAAAAGAGTCCCCACCACCCCATGGACAATGCACTTTGGAACTCCTGTGGTCCCCGAAGAATACAAAATGTAAAGGGGATGATTGGCGGGAAGTTGTTGAAATGGAAGGTCTGAGTCGTCCGGGGCCAGAAAGTCGTCAAACAGGACGGTGTCGCGAATGTTATTAATGTCAGGATCAGAGTCTTTGTAAGAAACCACGACGATTTTTTCTATGCTTGGTAGATCCTTGATGATCTCAGAAATCCTATCCAAAGAATCGAACGCTTTGCCGTTGTAAAAGTAGCCGTCGGCGGTAAACAGGACGCGGGGCTCAATTTGGCCAAAGCGATCCAGAACGCCCTTGATGCCGAAATCGGGAGAACAAGAGGACCAGATGGCGCCTATGCTGGTGGCTGCGAGCATGGCCACAACCGTTTCGATCATATTCGGCATAAATCCGGCTACGCGATCTCCCGCCATAATCCCCATTTCACTCAGGGACTGGGCTAAACGGGCCACTTGTTGATAGAGCTCCGCATAGGTTAGGCTCACTGTCGGGCGATTTTCGCCCTTAAAGCTCAGTGCGATATGGTCGTCCCGGTAACGGAGCAAGTTTTCAGCGAAGTTAAGCTGGGCTCCTTGAAACCATCTGGCTCCAGGCATTCTGTTAATGTCATCCACGACTTGGTCATAGGTTCGGCTGTGAATAACCCCGGCGTACTCCCAGAGGCTCGCCCAGAAGGCAGGGCTGTCGCTGACAGACCACAGGTAAAGGTCTTCGTAATCAGCGAAGTCCGTTCCATGGCGGTCGTTGATGTACCGCATGAAATCATACATGCGGGTGCTCCGGATGCGCTCTTTAGATGGTTTCCAGAGAAGTCTACCCATGTATTGGTCTCACCTATGATTTGTAATTGTCACTGTTCTTCACGTAAGCTTCAAAATCGTTCTCAAGCAGAAAGTATGAAATCATTTCTGCCACTAGGTCGGCGGTATCTTTCCGGGATAGTTTCTTGGCGTTTGCCACGATGGCCTCCAGGGAATCAGGGGTGATCTCCACATTCGCTCTAACGAGAATGGTATTTTTCTTTTCAGACATGCGTTCCCTCCTTTATGGAGATAATCGTAGGTGATGCCTTTTTCGAAGGAGAACCCTTTTATCCCAAAATAGTGATAATCGGCAACGGATACAATGCTCTTTGGAAGTCATGCTGGATATGGCCAACGCGCTATCTTATTTTCGCCCCTGTTTTAGTTTTTTGCCAGCACTCCAAGCTTTTCCAGCCTGCGCCCCCACAGTCCAATAGTGATTGTCCGGCATGGTCAGAACCAGCGGGTTCATTTTCTGCACGTCGGGCTTGCCAGCAGTAAGGTATCTCTCCTCACTGAAGGCGGCGACTATTTCACCCATGAATAAGTTGTTTGTCGGCAACTCGTAGATATCCACAACCCTGCATTCCAGACAAAGGGTGCATTCCTTAATCATGGGTGCGGTTTCAAGTTCTCCGAAAAATACTTCGAACACATCAGATTTGTCGGTCCTTCTCCCGGAAACCAGGCCACAGTAATCGGTCTTTTCGACCAAATCGGCGCTGGGAAAGTTGACACTAAAGGTCCGGTTTTCTTTTATGCCTTCAGGGGTAAAGTGAATCTTGTTGAGCCCCACGGCAATGATCGGCGGTTTTGCGTTAACTCTGGTTACCCAACCGACAGTCATAAAATTGACCTGACCTGCGACAATGGCACCCACCAGCGTAACCGGCATGGGATATACGAAAACGTTCTCACCAATATTGATTTTCTCCATGATCGCACTACCTCAATGGTTAGATTACACTAGAGCCCACGTGACAGATATTACCGCAATTTCAGACCATCAACCACAATTATCGGAATGGCCAATTTCTTTTGGACAGAATCAGCTTGTAATTATCTGTGCGACTCCCATATAACAGAGTCGGTGCAAACTCGAACTCAAGTCAATTCGTTCAAGGGGCCGAATTGCGCCGGGGCGAAGTCCCCCCTCCTGAGAAAAGAGACGGTGGTTCTAACGCACCTAATCAGCAATTATTGCGGTCATCGCACATAAAGGGATCGATAATATGAAAGTGATCGGACTGATCGGGGGTATGAGCTGGGAATCCTCGACAGAGTACTACAGGATAATCAATGAGACGGTTAAAGCCCGTTTGGGAGGACTTCACTCAGCGAAGATATTGCTCTATAGTTTTGATTTCCATGAGGTCGCCTTGCTGCAACATGCGGGGAGGTGGCAGGACGCTACAGAGCTGATGTGTGAAGCCGCCAGATGCATAGAGCGTGGTGGGGCTGATTGCCTGCTCATCTGCACCAACACGATGCATAAAATGGCAGAAGAGGTCCAGCAAGCGGTGTCCATCCCTCTGCTTCATATTGCTGATGCTACAGCGGCCGAGATCAAAAAGACAGGCGTCGGGAAAGTCGCACTGCTGGGTACCCAATATACAATGGAAGAGGATTTCTACAAGGGCCGTCTTGCCGAACATCACGGTCTCGAGGTGATGATTCCTGCCGAAATGGACCGCAACATCATCAATGAGGTCATTTACAATGAACTCTGCTTGGGAAAAGTCCAGGAGGAGTCAAAGAATCAGTTCAGCCGAATCATCAAGGACCTAGCTGCACAAGGGGCGGAAGGGGTCATACTCGGATGTACAGAGATATCTCTGCTGATCCGTCAGAAAGACACCGTTTTGCCACTCTTTGATACCACAGCAATTCATGCTAAAGCAGCAGTCGAATTTGCTCTGAAAACCACCGACAACACCTGAGAGTTTCGAGGGACAAACAATGAAAGTTGGCTTTATCGGTACGGGTCTAATGGGTCGTCCCATGGCAGAAAGACTCCTGGCAGCAGGATACCAGGTTTCGGCCTTTAACCGCACTCGCGCAAAAGCTGAACCGCTACGGGCCTCAGGCGCAGAGATTGCCGGGTCCGCAGAGGAAGCCGTCAGTTCGGCTGACTGCGTGATCCTGATGCTCACCGATGCGGCAGCCATCCGGGATGTGCTTTTACAAAAACGTTCGTTAGCGTCCTTGAAGGGGTGCACCGTGATTCAAATGGGCACCATATCGCCAAAGGAGAGCATTGAACTGCAAGAAGAGGTAGGGCAAAGAAGGGGCGATTATCTTGAAGCGCCGGTGCTGGGTAGCATCCCGGAGGCAAGCACGGGAACTTTGCTCGTGATGGTGGGAAGTTCGGAGGTGCAGTTCGAGCGCTGGTCAGGTGTCCTCGAATGTTTTGGTCCCGAACCTTTCCTGGTTGGTAAGGTGGGAAAAGCATCGGGCTTCAAGCTTGCCCTGAACCAGCTTATCGCATCACTCACAGCGAGTTTTGCGCTGAGTCTCGGGTTTGTCCAGCGGCAGGGGATTGAGATGGAACTTTTTATGCGAATCCTGCGACAAAGCGCCCTCTATGCTCCGACCTTCGATAAAAAGTTGAAGCGGATGCTAGATCGAGACTATGCCAATCCCAATTTCCCCAGCAAACATCTTTTTAAGGATGTGGCATTGTTCCATGCTGCAGCACAAGCTGTAAATCTAGAAACCATAGGTATAGAAGCTATTCAACGTCTCCTGGAGATCACCCTTGAAAAAGGATATGCTGACGGGGATTATTCAGCTTTGTTTGAAGCAGTGAGTCCAGTACGGCAGCAGGCAGGAGGCAGCTAGCAGCTCGCAGATAATTACGCTGGCATTACCTTATTACTACTGCCAGCTGTCCGCTGTCAGCTGCACGCTGGGAAATAATGCCCTATGCCCAAACGAAGGAGATGCGCAAATGACCGAACCCACAGCAAAAGTCTGTCATTACAGCGAAGTTCCCGCCGAGGTCTTCGGTGACGAGGCACCCGGTGTCACCATCCGTTGGGTAATAGATGAAGACCGGGATGGTGCGCCCACCTATGCGTTACGCGTCATTGAGGTGGCCCCCAATGGCCACACGCCTGATCACATCCATCCTTTTGAACATGAAAATTTCATTATGGAGGGAAAGGGGCGAGTACAGATCGACGGTAGCTGGTTTGAGGTGGGGCCTGGCGATGTGGTATTCGTACCGCCAAATAGTCGGCACACTTATGTGAACGATGGCGAGAAGCCATTCAAGTTCCTCTGCGGCATCCCGGTGTCGAGGTTGAGGCCCGGGAGTTAAAATCTGTGCAATTAACCACTTAGCTTTCCAGCCTAATCATTGGACCCGCTTTCCTGCATCGCGCCATTACGGCCGGACAGGAAAGAAGCCAGCACCTGTGGAAAATCGGTGAAAATGCCACTTACACCGCTCTCTACCAGTCTCCGCATGGTTTGCTGATCGTTCACGTTCCAGACGTGGACTCGAAAGCCCTGACGGTTCAATCGGGCGACCTCAGCAGCTGCGATGGCGGTTTTCCGAGGGTGATAAGCCTGAGCCCCCAACTTACGCAACAAATCATGGGCTTGTGGATGGGGTTTTGAGACCAGGAGGGCGCTGGCAATTTTAGAATGTACTGCTCTGACTTGGGACAGATAGTTCTGGTTGAAGGACGAAACCAGAACCACATCCACCATGTCCAATTCCTCAACCAGAGATATGACCTTGCTGACAACCTGAGAGTGACCCGGACTGCCGCTTAAGTCCTTGATCTCGAGGTTGATCTGCCGTCCATGTTCTCGAGTGAAGGTAAGAATCTCCCTGAGGGTTGGGGCCCGTTCCCCCCTATAGCGTGCCAAATCAGATTCACTCACCACACCGGCAGCAATCTGGCCGAAGGGATCTCGCTCTCGGAACCAGGAGCCGAAGTCTAGAAGACGGATTTCATCGAGTCTGAACTCGTGGACAGACCATGGTCGCCGAGCGGGAAAGACATCTGTCACGTTTGAGGTGCGCTCGAGTGTACTATCGTGCAAAACGATGAGCTCACCGTCAGCGGTCATTCTTACGTCCAGTTCCCACATGTCAGCACCGACCTCTAAGGCCTTACGGGCTGCTGCTATGGTGTTTTCAGGCGCCAGTGAGCCAGCACCTCGGTGAGCGATGTTCAGGACGCCAGGTAAAGTTCCAGGACCAGGCATGTATTGTGCATCCCCCCGGCTCATGAGTAAAATTCTTTTTGCTCAATGAGAACATATACTGAAAATTGTTGACTAATTCTATCGAAAACTATTTTTCTGTACAGCTTTAAATGCAATTGTTTTTAGGAGACCCCTTTTTTGGATGGAAAGGAGCCACTGAGAGTTGAGAGTTGTCATCGGGAGAGATTTCCAGGTATCATGAGTGGAAGAGAGTTGAGACAATGGATGGCATGGTCATAATTGTCTTTGACATCGGTAAGATAGTGCTTTAAAATTCACCTCCTTAGTAGACGAACAGAATATTTTCGCTGAACGATTGAGGTAAAACTTTTGCTGTTTCGAAGAGGTTATCCGAAAAGACTAGACCTACCCGGCAGACGGCGCAAGCGGCGGACCGTTAGTATTATAGTCTGGACCGTCCTGATCCTTGTAACTGTAATGCTCCTGACCGGGGGGTATGGTTTTTACCGGGTCACCCGCAATCTTCCCCAAATTGCCTCGCTGCAGGACTACCAGCCGAGCATTGTGACCAACGTCTACGCGGAAGACGGTACTCCCATCGCCGAGTTTTATATCGAACGACGTATCGTGGTTCCGCTGGAAGAAATTCCTCAAAAACTCATCTGGGCCTTTGTTGCGGCGGAAGACTCGCGCTTCTTTGAACACGAGGGGATAGATTTCATTGGCATTCTTCGGGCACTGTGGAAAAACATCAGAGCAGGTGGCATTGTCCAGGGTGGAAGCACCATAACCCAGCAGGTTACCAAATCATTACTACTTACACCTGAGAGGAGTTATACCCGCAAGCTCAGAGAGGCGATCCTCGCCTATAGGATTGAGAAACACCTGTCTAAAGAAGAAATCCTTTATCTATACCTGAACCAGATCTATCTCGGCCACGGCGCCTACGGCGTTGGAGCTGCAGCACAGAACTACTTTGGTAAGCACCTGGAAGAACTTAACCTGGCCGAATGTGCCACGCTGGCTGGTCTACCACAAGCGCCTAGCCGGTATTCGCCTTACAGTCACCCGCAGCGGGCAAAAGAACGGCAGGTCTATGTCTTGAATCAGATGGTGTCAGATGGATACATCAGTGCCGATGAGGCTGCTGAAGCGCTCGCCTATAATTTGGAAGTCAAGGCGAGAAAGGATTGGGATATCGGCAAGGTACCCTATTTCGCGGAGCACATCAGAAGATACCTGGAGGAGAAATACGGCCGGGAAGTTCTTTATCGACAGGGGCTCCAGGTTTACACCACTGTGAATTTGGCTTTCCAAAAAGCCGCTCAAAGGGCAGTCAAAAAAGGGTTGTACGAACTGGATAAGCGCCAGGGCTACCGGGGCCCGGTGGCGCATCTGGCATCCGAGGAAATCGAGCCATTTTTCCAGAAACTGAAGGAGTCCGTGGAGGCAAACGGTGGCTTAGAGCCGGGCACTGTGGTCAAAGGTGTGGTCATTGCCGTTTCCAGTGCAGAGAAAAAGGTTTCAGTCCGATTGAGTGAAGGGTTGGGCACCCTACCTGTGGAAAAAATGGAGTGGGCCCGCAAGCCTGACCCAGAGATAGCTTATGGCGCCGTGAAGGTTACGAATCCAGCAAGGGTATTGAAAGTCGGGGATGTTATTCTGGTACGCTTGCTGGAACGTGACAGCAAGACGGAGAACTGGCTTCTCGCACTGGAGCAAGAACCGGAGGTACAAGGTGCCCTGCTCTGCATGGATAACGCTACCGGTCATGTCAGAGCGATGGTGGGTGGGATTGATTTTCACACCAGTCAATTCAATCGTGCCATCCAGTCGCGGCGTCAGCCCGGTTCAGCTTTTAAACCGTTTACATACGCTGCGGCTCTGGACAAGGGCTACACCCCCGCAACCATTATCATCGATTCTCCAATCATCTACACCGACGACCAGATGGACTGGAAATGGAAGCCCAAAAACTATAAAGAAAAGTTCTATGGCCCAACCCTATTTCGAACTGCCCTGATCTTTTCCCGTAACGTGGTGACAATCAAGATTCTGCGTGATATCGGTATAGATTATGTCATAGATTATGCCCGCCGCTTTGGCATTAGCTCACCCCTCTCTCGAGATCTGTCGTTGGCTCTAGGCTCATCGGGCGTCTCTTTGCTAGAGCTTACGAACGCCTATTCTGTGTTCGCCAACCTGGGTGAACTGGTAAGTCCAATTTTTATAACCAAGATCCTGGACCGGCAAGGAAACTTGCTGGAGGAATATAGGCCACAAAGGGAAAGAGTCCTGGAAAAGGACACCGCATATGTGATGACTCATTTGTTGCAGGAGGTGGTCAAATATGGCACAGGTTGGCGGGCGCGTGCCGTTAAACGACCCACGGCAGGCAAAACTGGGACAACAAACAATTTACAGGATGCCTGGTATATCGGCTTCACTCCCTCATACGTCACCGGTGTTTGGGTTGGATTCGACGGTGACAGAACCCTGGGCAAATTTGAGACCGGGTCGCGGGCTGCAAGCCCCATCTGGGTCGACTTCACTGCTGAGGTACTAAAGGACAAGCGGGAAAAGGTGTTTACGGTTCCGGAAAATGTAGTCTTTGCAAAAATAGACCCGAAAACAGGACTGCTCGCTAAACCCGGAGATGAAAACGCCGTCTTCGAGGCGTTCAAGGAAGGCACAGCTCCCACCAAGACATCTGATGAGACCACCCCTGCCATCGATGAATTCTTCAAAGGCGACCTGGGTACCGATCCAATTTAGTCATAGAAGCGCAACCCAAGATCTCAGTTCCAGATCCCACATTACAACTGAAAGCAGTAATTTCGATATGCGCCTATGCAACTAGCTCCGCATAATGTCGATACTAGATTTCGATATCCACTTTTATTTATTAACCACGGAGCGAGTTCAAATCCGAAATTCGAATTTCGAAATCCTAAACAAATTCAAATTTTCCAAATCCAAATGACCCAATCAAAGACAAGTTTTCTTGAGTAGTTACGTTTTGAACATTTCACAATTAGGATTTTGGATTTGTTTCGTGCTTCGGATTTCGGATTTCGAATTTTAGCCGTCTCTGTGGTGAATTCTCTATCTAGGATGCGGAGTAGAGTAACTAATCCATTTCGATAATCGAATTTCTTTACTTGAATGCCAGTGTCAATTCTATAGAATCTTTCATAAAAGTCAGTTGCAGCGAGAAGTAGGGCAGTATGAAGAGAATCTTCGGAAAAGATGGTTTGCTGAGTCGAATCCTGGGTGACTATGAATATCGCTCTATGCAGGAAGCGATGGCCATTGAGGTGGAGGCATCCATCGCCGAAAGACGATCCAGCATAATCGAAGCTGGGACCGGCACCGGAAAGAGTCTAGCCTATCTGATTCCCGCTGTCCTGAGCCAGCGAAAAACGATTGTTTCCACGGGCACCAAGACGCTGCAGGATCAGATATTGGAGCATGATATCCCCTTCCTGAATACTCATATGCCAAAGCCATTTCGGGCAGTATGTATGAAAGGAAGGGCGAATTATCTCTGTCTTTATCGGTTTCACCGCGCTCTGGAGCAGCCAGGACTGCTTCCTAAAGATAAAGGAAGCCTCACAAAAGAGCTGGTCGACTGGTCCCAGCAGACGTCAAGCGGAGACCGGGCTGAAATCGATTGGCTTCCGGATGATTTTGTGGGGTGGGAGCAAATGAATGCCCGCGCGGATCAGTGTTTGGGACAAAAATGCACTTTATTCGAGCAGTGCTTCCTCACTCGCTTGCGACAAGAGGCTGCGACTGCGGAGATTATCGTGGTCAACCACCACCTTTTTTTCGCTGATCTGGCAGTGCGTTCGGGAGGATACGGTCAGGTGATCCCAAGCTATGAGGTTGCCATATTCGACGAGGCTCATCTGCTGGAGGAGATTGCAAGCCAGTATTTCAGTATCCAGGCGAGCAGCCATGGGCTGTCAGAACTGGTGCGTGACCTCAAGTTTGAGCTGGCTGCCGCAGATAGTAAAAACGCCGATTTACGCCGTTTTTCTGAGAGCATTGGCAGAACAGGTGCTCAGTTCTTCCAAACCTTTCCCCAAAGCGACAGAAGAGAGCGGTTCCGCACAGAGGCCCTGGGCAGCGAGTTTGTCAGTCTCTGGAGTGAATTGAATCAGGGACTGGAGGAACTGGCCAGCCAGCTTTTCCGCTTGCAGGATCTCAGTGAGGGGTTATCCGCCTGCCACCGGCGCACGCTGGAACTTTCCCAGGATCTCGACCTGCTGTTGGGGCAGCCAGATCCCAGCTACGTCTACTGGTACGAGAAAAGAGGCAGGGGGACCTTCTTGTGGGGCTCGCCGGTGGAGGTTGCTCCCATTCTTCAGGAGCTTCTTTTTCAGCATAGCAGAACATATATCTTCACCTCTGCCACCCTTGCTGTGGGAAATGAGTTGGACTTTTTTAAAAACAGACTGGGACTACCTTATGATACGGCAGGACTGATACTAGATACACCCTTCTTTTATAGGGAGCAGGCTTTGATTTATCTGCCTCGCCACCTGCCGCTTCCGGACTCGCCTGACTTTATTCCAGCACTCACAGAGGAGGTGTCCGGTATTTTGGCAGAGTCTGGGGGACGAGCCTTTATTCTTTTCACCAGCTATCGCAATCTAAGAGAAGTGCATGCGCGGCTTGCCAAGCTGGAAAGATTTACGCTCATGGCCCAGGGTGAGCAGCCCAAGGCGGCCTTGTTGAAAAGGTTCAGGGAAGATACCGCTTCGGTGCTCCTTGGCACGGCTTCTTTTTGGCAAGGTGTCGACATGCCGGGGGAGACCCTGAGCTGTGTTATTATCGACAAGTTGCCCTTTGCAGCCCCCAATGATCCGCTGGTTGCGGCACGCTTGGAAAAGATCGCTGAGGCGGGTGGGAATCCCTTCTGGGACTACCAGGTCCCCAGTGCGGTACTCGTTTTGAGACAGGGGCTTGGCCGCTTGATCCGGCGAACTACAGACCAAGGGATCCTTGCCGTTTTGGATAGTCGGCTGTTTAAGAGATCCTATGGAAAAATTTTTCTAGAAAGCCTACCGGAAAGTACTATCACCCACCGGCGTGAGGACATCGGCCGTTTTCTCAATTAGGGGAGGTTGGTAGGTTTTGAAGGGGGCCAAGTCCCGTTCTGACGAGCTTTCTCTTTGGCGTCGGCAAGAACCTGAGCAATTACTTCACTCTGAGGATTGAGTTTTCTGGCTCGTTTAAGTGAATCGATGGCCTGTGGCCACTGATAGCCGATGGCATAGAGGCGACCCAAGATCAGCCACAAGCTCCAGTCTTGTGGGCGTCTTTTTAGTTTTCGCTTCACAAGCACGATGGCGAGGCTGGCGGAGAGGTACCTGCAGGTATCCCTGAATTTCCTCCACCATCGGCCAAATTTAGAAAACACGGGTTATTTCCTCACCGATGTCCCCAAATGCTTAGGCTAGAGTTTCTGATGTCTCAAACTGAAACCTGCCTCTTTGAGTTGAAGCCAGTATTCGCGACTGGCTTGAAGTCGCTCCGGGTTGTCAACGATTATCAGATGGATGACCTGAGAGAACTGGCCCACCAGTTCAGTAGGACAATAGTTCAGCATCAGCAATGATTCAACTCCAGGGATCGGTTCTAGTTTGGTAGTAATAACTACCGGTTGCGGCGGCTCATCCTTATCTTCCGCAAAGATACCGTGAGGCACAAAACTGTCGGGCCTAAAAGTCCAAAGCAAATCGTCCAAACGCATTGCCTGTTTCTGATCAGCAGCTATGATTTGCAGCCTGTTTCCCTGGGTAAAGGTGCGCTCGGCGATCTCGCAAGCCCGCATCTCCATTCTTCTCTCAGTGACTTCAATAAAGCGTACTTCAGTCATTTTATTCTTTTACTCAGACCGCGAGGGAGGATTTAGCGGTTAGGTGGTCGAAGGATATTGTCCGTGGTCCGCTGCACAAACCGTTCAAATCGTTGAAACCGTTCAAGTCGTGCGACGATTATTTAAAAATCCGCAATCCGAAATGTTCTTCCCTATGCTCTATGCTCTACCCCGGACCACAGACAACAGACAACGGACGCCACCGCCTTCCCCATATGCGGCGATAAGTTACTGCTCAGCGCTTGAATGCGATTGGCAAAGAACTTGTTGATTAGCCCGGGTTTGCCCAATTACCCCCGCAAACAGCTGCTACCTGCATGAGAGAGAGGCGGTGGCAAGACTTAAATGCCCAGATAGGCCTGTTTGACGTGTTCGTTGTCAAGGAGTTCCTGTCCAGTGCCGCTCAGTACGACTCGGCCATTTTCCAGAACGTAGGCGCGATCGCAGATTCCCAATGTGTGTTTGGTATTCTGCTCTACGATAAGCACAGTGACGCCTTCTTGTTTGATACGTTCAATGATTCTAAAGATTTCAGCTACTAAAATCGGTGCCAGACCAAGAGAAGGCTCGTCAAACATGATTAACTTGGGCAGGGCCATAAGGCCGCGGCCCACCGCTAGCATCTGTTGTTCGCCGCCGGAGAGGGTTCCAGCCATCTGTTTTTCGCGCTCGCACAATCTGGGAAAGAGAGCAAAAATCCATGCGATGGTCTCGTCGCGCTTGGCTTTGGCCTGCGGAGAGAGGGAGCCCATGATCAGATTCTCCCGCACCGTCATTTCCGGAAAGAGACGGCGCCCCTCCGGCACCTGCGCAACGCCATGCTCGATAATCTTGTGGGCGGGAACCTGGTCCAAGCGCTGGTTTAAAAAAGTAATGCGACCATTGGTGGGAGTTAACAAACCGGAGATGGTCTTGAGCGTTGTGGACTTACCGGCGCCGTTGGCGCCGACCAGCGCAACAATTTCACCCTCGTTTACCTCGAAGGAGACATCCCATAACACCTGCAAATCACCATAAAACACATCAATGTTTTCCACTCTAAGTATAGGATTCTCCTAGGTAAGCTTCGATGACCTCTTTGTTGTTTGCCACTTCTTCGGGAGTGCCATCGGCTATGGTCTGACCATAGTTGATGGCATGAACCCGGTGTGAGATGGACATGATTAATTTCATGATGTGTTCAACAATGATGATGGTCACGCCGCGATCGCGAATTCTCCGGATCAATTCCATGATCTCGTCCAGTTCCGTGGGATTCAAGCCTGCGGCGGTCTCGTCCAAAAGGAGCAATTCCGGTTTGGTGGCCAGAGCCCGGCAGATTTCCAAACGCTTGCGTCCGGCAATGGGCAGGCTATTGGCGGGCTTGTCTTTTTCTGGCAGCAGGTTGGAAAAATCCAGAATTTCGAGGGACAATTTTTCCGCCTCTTTGAGGGAGTTAACCCGGCAGAAGGCCGAGGCCATGACATTTTCCAGGACGGTCATCCGTTTAAGCGGCTTGACCACTTGAAAGGTCCGGGCGATACCCAAACGGCAGATTTGATGGGTCTTCATCCCCTTGACACTTTTGCCCTTGAAAAGGATATCTCCTGAAGTTAAGGGAATGTACTGGTTGATAAGATTGAATATAGTGGTCTTGCCTGACCCATTGGGGCCAATAAGTCCGAAGATTTCTCCACGCTCAACTTCGAAGCTCACACCAGCTACTGCCATGAGCCCACCGAAGTTCTTACTGATATCTCTTATCGCAAAGAAACTCACCGCCAGCACCGCAGTTGAACGCGACTCTGTTTGCAAAATCCGCCGCTGAAATAGCTTGCTCCTAGTATCCCCACTCACTCAGCCAGTCAATTGGGTAGACGTAATCGGCGTTGGCCAGATTCTTGGGCCAGATCAGTTTGAGTCTGCTGAACTGCCACTGGACCACATAGGTGGTCAGCCTGTTTTGATTGATTTTCTTATCGTAGGAGGTGAATTTGACCGGGCCGAAGAGTGTGGTCAGTTTGGTGTCACTCAAGGCCTTCTTGATGTCATCCGATCCAAGAGATGCGGTGCGCTGGAGCACGTCCTTGATCACATAGGCGGCTGCATAAGCCTCGGCACCGTGATATTCTGGGGCCCTATTGTACTTGGCCGCGAACGCCTGGAAGTAGGCCATGGCGCCGGGCAGCGGCAGTGCCTGGTGCCACAGGGTGGCTGTCATAATCTTGTCCGAGGCTATGCCGGCATACTGGACAAATTCCGGCATGGTAAAACCAACCGCACCGCCGAGAAACAGCTTGGGGGTGAGTTTCAACTCCCTGGCTTGGATCATGAGGGTCGAACCGTCCATCAAGTAAGACGCCATGAAAAGGATGTCAGGATTGAGTTGCTTGACCTTTGTCAAGACCGGCTTGAAATCATCGACGCCGTGCTCATAGCCTTCCACCAGCAACACATCGATCCCTAGTTTATTGCAGCTTTTCTGGAAAAATTCAGCAGCCTTCTTGCCATACATGGAGTTTTCGTGAATCACAGCTGCGGTCTTTGGTTTTACCACCTTGCCCAAGAAACTCTCGAGACCGCTGGTGTATTCACTTACCGGTGGATTGAGACGGAAAACATAGTCCCAGCCTTGCTCGGTTATCTTGTCCGCCGAAGCGGTATTGATAAGGAAAGGCACACGGTTTTGTTGGGCTACCTCAGCCGTCACATAGGTAACCGAGCTGGAAAAGCCGCCACCCAGCATGACTACATGGTCTTCGTTGATGAGCTTTTGCACAGCCGAACGTCCCACTTCTGGTTCGCCCTTGTCATCTACATAGATAAACTCGAGCATCTTACCTTCAATGCCTCCACCACCATTGATTTCCTGCAGGGCCATGTCGAAGGAGTGCTTTTCCATGGTCCCGAAGTCCTCTAGGGGACCGGAGAGTGGCAAGATAATGCCCACCTTGATTGTTTCTGCCGCCAACGCAGCAGTTGGTGCCACCAGGACCAGGATTGATACAGCTACTAAGAAGTGCAGTAAATACTTCCAGCGTTTACTCATGGGTATTCCTCCTAGGCAAGTGGGAGTTTTCGAATTGCTGTACTTGCAGTCCGTTTCAAAAATATCCTTTTTCAATTACAAGGTGTTACTTCTTACTGTGAACCGATGATATGCAAAAGATAAGTCGCGTTACAATTGAAAAAAATTATCTATTCCTACCATTTTACCCAGAGAGGGACAAGCAATAATTAAGCCAAAGATTTCAATCAGGACCGCAAGTTAATTGGATTGAAAGTGGTGCTAAAGCGTTTGGCCTTCATGTAAAAAAGCTAGCAGGTCAGATGGAAGGCGCCAGCAACTCTCTTGCCCTGACTAACAAGGGTATTGAAAAGGGTTGCAGCCTCTTTGGTGGGAACAGCCACCAACTCGATCCCTCGTCCTTTAATGGCCCGTGCTGCTTCATCAGTAACCCGCATACTGCCATATGCGCCGGTCCCCACAACAAGGATCTCCGCACCGGAGTATAAAATGTCGTCAATGTCCTCGGCATAAACAGCGTGTCCTTCCCTGCGCCACCAATTGCCGACAATCTGTTTTTCAATGATTTTCAAATCATTGCGATGGTTTTCTCCCATGACCGTCATGCTACCGAAGCTGTAAGACTCGATCATCTCGCCTCCTCCTCGCACTCGGGCTGCCTTGAGATGAAGCATCCTATTCGAAGGGGCATAAAACTGCAAATAAGAACCCAAGACGATGGTGTCTTAGTGGCTGTATGATACACTAAAAAAAATCGGAAGAAAAAGAACCAGTATGAACTACAAAGAATTTCTAAAAACTACCCTACCTCATCTGGGTTTGCGCTGGCGGCGCTTCAGAAGTAAGAGCATCCGGAAACGTATCATCGCCCGATTGCAGGGTTTGGGGTTTCATTCTTGGAGCGAGTACCGTTCTTATCTCCTCGCTGATGAACAAGAGCGGCGGCAGCTTACCGGTCTTTTAACGGTCACCATTTCTCGCTTTTGGCGAAATGCAAACCTATTTGATGCCCTGCAGACTACCTGGCTGCCGGCTGTCCTGGAGCGACTGCCTGCCAACGAACCCCTGCGGATTTGGTCTGCGGGATGTGCCAGTGGAGAAGAGCCCTACAGTCTGTTGATTCTCTGGCAGGAAAATTTTGCCGGTTCAGGTCGCGAGTTGCGTTTGCTGGCCAGCGATAGCGACAGCCGTTGTTTGACAAGGGCTTTACAGGGCCGCTATCCTGCCAGCAGCTTCAGGGAGATGCCGCTGCAATTGCGCCAGAAGTACTGTACCAATCAGAGAGGGAGCTTCTGCCTGCCTTCTGACTTCCCGAAACAAATAGACTGGGTTGAGCATAACCTAATTTGGGATCCACCCTTTCCAGGCAATCACCTGATCTTCTGTCGCAACCTGGTGTACACGTATTTCACAGAGCCGCTCCAACAAGAAATTACACGCGGTTTTCACCAGGCTCTTGTTGCTGGAGGACTTCTGATAGCGGGTCGGAAAGACCGCTTGCCGGCTGGCAGTGACAGGCTGTTTCAGCCGAGACAACACCCGGTCTATGAGCGTCTTACCGAGGCTAATAGATAATACTGAGCAGCCAATTCTAATTAAGGTCCACCAAGTATATTGTTTATTGGTCCTTGACAAGGCAAGTATTTTCTATTATTGAGGATTCAGAACGAACTATTCAAGAGAAGCATATCCAGGGCAATCCTCAAAGTTCGTGGACTCCCAACACGAGCAAACCCGAAGTGATCTTTGTCACGAAAAATGAGGGTGGAAACCGGAAAAAGTTTGGGATATGAGGAAAGGGCGAAAGGAAAATATAGTTAAGCTGGCGCACAAAGACTAGCCGTTAGGAGGATAGACTATGAAGAACAGGTATGTTGTTGGAGTTATGAGCCTTGTGGCCGCTTTTACGCTTCTTTTTGCGGTGGATGCTCAGGCAGCGCCAAATAAGGTCGTTATTGGCCACCCTGCCTGTCTTTCTGGTAAGTATGCCAAGGCAGGCGAACAGGCTCTAGGGGGAATAAAAGCAATTGTCGACTGGGTGAATAATGTGCATGGTGGGGTAATGGTCGGCGGAAAGAAAGTTCCCCTCGAGTACGTATACTATGATTCTGAGTCCAAAAAGGAAGCTGTCACAAGCCTGATTGCGCGGTTGATTACAGCCGACAAAGTCAATGCAGTTATGGCCCCCTACAGTTCAGGACTTACGCTTCGGGGAGCTCCTGTGGCTGAAAGTCGCAAAATGCTTTACATGGATCACGGGGGTGCGAACAATAAGATTTTCTGGCAGGGATTCAAGTACATCGTCCAGACGATTGGTCCAGCGACCAGCTATCACCAGGGAACCCTTGACATGATCAAAGCGCTTGATCCCAAGGCCAAGAGGGTCGCCTTGGCCTATGAGGACTCCGAGTTCGCACAAATGGTCATGACGGGAGCCGAAGATTATGCCATAAAGCTTGGATACGAGATTGTGTTCAAGCGAACTTACCCCAAAGGAGTTACCGACCTAACCCCCTTGCTTTCTGCCTTGAAGGCTACGAAGCCTGATTTCATTCTCGGCGGGGGACATTTCGAAGACGGTCAGCTGTTCAATCGACAAATGGCGGATTTGGACATAGACACCAATGCTCTGTCGCTGATTGCGGCCGCAACCCTGCCAGCCTTCTACGAAGCTTTGACCAGTATGGCCGAAGGCGTCATGGGTCCTTCTCACTGGGAATATGGCGTCACCTATTCCGCAGAAGGGGCTAAGAAGGTTGGCCTGCAGTGGATTGGTCCAAGTCAAGATGAATTCGTCCAACTGTTCAAAAAGGCTTTGGGTAAAGAAGTGACACCGGATTATCATGCGGCTGAGGCCGGTGCGGCTGTGCTCTCCTACGTCCTGGCCGTAGAAAAGGCAAATAGCGTTGACACTACTAAGGTGAGGAAAGCCCTCGGAGATCTGGAGTTCATGTCCTTCTACGGAGGCTGGGATATTGATGACACCGGGCTTCAAGTAGGGCATTCTATGGTGGACGTCCAGTGGCAAAACGCCAAGAGGGTTATTGTATGGCCTAAGGAGGCCCAGACCGGTGGACCGGCCTATCCTATGCCTACTTTTGCCGAAAAGGCTAAAGGGAAGAAAGCAATGCCAAGATGATAAGACAATTAGCGAGTGAGACAACAGGCGTTCATCACTCAGGCACATTTTAGCAACTGAAAACCTGGAGAAAATCTCCCCCACTAGGTGTTTCACCACATAGGGGGGAGATTTTCATATTCAGCTCGATCTCAGAGGATAGGCAGGATGATATTTGAGCAACTCGCTGGCAATTTGCTCCAGGGCCTTGTGTTGGGTGCCATTTACGGAATGGCCACAATGGGGCTCAGCCTGATTTTTGGTGTTCTCAAGGTCGTCAATGTTGGCCACGGTGCTTTCATAATGGTCGGGGCATTCGTGACCATGTGGTTGTTTAACGCTCTCGGAATCATTCCCATATTTGCCATCCCTGCTGCCTTGATCATAGGATTGGCCTTAGGCTTCATCTTCTACTACACAATCATGCGCAAGTTAATCAAAGCACCAGAGCTTGCTACCTTGCTAGCCACCTTCGCCATGGGTGTTTTGCTGGAAGAGACCATCAAGCTCATCTTCGGATCTGAGTTTCGAGGTTACAACTGGGCTGTGGGGAAGATAGACCTTGGAATCACGGTCCTCCCCTTTTCAAAGCTCTATGCCTGCTTGGGTAGCGTAGCCATTGCCGTCTTACTGTACCTGTGGTTCAACAAGACCAGGGCTGGAACTGCCATGAGAAGTGTGGTTGAGGACAGTGAGGGCGCCAGGGTATGCGGGGTGAACGTCGACGGTGTCTACGCCTTGAGCTTTGCTCTTGGCATAGGGCTGACCGTGACGAGCGGCGTCCTGCTGACAATGTTTATTCCTGTTGGAATTAATCCTTATATGGGCGGGCCATACACTCTGAAGGCATTTGTTATCGCTGTGCTTGGAGGACTTGCATCGCCATATGGTGCTTTTTTTGGAGGGTTGGTCTTTGGACTCATAGAGAACGGGTCGTATACGCTGTTTGCCTTACTTCCCAATGTGGAGCCCTTCGCTCTGACCAGGTTTTTCTCTTTCGCCATCCTGCTTTTGATACTTCTGATTAGACCCACTGGGCTATTGAGGACTAAATGAAAGTAGATCTTGGCAAATACTATCCCCTGATCCCGGTGTATGCCATATATCTGGTCATGTTCTTTATCGGAAACAATATGCCCGGGATGTGGGAGCTGATGGCGATGCTGGCATTCTATTGTGCTCTTGGTCAGGCTTTTAACATCTTCCTTGGCATGACAGGTTATGTGGATTTCGGTTACGTGGCTTTTATGGGTGTGGGCACCTACGGCATGGCATTGGGTATCACCAGGCTGATTCAATTCAAGGCATTGGGGCTAGGGTTGATTGTCATTGGATTCCTTCTGGCAATGGTGATGTCCACCCTCTTGGCGCTGGCCGTAGGAGCTGTAGCACTCAGGCTGAGGGGGGCTTACTTCGCCATAGCCACTATCGGGGTGAATGAGGGGTTCAGATTTCTTATCGAAGGGGCAAAGATATGGAACGGTTCTGAAGGGATAATATTCATGTCCCACATGAACGAAGCCGTTGGAGACAAAATTGCCAGTGCTTTCTCTACTTTCTGGGCTGACGTCTTGGTGCTGATCATTGCAGCCCTGGCTGCATTCGTCACCCTTTATTATATGCGAAGCAAGATCGGCTATGCTCTCACGGCCCTCAGAGAAGATGAGGATGCCGCCAAGGTCATGGGCATCAATGTGACTAAATTCAAAATAATTGCATTTATAACCAGTGCAATCTTCGCGGGGTTGCTCGGCGCTTCAGCCTGGGCTCTAAAGACTCCTTACGTCTTTCCACCTGAGGTGTTCGAAATACATTACACGGTGGAGGCCATCATCATAGTACTCTTGGGCGGAGCCGGAACTCTCCTTGGCCCCGTTGTGGGTGGGCTCATCTACGGTATTTCCAAGTATTATCTCGCCATTATTTTGCCAGGATTCCAGCTGCTTATCTTTGCCCCGATTATCATTATCATCATTGTCTTGTTCCCGGAGGGAACTGTTGGTATGCTGAAAAAAAGAGTGAAGGGCACGACCTTAGAACGGTACATTGTCTAGAGGGCAATATGTCACTATTGAGGCTCGAAAATGTAACCAAGCGTTTTGGCGGCCTGGTGGCGGTCGACAATGTGAGCCTGGAAGTTCAGGAAGGGGAGCTCATCGCCATCGTCGGCCCCAACGGAGCCGGCAAGACTACTCTTTTTAACGTTGTCAGCGGGGCGTTTCTGCCTGAAGAGGGAAAAGTATTCTTTGAAGACAGAGATATCACTCAACTGCCTACGTACAAGCGAGCGCCACTGGGCTTGGGGCGAACCTTCCAGATTCCCAGGCCTTTCAGTTCTGCTACTGTGAGGGAAAACGTGGCAATTGGAGCCATGTTTGGCACCCTGGCAGGCGAGGTCTCCGTGGACGAGTCGCTGGAGATAGCAGACCACTATATCGAGCGGGTAGCTCTCCAGGATCATCGTGACAAGGAGGCCGGGACCCTAACCCCGGTGGAAAAGAAATTGATGGAGATTGCCCGTGCTCTGGCGATGAAGCCCAAGCTGCTCCTGATGGACGAAGCCATGGCGGGTATGAACCCAATGGATATTGATGACATGGTGCAGTTACTCATCCGGCTAAAAGAGGAGGAGCCGACCATGTCCATAATCGCCATGGTGGAGCACATCATGCGGGCGGTGGCCGGGTTGGCCGAAAGGGTAATGGTGATGCACCAGGGTGCCAAGTTGGTGGATGCTCCGACCAAAGAGGCTTTGACCGATCCGCGGGTGGTGGAAGTATACCTGGGACAGCCAAAGGGAGAGTAGAATGCTAAAGGTGGAGAACCTCGAATCCGGCTACGGGCCCATGCAGGTACTGTGGCAACCGAGCCTGGAGGTGAAAAAGGGTAGCATTACCTCTCTGCTTGGCCCTAACGGCGTGGGAAAATCTACCCTGCTTCGCACCGTTCTTGGTTCAGTGCAGCCCTGGGGAGGCAAGATAACCTATGAGGGGTCGGAGATTACCCAGCAGCCCACTCACAGAAAAGTGGACTTGGGTATTACCCTGGTACCAGAGGGAAAACATCTGTTCGTGGGCATGACAGTTCGAGAAAACCTAATCATGGGGGCTTACCGTAAAGAGGCTCTCATGTCCAAGGATGATTCCTTGGAACTCGTCTACTCCTTGTTCCCTATATTGAAAGAAAGAGGCAAACAAGCGGCTGGCTCCCTCAGTGGCGGAGAACAGCAGATGGTGACCATAGGGCGGGCATTGATGACCAAACCCAAATTGATCATGCTGGATGAGCCCAGTCAGGGATTAGCACCTAAGCTAGTGGGTGAAGTCTTCGAGACCATTGAAAAACTGAATAACGAGATAGGACTAACCATACTGCTGGTGGAGCAGAACGCTGAGGCCTGCCTTAAATCTGCAGACTATGTTTACATCATGCACGAGGGCAAGATCAAGGCCGAAGGACCAGCAGCCGAAATTGCAGAATCAAGTGATATAAGAGAAGCTTATTTGGGTATATAGGGGTAATGTATTTTTCGAAAAGCTTTTCCCTTATCCCTGGAGAAAACATCGAACCCCTTACAACCGGAAGTCGCAGTGACGATAGCGTTATTGAGTGTGAATTTTCTGTACTGCTGCTAGACTCAGAGCGAGCAGACAAAGCGACCTGAAACCCTTGACAGTTTTCGCCTGGTTGAGTAAAAAGTATATTGGTGGCGAACGCCCTGGCTGAAGTAAAGCCGGGGCTTTCCATTTTTCTGAAAACGGTTATCGCCTAAACTATGCACGAACGCTTGAAAGCTGAGCCATTTCCTCCGCTTACGCTCGGTCTGCCACCCATGAGGAAGGAAGTCCTTCGGACGGGAGGCAGTGGCAGCCCGAGCTGCGGATGTTGCCAGCCTCTGCAGAAACATGCAGGACGGCCTAACCTTTGAAGCTTGCATAGCCTGACAACATACGCCGCTTCAGGAATACCTCAGCCCTCAAGCCTAGACTATGTGGAGTTGAATGCATATTCGTTTTCTGAATAACCCCTAATGTTGGAAACCCGCCATCGGAATCGGGCAAAAATGAGCGTCTAAGGAGGAAGTTAACTATGGATCGCTTTCCCATAACCAGGCAAGGATATAATCGTTTACGGAGCGAATTACAGCGGCTTGAGCAGGAGGAGCGGCCTCAAGTCATCCAGGCGATTTCTGATGCCAGAGGCCATGGCGACATCAGCGAGAACGCGGAGTTCGAGGCGGCCAAAGAAAGGCAGGCCCTAGTCGAAGGTAAGATCAACGACTTGCATCACAAGCTGAGCCAGTGTGAGGTGGTTGAGCTCACGGAAGGCTCTCACGAGCGGGTGATCTTTGGGACCACGGTAGAGCTCGAGGACCTGGACACTGGCGAGGAAGTGCGATACCGTCTGGTGGGACCCTTTGAAGCAGACTTGTCTCAAGGTACAATTTCGGTGATATCACCGATAGGACGTGCACTTATTGGCAAAGAGGCCGGGGATGAGATAAAGGTAAAGACCCCTGGGGGCGTAAGAAACTTTGAAATCATCGATGTGGGATATGCAGCAAGAACTGAGCATACAGAATCGTCTTGAAAATTTGCGAGAAATCTTGGAGACCCTCATTGACGAGCTGTCACCGCTCTTTCGAGATGACTCAGTTCAGTTGAGTTCATGGCGCCGAAGTCTCGAGGCTGTGTCCGAATCCCTCCAAGAGCAGACTTTGAGAATCGCCATTGTAGGCTCAGTGAAATCCGGTAAAAGCACCTTCATTAATGCCATGCAGGGTCGAGATTTGCTCAAGCGCGGTGCAGGTATCGTCACCGCCTTCATCACCCGCATTCGTTCCGGCCCAGAGGGAAAAGGGTGGGTCGAGATAAAATCATGGAAAGAAATCAATGCGGAGGTCAATGAAGCCTTGTCCCTGCTGGGCTTGTCTCGTACCGCTGAAGGGTTGGAATCCATAGACATGCGGGTGGAAGAGGACCGCCGAATCCTCGAGCAATACCTCCAAGAGATCAGACAAGAGAGTCTGGTGGGACGCGAAACATTCGATCCCAACATGGTTCTCCTCATCGGTTACCTGAATGGATACAAAACGCTGAGCGGATTTGTCAGGGATGAGCCGGTTATACTGGAGTTCGCCGGGGAGGAGCTTTATCGGCATCAAGATTTTGTCAGCCAGGAATCGCAGGCAGTATACCTGAAGGACATGGAACTCCAGCTACCGATCCAGTGGCTGGGTGACATGGTAGAGATCGGTGACTGCCAAGGTAGTGATTCCCCCAACCCCCTTCATTTTGGCATGCTCCAAGAATATCTGCTTGGCAGCCACTTCATTCTCTATGTGATCAGCAGTCGAGTGGGGATGAGGCAGGCTGATTTGAAGCTCATCGAAGCAATTAAGATCCTCCGGCTGCTTCCGCAGACACTTTTTATTCTGAATATCGATCTCGATGAACACAGTAACGAGGAGAGTTTGAAACGACTTCAGGAGAGGGTTAGTGCAGAACTCCATCAGCTCGTGCCTGAGGCGAAGGTCTATGGTTTCTCGGCTCTCTTCCAACTGCTGGATGCAGGCAATAGTCTGGATGAGATATCTCAGCGGGAGAAGAGACGCTTGAAAGGCTGGTATGAAGATGAATTGATGGTTGAGGCCTCGCGTCAAGGATATAGTCGGTTTAGTGAGGATTTACAGAACTTGGTAAAGCGCGAACGAAATCGAGTTCTCTTCGGTGGTGTATTGAGCCATCTGCAACGGGTTAATCGAAGCATGAAGGATTCGGTAAGTACCCGGCAGAAACTATTGTCCAAAGACCAAGAAGAGCTCAAAGCTTTGGCTGATCAGATAAACATACGGCAACAATCCATAACGGCGGCGCTAACTACTGTAGAGCACACACTGGATGGCCTCCGAAACTCCTTGAAAGAACATATCCGTTCAGCCGTTGATTCCTACTTTGATACGAAATATGGTCCTATTATCAATGACACCATGCAGTTGATTGAAAATTATCAGGTGAACAGTTTCCCTCAGAGTAAAGCAGAGGAAACTCGAAAGTGGCTTGCAAATCTTTACCTTTTTTACCAGGAATTTAGGCAGATGCTCTCCCGCCATATCATCGACAAAGTCAATCTGCGAATTATCGATTTTGCCAAGAGCGAGGAAGAGCATATCGAGAAACAACTCATGGAGGCTGCTGCTGGCTATTGGGATCTGCTGGGTCAGGCAATCCAACAATACCAGCAGACTCTGACTGATTCTGGCCTGGCACTCAGTCTCGTCACCCCCGAGCAACTGCCGCGGCCCAAAAAGCCGGCCATTTCGCCGCCACCCTTCTCTGCCTTTCTTCAGCGCTCGGATGCACTTGGGCGGGGTTCTCTGTTGATGCGGTTCGGTCTAAGAAGATTGACTCACCTTTTTTCAGGCATGAAGGACAAGGTTTTTCGCCGTGATGCAGCAGCAGGGTCCGGCGAAAAGGTTTTTCGCGAGGCCGTGGCACTGGTGAGAAAGGAAACCCAGAAAGAGCTGCTCACCTCCTTTAAAGACTACCGCCAGAACTTCAAGTTTATGTATCTTTTTTCCTTCACTGAACAATACACCAAATCCCTTATCCAGCTGTTTCGAGACTTTGGCGAGGCGACCATGATAGATATCGGCCATCTCCAGGAGGCTGCTCGTAAGAGAGGTACCAGCCAACAGAATGCGACCGAAGATCTAGCCATTGTTGAGTACCGGCTGGAGTATGCGGCCGAGCACTTGGGTAATCTGGAACAGAGCCTGGGGATTTCGTCCTAGCTACAAAGGACTCGAATAGGACGGGGCAAGCCGGGGAGAAAGTATTAGCCAATCTTAGAAAGCGACGCGCTGACGCGGTGACGCGGCGACGCGGAGCGAGTAAAACGCGAAACGTACTATTAACTGTCTTGTTGGAATTATTCTCCGCTTCTCAGTTAATTAGTCATATCCCTCCATGCAACTGACTTTGTCACTGCTTCCAGTCTGCAATCACCGCGTCTCCGATTCCCCGTGTCTCCGCGTCACGGTGTAACAGCACCCAGCTGGATATGCGGTCAAGAGAGATAAGTCCCCATGATCAGACCAGTGAGCTCCGAAGATTTTTATGAACTCGTGGAGATAGAGGCGCAGGCCGCACCCAAGTCCGAATATGATTTTTGGGAACTTCGATGGCTCCATGGGCGTCACCCGGATACCTTTCTGGTAGTGGTGAGTGATAAGATCGATGGCTACATTGTGTTCAGCCCTGGTGGGCACATAATCTCCATGGCGGTTCGACCGGAGCGCCGCCGCTGCGGTATCGGGACCCGTTTAGTGCAGGAGGCCATCGCCCATTGCGCCGGGAAAACCCTTCGTCTTGAAGTAAGATTGAGCAACTTGGGAGCACAAAAGTTCTACGAGAAGCTGGGTTTCGAAAAGCGTGCGTTGTTGCAGAGCTATTACCACGACCACGAGGACGGGCTGCTCATGGAAAGGCCCGCCAAAAAAAGTGGAGAACTTCCCGAAAGGTGAGATTGGGTGGGCTCTAACCACGGTTTCAAGCCCGTTCTAATGGACCTTGGCTTTCTGCTCTGAATAGAAACCAATTCCTTTTCACATCTCCTTCTCACACCATTAATTTCCGTCAAGTTTAGATATTGGCAAGATATATTTAGTCCCTATCTGGAGCGTTTTACCCCAGCATTTTGTGTCGAGTCCTCAGGAGCTGAAAGTGTGCATTAGGGGATGTAACTATCGCAGTGAGCGAGGCGAGCTTCGAGTACTTATCGCTATATACACTCGGCCCTCCTGATTTGCCTAATCCATATCCTAACTTGAAAGAGGCTGCCTTGGGTTGGCCATAGCAAGAGAAATAGCGGAACTCCACAGGGGCAGTGTTTGGGCCGAACCTGGACGAGATAAAGGAGCAGCGTTTTATATCCGTTTCGAAGGATTTATGAACTGTTCCGGATTGTACCATTGGGTAGGGGCATCTAACTGTTCATGCCTGAAAAGCTGACTTCGGGAGCGGATTCGAAGGGCAAAGTATTACACTCGTGTTTAGTTTTCTTGGAATTTTCTTAGCACCATTACATATGCAGTTGACAGAAAATTAACAATTGTTTATAGTTCAGTATACTTGGTAGACAAGGGGAGAATAACCTCGCGTGGGCGAGGAGATTAGCCCAGTGTAGGCCAGCAGCAATCTAGCTGCGGGCCTTTTTTTTGTCCTTTTTGCAAAAGCTTCCTATTACTTCAGGGGGTGTTTGCGGGCTCAGGTTGGAAAGACTGCCCTTTTGAGGCCGGATTTTGCAGCAAAGGACATGATTCACTAGGCCATGTAATTCGGATTTTGGGGAGGCGAGATGATGAAAAACTCATCTGATTTAGGGGAAAAAAAGAGCGCCATAGGGAGTTTAGTTGGTGCCTTTTTTGAAGAGGAGTTTTGTTTTTCGTCCCCACACATCAAAGTGTTGATAGATCAAGATCTGTTGGTGATCCGAGTGAATAACTTTCTCGCTCCAGCCGAAATTGAGATTGGAAAAGAAAAGAGAGAAAGGAATTCGTTATATGAAATGTATTCAAAACTATACGATAAGGTGAAGCTTTCCTTAATTAACCGAGTTAATCAAATTACATGCGGAACAGTCATATCCAGCCAGATAGACGTCAACCTCGAAACAAGAACATGTTTAATAATACTTTATTTGTCATCAAATTTATCAAACAACGCATGAAACTATCAATGGGTTTTAAATCATGAAGTCCAGCAACGAATTCGGAGAGTGATACATGCTTAATGCTCAAACGAGTTGGCATACGAAAGTAGGTGATGGAGTCTCGCGCTAATTAAATCGTAACACAATAGTCTTTTCTCCCATGAGGCCGAGATGCGTTTTAAAGAGTTTGTCATCACCGCAGAAAGGAAGGTCTGGATTGGCACACGCTGCCCCTTACAGACCAAAAAACATACGAAAAGACAGGCAAGGCGGGGGACAACACCATGTGCTACCTGGAGAATTGGAACACAGCTAAGAAACTTGTAGAACAAATGGACCCAGAGGTCCAGGGAGATCACAAAGAACCCCAGAATTCGTTGTTTGTAGCTGAGTCTCTCAATATGTATTTCAAGGAGGTGGCACGTTGTCCTCTGCTGAACCAAGAAAAAGAGGTCGAGATCGCCAGACGGATCGAAATGAATCAAACGAAGGTCGCCAAGGTGATGCTCCGTTATCCTCTCATCATTCTGAAGGTGGCCAAAAACAAAACGCAGCGCCAGCTGCACCAGTTTTGTGAGAGGATGGACCGCATTGCCGCGTCCCCTCAAGAGTTGAGAGTCCTAAGGAATGGCGGGCACTGGAACCCTGAGCTGGCGGAAAAGGAAGACCAGACCCTGAAAGAGATGCATGAAATCTTCCGAGAGCTCAACCTCAATGATGCCCAAGTCGATAATTTCATTTTAGAGCTCAAACAATATGGGGAACGAATCGAGCTCGCAGAGAAAGACATTCAGAATTGTGTAATAAGAACTAGCCTTTTCCCTGAGCAAACCCAAGAGCTGGCAACCATTACCACGGAGGGGAATCAGTATGTAGAGAGTATTGTTAAGGAGGGGGGGATTTGCGTCAAAAAACTCCTGAGCATAGAAGAGACGATGGGGAGTTCTTTGGGAAAAATACGCCGTGTAGAGTCGGAAATTCGCACAAGTAGCTCCCAGCTGAAACAGGACTTGAAAACGATTCTTACAGCTCATGCAAAGGCCAAGGCCGCCCAAGAAGAATTGGTAGAGGCGAACCTTCGTCTGGTGATCAGCATTGCAAAGAAATACACCAATCGTGGCATTCAGTTGCTGGACCTTGTCCAGGAGGGAAACATTGGCCTCATGAGAGCCGTAGATAAGTTCGACCACCGTCGCGCACATAAGTTCAGCACTTACGCCAGCTGGTGGATCCGCCAGGCCATCACGCGCATCATTCAAGAGCAAGCCCGAACGATCCGGCTGCCTGGTTATCAACTCTTTATATTCGGGAACCTGAGGAAGACTTCACGAGAATTGACCAATAATATGGGCCGGAAGCCTACGTACGAGGAAATCGCCGAAAGGATGGAGCTTCCCATCGATAAGGTGAAGAGGGTGATCGAGGTTGCCAAATGGAGATACACTATCTCGCTGGATGGCCCTATCGGAGATTTGGACTCCGAACTTGGAATTTTCCTTGTGGATGAAGATGCGTTCTCGCCGGAAGAGGTGTCGGTCAAAAGAAACTTGGCCGAACTCGTCTGGAGACTTCTCGGAACTCTCAGCGCACGTGAGGAAAAAATGCTGAGGAAGCGCTTTGGAATCGGAGAACTTAGAACACATACCCTGAAAGAGGTCGGCGACGAATTTGGGGTGACGCGTGAGCGCATCCGCCAGATAGAGGCCGAAGTCTTGATGAGGCTGCGGCGCTGCGTGCGGAGGGAGATCTTGGATTTTTCTTGGATGAGCGAGCATAGGTCTGCAAGTTCTTTTTAATCATTCGGTACGGCTACTCTGATCACCTGCCACCTGGTCCGACGCGAATGAGGTGCCTCTTGGCACACGCAGACGCTCGGGAAAGTTATCCTATCCCCTAAGACCAATCGGCCTTTATGCTGGTTATTGTCCGCAATTGATGAGCGCACCATGTCGGCTGAAAAGAAAAAGGAAACGGGTGCCCACATGACAGAAAAACACAACATATGGCCAATGATCGTTATGCTTGCCATTCTGTGCGGAATGATACAGGTTCCCCGTGGCCTGGCCATGGACGACGATGTCATCAAGCTGGGGATCGAGGCGAAGGCGGAAAAAACTGTTCGGTTGCATGGGACGAAAGTGCAAGTCCACGTAGAAAACGGCTTCGTCATTCTGTCCGGCACCGTACGGTTTTACCGGCAGAAGATGCTGTTTGAGCGCATTACCTGGCAGACCATGGGGGTGGCGGAGGTGGACAACGAGATTGTCGTTGTTCCCAGAGTTGCGCTGTCCGACGCGGCCATTAAGGACAGGATCATCGAAATCGTCAGGACTTTTTCTAGATTCCATGGTGCCGGGGTGAGCGTTACGGTAAATGGCGGCGCCGTGACCCTGCGGGGTACCTTTGGCCATCCGCTAGACGTGCAGTTTCTCAAAAACCAGGTGGCGGGCATCGAAGGGGTGATTGCGCTGGAGATGCTGGCCGCCTTGAGGACTTAAGCGCAAACTACAAAAAAGGAGATGATAAAAATGGCTGGGGTCCTGTCCCCCTGGCGACTGGACCACCAAGGTCGGTAAAGGCGCCAATTTAACACACCTAAACCCTGGCAAAAAGGAATTGGTCATGAAACGATTCAAAAACATTCTATTGCTCGGTGGCAAACCTGAGGGAGAAGCAACTCTCGAACGGGCCGTGACCCTAGCCGAGAGAAATCAAGCTGAACTGACAGTTATCGAGGTTCTCGAGAAACTGCCCCGCGAAATGCAAACGCTGATCACATCAACGCATCCTTCAGATCTCATGGAGATTGCTGCCCAAGAATCGAGCAAACGTCTGGAGAGTTTAATTGCACCTCTACAGTCAGAAGGACTACGGGTAAAAACCAAAGTCTTGTTTGGCACCCCATTCCTTGAGATTATCCGGGAGGTTCTACGAAATGGGCACGATCTGGTCATGAAGACCGCCGAGGGAAAAAGTGAACTTAAACACATGTTGTTTGGCAGCACTGCTATGCATCTGATGCGAAAGTGCCCGTGTCCAGTCTGGGTAATGAAACCAAACAGACGTGAGCGACATGCCCGGATCCTGGCCGCCGTGGACCCGGCATCTTCAGACAGCGAGAGGCAGGGCCTCAATACCAAGATCATGGAACTGGCAACTTCGTTAGCTGAGTTGGAAGGCAGTGAACTTCATATTGTCCATTGTTGGAGACAACCCTATGAAGGAAGGGTGAAGATGTTTGAGAAGATGTTTGACGAATTAGCCCGAGATACGGTTGATAAGATTATCAGTGATACCCGAAACGAACACAAGATGTGGCTCACTGCCTTTCTTGAAGAATTCGCATTAGAAAACCTAAATCATAAGCTGCATCTATTAAAAGGTGAGCCAGGTCTAGTCATTCCCAGACTGGCATGGGAAAAGCGGATCGAACTCATTGTCATGGGCACTGTCTGTCGCACGGGCATAGCAGGATTCTTTATTGGTAACACCGCCGAAAAGGTTCTCAGTCAGGTGGATTGTTCCGTTCTGACCGTTAAGCCAGACGGGTTTGTCACGCCGGTAAGACTGGACGAATAGAGTCAGACGATACGGTTCTAAAGAAAAGATCGCTAACGCATTTTGAGAACATTCTGCTCCAAAGAGTTTGCTATGACTCGCGCGATTAAAGATGGCAGAATTATCAACAATAATTCAACGATTGTTTCACCTACGAGGTTCTTAACGAAATATATGTAACCTAAACTGAGCGATTTTGCCCTGTGATAAATTGATATGCCATATTATTTGAACATGCCATTGTCATATCATCTTCAATGTGAGCTTGAAAGATCTCTGAGGCAGGCATCTGGCCCGGGTATTTCCTGCGGATTGACCGCCAGTGGGAACCACATCCCGGTGTAAGGTGCTGGGTGTATTTTTCTCGGTTGATCCTAGCAGCCTTTGAGACGGGAAAGTATCATGGCATCAGCTTTGGAAATTCTCTTGGTTCGTCTAGCTGCAAGGGGTATCTGCCTAGCGCAAATACCCAGTCTCATCCGCGATGTGCTTGCGATCATAGGGGAGGGAGGCCTGTTTAACACACGAATGGTCAATGACTACCTGGAGTGTCTGGGATGGAGTTCCGACGTGCTCGATGACACCGGCTTTCAACTCATTGTTTACATTCTGGAGTCCGAGTGGGGATATCGCGTTAATTGTTACAAACTCGAAGAATCACACTCTCAATATTACCATTAAATACAGCCATTAATATCTTTTAACCTTATGGAGTTAAATGATCCTGCTTAATCAGAGATGCTGTAGCCATCTTGATGATAGCCTTCGGCGTTAGCACCCTGGGGGGGCACGATCATCGGCATCATTGCGTTGCACCTCTTGCGTAGGGGAGGCATTTGGGAGCCGTGAGCTGGTTGCGCGGCATACGATTACCACGGCGAAAACGGCTTCAAGACCATCACTGTAACCAAATACGAAATTATCCATCGATAGAACCCAAGAGTCACTTGTGAACTGATCATGACAGGTCAAACTGAGATACCGTTTTGTGCCGATGAGGGGCTCACAAACGATGTCTTGCCTGCGAGTTCAGAATGGAAGAGAAAACCATAATCTGCATTCAGTGCGGCACTCCTTTCATTTTTACCATTTCTGATCTGGAGCGCTGCATTGCTTTCGTATTTGATCAACCAAAGCGGTGTCAAGAGGTGTCGGAGAAAGAAAGTGAAAGCTGGCCTGTCGCGACATGAATTGAAGATAAAGTACAAACGTTTGCAGTCTATACACTAGTGGGATCCTGTCTTTCGATTGTTGTAGCCTTCAATTCATGTGCCGCATGAAAGATAGCGATCCGTCGGTTTCCCCTTTCCCTAGTCAGTGAGACTGCTCATGATCAATCTCTGCGGTGGGGAAGTAGAGGGAGAATGAGGTGGCAGATATGAAAGGGAGGGAATCACCTCTTGTACTGCTAGTGTTATTCAGTCTTCTTTGCCTTGGGTGTGGCAGTAGTGAGCTTGATATTAAGCCAAACCCTGACTTACAGAATGCTCTTCTTTACTTGAACGATTTGCCAGGAGTCGCATGGGTGAAGTACCGTGCTAGTGACGTGTACATTGGATTTTACACAGCACCGAACAGTGACGATTTGAAAGATATACTAGCTGTTGCCGCAATGAGAGGTAATCGTGCGATCGAATTTACGTGTCAAGTCTGGGGAGTTGCTCACGACGAAAAAGTACCTTCTCCCCAAAACTGGTATGGCACTGTAACAGTCAGATATGGAAAAGTGGAGAAGACTGATATCAGAAGATGAATATCAAATGGAGGAGAGTAGTCCAGAAAGTGGAGGTATGAGGCGATGTCCCTGATGGATTCCAAAAGCACTAGCCCTAGAGGCGAATCCACTCCATCTAGGAGGCGCAAGAAAAGGCAGAAGAAGAGCTATTCTTGTCATTGTTGTCGTACCGAGCAATTGTTTTGCTGGACGTGTGGATGCGGATTCCAAATCTGTCTTCACTGCATGCAAGAGAACCAGTGGGGCATCAGTGGCAACTCCGTCACCTGGATCTGTCCTGATTGTGGTGAACTTCGGGGCATTTAGATATTGATCACTGAAGGCTCTCCGTTTGCTGCATCGTTAGTGGAAACATACTCGTTAAGAGGGATTTCGGATAGTGTGAACGAGAATGTCCTGCTCATTGGCGAAGACTCAAGATTCATGGGGACGCTGACTGAGCGTATCTGCTCAAAGGGGGTTGCGGTAAGCTTTGCCCAGACCGCCTCAGAAGCACTCGCCATTTTGCAGCGCGATGATATTGATGTGGTGGCCATAAACTTCAATGACCTTGGGGCTGACTTTGCGTCACCTGAATCTTCAAGATAGTATGAGAGATAGAAGATGAAACAGACCGATTTATGTAAAAAATCATTCTTGCTCAGAAAGCCTATCTTTTGGGACCGTAGGATCTACGAGCCGAGGACAAGAGGATTTGCCTTAATCAGCTTCCGATTATGAAATGGTCCAACACGGAGCCTGAGCAATACTTGTCGATTTTTTGCCGATTTTGAAAAGTCCTGACGGAAAGCGGATTTAGAGAGGAAAAGCGGCATGTTGTGGCACTCTTGCAGGGATTGTCTGTTGCCCTTCGATGAGATGACATCTGACCTGAGCAAAAAGGTGAAAAAACGATTATGGAATACTCCAAAAAACTGCAACAGTTCTTGTATGAATATGAGCATTACGAAAAGCACATCTTGAAGCCGACGCAGGATGAAATGAAGAATTATCTAAAGCAGCTGGAGGAACCGGCCCACTGGAACAGCTATACCATGGGGAGCACCACCGCAAACCCTTCACCTGTAAGTTGACGCTTACCCGCATAAAAAGGCCCGACAGGGTCGTTGATAAGATCTTGTGCAGACCGGATGAGTTTCCTGACGGACTATCGTCTAACAGTTTCAAGAAGATGCATGACACGATTGGAGTGCGCATACTTGTATATTTCCTGTCGCAGCTTCCCCTTCTTGACCAGTATTTGCGCAGTTTAGAAATGTTCGAGGTTTCAGAAGAAATTCCGCCCGAGATGTACTTAAGCGAGGATTTGCTGAGACGTCTTGGTTTAACGTATAAAGGACGGAAGAAAGAAAGCGGCTATTCTTCGATTCACTATGTCGTTAGATTAACCAAGAGCTCTATACCGAAACACAATAGACCCTTTTTTGAGATACAGGTCAGAACGCTTGCGCAGGAACTCTGGAGCGAGTTGGAGCATATTCTCGCGTATAGGCCCGAAAATAGAATCCATTTTTCAGCGAAGCGGAGGTTACAGATTTTAAGCCGGGAACTTAGTGCTATAGACGAGCATTTCAATTTGCTGTATGAGGAACTTTTGCATAACCAGGCGATGGTAAAATATGAGGGTACCGATACGCTTAACTCTGAGAATCTGCCTGCGGTGCTTGCGCAAATTGGCGTACAATGCACCCTAAAGGATCCTCATGATATTCTTAAACTTCTATCCAGCAGGGGTATCAATACAGTAGAGGAATTGCTGGAGATTGCAACACCCAGGAGGCTTGAGACAATTCATAATACCTTCCTTTCTTCAACGGGGCATGCCCCCGGCAGCTTTGAAATTATCGCCACATTGGCCACGATGGCAGGTGCAAAAAACGTGTCAGCACAAATCGAACGCATCAAAACGCAAATCGAATACCATCGGTCATGAATCGCCTTCGAAAGGGAATTGTAGGTTGTGAGGAACAGGGTCACGTTCTAAACAAGAATTATGAAGCCAGTTGGTGTGAGGGTATGCTTGTTACTTAGGAGGACCGGCTCGGGCTGATGGAGTCTCGCCGCACAGGCCTCTCCAACGACTGCTAATTGAGCAAAAGATCTGGCGTAATCCTATGTCATTTGTTATCTTAACATCTTTGGATGTCACCGTAGAAAGTCACGGTTGTTCAGAATTCTCCGTGAACCATCGAAAACTCGTTGGGGGATCGTGTAAGCATGAGAAAAACGAAGACCGGCACCTCTCAGGCTGTTACTAGGGGTCAGATGGAAGCTGAGATTAGCAATGCGCTAATTTCATTTGAGAAAGAGCATATGGGGCGTGGGCCAGTGGAGGCCAAGACATATATTATTGAGGACATTGTGCTGATTCGTCTGAAGGGCGTATTGACCCCTGCAGAGATTCATCTGGCAAAAGACGATGAAGGGATTCAACTCATTAAGCAAATTCGGGCAAGGCTTTTGGAGAAGTCCCGTGAAATCCTGGAAGAATTGGTCAAAGACATAACGGGATACCCGACAATGAGTTTCCACACGGACATCAGCACAAAAACAGGCGAAAGGTTTATCATTATCACTCTGTCAGTAAAACTATAGATACACATTCACATTGACAACTAAATCATTCATTAGTAGGTTTTTTCAGAACTGTAGGCATGGACCGCACAACCATATGGTGTGCTAGATGCTCCCGGCTCACGAGTTCACTTCTCTGCTATAGATGTGAAGTTTAGAATGTCTCTGAAAATTTAAGATATGGTTATCATATCTATATTGGCAGCCGCCAGTATGAGTTCAATTGCATCGTTATTAAAGGCTATTCACTAGGTTCAATCTACAAATAGAACATCGAATACCCGCCCGCCTCGCCTGAAGCCTCGCGATGGCGGGCAGGTCGAAGAAGGAATACTGAATGTCGAAGGAACGCAGAATAAGAAGCTGAAAAAATGCTGAATGATCACTTGGATATTCAAATTTTCTTGTTCAACATTCTGCGGTTCTAACTACCATGGCCTAGGATTCGTACAGTGTAGGCTTGGCATCGGTGATAAGGTCTTGGTGGGTCAAATAAGCCTCCTCCACATAACTAGGGACGCGGAAAAGACTCTGAAGCAAAGAAGGGTTTAAGTATTTCAGTGTCAAGTTTTGACTCCGGAGTCGCTCTCCCAGGTCTACGGTTCGAGAGGCCACTTCCTTGGAAACCAGGATAAAAGCGTGCATCTCATGAAACGAGGGCAACATGTAGGGATAGGTCACGACCCATTTGAAGACCGACGAAAGGGTGTTGAACATTCTGGCATGGAGTTCAAGTCGAGTTGGTTGAAGGTCCGCTCCCTGAAAACAGCCGATGCCGTTTGGGCTGAGGCGACGGAAGATGAGTTGATAAAACTCGCGGGTGAAAAGAAAAACTGCTGGGCTATCCTCGGTGGGATCATTGAGATCGACAATTATCACGTCGAAGGTTTCATCGGTCTGTTCAAGGAATTTGCGACCATCGACAAAATGGAGCTCCAAACGCGAATCCTCGTAAGCACCATTGCTCCAAGAGCTGAGATGCTCTCTGCAGATGTTCACGAGCGCTTCGTCAATATCCAGCATGACAATGCGGTCAACTTGAGGGTATTTTGCAATCTCCCTTATGGTAGCACCTTCG
Organism: Syntrophobacterales bacterium; assembly: GCA_050124835.1. Classification (GTDB taxonomy): domain Bacteria; phylum Desulfobacterota; class Syntrophobacteria; order BM002; family BM002; genus BM002. Next base: position 6,263 of record JASFEM010000009.1, on the reverse strand, counting down.
GCTCCGCCGATAACGCAGACACTTCTAGGGTTTGGATGGATGAGCATGGGTGGATGTACCAGATTTTCGTGGTAGATGAATTCGTCCTGCTCGGCTGACTGGGCTATGCCGTCCAAGAATAGCATTCGACCATATTCCACGGTGTCCACGATGTCGATTTTGGCAAAGCTGGAGCGCCCGGAATAAATTTTGCGCAGGCAGCGGTAGCGGACGATTACGTTTCGTGAACCGTTCTCTACAAACCAGATGGGATCAGTCATGCTGCGTCCTGGTCGGGTTTGTGTTTGATTTCGGATTGGGGCAGATCGAGGACGCCACGTTTGATTTCCATGACAGAAGCATTTGCGGCTCTCAGGTGTTTCTTTAAGTAGTTGAGCGCATCGTGGCCATTGACGCTCTCGCCGCAAGTGAAGATATCCAGGGCGCAGTAGCCGTATTCCGGCCAGGTGTGCAGAGAAAAATGGGACTCGGCCACTACCACAACTCCGGTAATTCCATGAGGGGAGAATTGGTGGAAGAAAGGTTTGATGATGGTGGCACCGGAAAGCTTGACCGCTTCCAGCATGTGGTGTTTTAAGGTGTTCAGGTCGTTCAGGATGGTGCTGTCACACTGAAACAACTCGATAATCAATTGTTTTCCCAGTGATTTCATCTTTCCCGGTTACTCTCTAGTATTTCATCTGGCTCAGGTCATACCTTCACCTTTATGTTTGAGTTAGACGAAGAAATTGCACAGTCAGATAAGTAAACCCGGAGAGCCAAAAGTGCTTTTCCACCTAAAGGGAAGTAATGCTCAAGCGAACAAAGCCAGACTGTGCATATGAAAAGAGACGCTAGCCCAGCAGCTTAGAAAAAATGTCACAAAATTGCAACAATAAATTTGGGCTAGCCTGAGGGAGCTTTAGCTGCTTTTTTCCTGAACTCCGACCACTCTCCCTCACATGCTCTGGCAGGCTAGTAGAACGGGCAGCCGCCTTCGCCTCATGACTTCCGCCTTCGTTAAAACTACGGCGGGACAAGTCGGCGTGGCAAGGATTGCAGCAGGCAGATTGCAGCCGGCAGCAAGGTGTCAAAATACTAGTGGACTGCGGTGCAGGGTACAAGGCGCAAGGCGCAGGGGAAAAAAGAATATTCAAAATTCATTTTGCCCTATGCCTTGTACCTTGAGCCCTATGCCTCATTTCGACTCGTGCAGTTTTATAATCTGAATAATGGTAGGTATTTCCGATTCTGGTATCTTGCCTTTGTAAAGATAACGGCAAATTCTGTTTTTGTCGAGTACCACCAGATTGGAGGAGTCATTCTCCATTCCCCAGAGGTTAAGAATTGTAAAGTCGTAGTCTAAAAGAATGACGGTTTTGTATTTCTTCTTCTTGCTCTTGACGATAGCCTTAACGAGAAAGTTGGGTTTCCAGGTGGCCTTCAGATTGGTAATCGCAAACCCCTTATAGTAGGTGCGATCCAGCACGCCTTTGTCGGCAGCCTTCTTAAGCGCTTCGGAGACATGCTCATTCATATCCGCCTCGTCCGGATCTACGTAAAAAATGGAAAGCACCTTACCCTGAAACTCCTGAGAATTAAGGCTGTATTGTTCTCCCTCGGAGTCCTGCAAGTCGAAGTCATCGGCGCGGTCTCCCAATTTAAGTTCCCCTGCCAAAGCGGCTGAACAAAAAAAGAAGATACTTGCCAGCACAAGTAAGCGGTATGTGATTTTCATACGTCACCCCCCTGGGTTGTTGGTGGAAAAGGTGAAGAGTTGTAGAACCATCCCCGAAAAGGTTCACGGCGCAAGGCATAACGATAGTATAAGTTTCCTTTTATTATTTTTGCCTTGAACCCTATGCCTTAAGCCTTGTGCCGTTTCCCATTGCGGCAGCTCAAAACCAGGGGCCTGCCCCGCCGTAACCGAGCGAAGACGGGTCCTCTGAGCCTAAATTCTTTACTTAACAGTCAATCCCGCCACGCGGTAGTTGAATTCGTAGCTTAGGGCACCGCTCCAGTCTGCCTGGTATACGCCTTTGTAGCGCGTGCCCTCCACAGGTCCCACCGGCTTACCGTAGGTATAGAACCAGTTAACGATGGGACTGCCAGTGAACCCCAGAGCAATCCAGTAATAGCCGGGCATGAGCACGGGTTTATCGCGGCTGAAGTCGAAATCCACCCAGCGGTAGCCTGGTTTGACAGAGAGTTTATCCAGGTTGATAAAATCACTGGTGGTAATGGGAGCACCCGGTTTGCCTTCGTTGTCTTGCAGGAGTTCAACCCAGAGTTGACCTTCACCGCCAAATTTATGGAGGGCCAGCCCAATTCTTTCCAGCCTTACTGGCTTACGAAGCTCAAAAACCTGGGCATATTGGGTGAGTTTGGTGGTGACGTATTCTGCAGTCTCGACTAGGAAATTTCTGGTCATCTGAAATTGGTTATCACCAGCCGCGCTGGCCGGACCCCGAGGGAAGGCAAAATCAACGTTTTCAGGAAATTCGAGATTGCCAGAGAGAAAAGGCACGGTGAAACGAAGTTTACGTCGCTCCGGCTCAGAAATCACCGGCACCGGCGGTGGCGGCGCCACCTCGATCTCCTTGAAGGTGGCCTCAACTCTGGGACTCAATAGCAAGTTTCTGGGGCCATAGTCTTGACGGCTTCCCTGCAGTTCGACCCGATCACTGACGAAGTCAGCACTAATTGTCTCCTGTAACCTGGGTTTACCCTTCTTTCCTGCGAGCTGCGCCCAGCGCAAAAGACCATCGTTGATGGTCTCATTATTGTCGATTCCCACCTCTACCCGGACGAAGCGGTTGGCAACGAAGAGCTCGGTCTGCTGGGGATCAAATGGCACCCAGCCCAATTCAGGGAACCAAACTTCAATCCAGGAGTGACGCCCTTGCCCCATCTTAAAGGTGAGCACTCCCCTTTTCCTAGATATGTTGTAAGGCTGATTCAGGGTCACCCCGTTGACGATCCGCACAGGAATACCTAGAGCCCGCATCATAGCGGCACTGAGATGGGAAAAGTTCTGGCAGTTGCCTTTATTGGATTGGAGAGCATAGATGGCATCATATTTTGGTGGCGGGGTGACGTAGCGCACATGATCCACAATCCAGGTGAGGATGCGTTGGACCGCATCAAACTGAGTGGTCACTCCACCAGTGAGTTCCTCAGCCCGCCGGCGGATCTCAGGATGATCCACCTGTACCTGCTTGGTGGCAGTGAGATAGACTTCGGCCTCAGGGGGCACCCGCTCCAGCGGGAATGGGGCCGCCGTTTGTAGTTTTTGCAGTTTGGTTTGCATGTGCGCGCTGAAGGAGATCTTGGTGGTAATTTCCTGCGGCGGTCGTTTCCAGATTGCGGTAATAACATGGTTTCCCCGCTTGTCGCGGCTCTGCTCTTTCTTTTGTGGCTCAGGTGATAGGTTGAGCTGGAAGTCCTGAACCTCCTGATGATAGGTGGGGGAGTCAAAGCTCTTGGGAATCACAAAGCTCAACTCCACCCTTTCGGTACCTGCACCGCGAATGACCCGCTGCTGAAGTTGGTAGTGGATCTGTGATCCCATGTGTCCCACCACCACATAGTTTTCAGCCATGCAGGGGATACCCAGGAAGAGAAACCAGAAAAGGGTCATGGAGATGATTTTTTGCATAGCTTTGCCTTTATGACAGAAGTTGCGGTATCTTAGCGGAGAATCCTACTCTTTGCAAATCGAGAGCGGTGGGCGATCAACCATCAACTGACAGCGGAGATTGTCACTAGGCACTAAACACTAGGAACTAGGCACACAGGACAGAGTCATTACGCTCCGCTGTCATCTAGATATACTCGTTGGCGTACTCACGCACGTGATGGCCGTCTAGGACGTGGAAAGTGCGGATTTTTTTTAAGAAGACTGGTGAAAATATGCCAAGGGGCAAGTAAATGATTTTCTTGCGATAACGGCTGGCCACCGAGTGGCACCAACTTCGGGGAGGCGTGGCGGCAATATAGGCGATCTGGGACTCCTCACAGTAGTCGATGGCAGCGAGCAGCAAACGTTCCGGCTTGGTGCGTGCCACTTCGAAATATGGGTCTTGCCAAATGTCATATACGCGCATGGGTGGGTAAGTGAGCATGAAGCCACCATACTGACACCGAGAAATTCCGGGGCCAACCAGGTGCTGACCGGAAGGCGTGGAATAAAAGGCCATGTCAGACTCCTGCTCGTGTTCACCCAACCAGGTCACTCGCCAGGGGAATCTTTCTCGCTTGTTTTCGTCGGCAAGGTCTTCATCAAAGATGAGGACCACCGAGCCCACCTTGCCCTGCAAAGGTCGATTTTCTTTAACGTAGAGCTTGCCCTCGTGCCAGTTACGGATGGTTTCGCGCAAGTCAATGCCATCCATTAGAGAACTGGTGAAAGGTACTGTGCGGGTGTTCTCCGCCGCCAGGATTTGCCCTGCTTTTTTCTTGATGTAGTGGCCCCAGCCCTCAATCACCAGATCTTCCGGGGGATGAGAGCAGATCATGTGTCCCTCCCACTGGCGCTGCCACTCACCCGGGCGGGATTCCTGCAAACGTCCTTTCTTACCAGGGACAGGCACCAGACGGCGGCGAGTGGTGCGGAAGCGGCGGTGAAAGCGAATTTTCCTCTGGTTCAGAAAAAGGTCCTCGCCACGGAGTTCGATGGCGGGAAGGCCTGGATTTTCCTCTTGCCAAGGGTAACGGCTACCCAAATCCCAGACTTCGTAGGAATAGTTATCGTCCACAGCACCACGGGCAGCAACCACGAGCTGATAAAAATCGGGAGCCAGGAAGCCTTGGATAAGGGCGTAGTTTCGGGCGAAGCGACGGAGTACTGCATACTGCTGAGGGGTTACCTCATCCTGAGAATTTCGCAAGTGTTGGCGGCCTGCTTCCTGGAGGAGGTTTTCATGCAATTGCAGGCGATCCAAAGGGGCTACCGCCTCGGGCTGATCCTGCCACAGGGCCAAGAGTTCCTGACGCTGCTCTTCGTAAGCAGCTGCCAGATAAGGGATTTCTGACATGATTTCCCTGCTGGAGCGCTCGTGCAGATGAGCGAGTATAACGCCATCACGGTGCTGGCGACCGATGGGCTGAGCCTGGGTGCTAGAAAGCCGAGCCTGAATGCGAGGATAATGGCTGATACCACAGACGAATAGCAAGCGCTTGTATTTTTTTGAGAGTTGTTGAAGATGGTAGGCCATATTGGCCTCGCGCAGAAGGTCCTCACGGCTGGACTCTTGATCGCTACTTTGATCCGCATAGGTTTGACAGTAAGCTGTGTGACCGATCCGATGAATTGCATAAGGATCAGGTAGGGGTTCATGAATCTGTGGCATCCCCTCCAGATCACGGTCAACGAAGTGGAGAGGGAGGTCATGAGCCAAGGCTAAACGTGCTGCCTCTACCACACCGTCGGTGGGCTCCAGAGGTAAGTAGACATGAGTCCCATCCTTTTCTTGATAGAGTACGACTGAAAGTAATGGTAGCCGATTGAGTCCCCTTAGCATTGCATCTTGCAGAGTCTTTGGATATTCCACTACCACAGCATCCGGTTGCCATTTGGCAAACCAGCGGATTGCGGCCATGGCGAATTCCAGTCGGCCGTGGATTACCGGAACGAAGCAGATGTTTTCATGGAAAATACCAGGTTCTCGTTTCATCATTTAGGACCAATATGCGCGGGCCAAAATCCGAAGCTCGAATATCGAAATCCGAAACAATTTCAAATTCTCAAAATTCAAATGACCAAAATTCACTTTTCGATTCGATTGAGCACTGTTTGGGACATTGGAACATTCGTATTTTGAATTTGTTTCGTGCTTAGTGCTTCGGATTTCGGATTTTATACGTCCTGCTCCTCCTCAAACGATGGCAACTAGGATTGATCTTCATCCGGAGATGCTGGTAGGTAGCTCCGTGCCTCCTCTCCGAGAATGAGCTTAATTGCCTGATCGAGGCAATGGTGGACCTGTTTTGCCGATGCGGGCACGCGCCGCGGCCATTTCAACTTTCGCTGGGTGGAAAGCAGCTTGATGGCATAGCGGCCAATATTGATGCCGTCGCGGACTGTATAACGCTCATGTGCCAGGTGACTCATCTGCAAGAAGTCCACAACGTAGTTGAGAATGGTGTCATCGGCGAAAGGTAAATTCTGGGCAAGGATCAATTTCTCTTCCTCGCGTTCAGGAAAATCGATGAACACTTGTGGTTGCAAGCGAGAGTGAATATACTCCGGTAATTCAAAGGTGCTGGCGTCGTCGTTCATGGTA
>JASFEM010000008.1:0-56367 GCA_050124835.1 Syntrophobacterales bacterium | reverse complement strand
TGGGGCCAATTGTGATTCGAGAAAGCTGGGCTACACCAGCATACTCTGCGGGGCGCGGGTTCCCTTCCAGAAGATGGATCGATTCGTCGAGGTGGTTAACGGCTACCCAGGCGTAACCCACAACTACCGACGCGCCCACGACTACAACATCTGGTTCACCCTTATTGCCGCTTCAGAGGAAAAGATCGAGAAGACTTTGCAGGAAATATCTGACTTGACCGGTGTCAAAGATATAATGAGCCTTCCCGCGGAGCGTATTTTCAAGATCCAGGTGGATTTTGAGGTATAAGTGGGGAATATCTCAGCTTAGAGCTATGCGGAACTGAATACATATGCGTATTTGGAGATTAAGCAGGGTAAGATTTATCAATTTCCAGGTAGTAATCCCTTATAAACCGACCCGCCATCAAGCAGATCAGTGCTGAGGCAATGATCAGAAGAAATGCATTGATTTCAATTAACTCCTCCCAAAACTGAGCTGTTGCCCCGCTCATCTTAAAAGCTTTCTTGTCGAGATACATACTTAAATACAGCAGCCCTCCAGCAGCTATCATGGTGACCCCGGCCGCTGACTTGGCCCATTTCTTCGAAAGGGTCCAAAATTTCTTTCGCACCGAGAGAATTAACAAGGCAAGGGTGAACCAACCTATGAGCATCAAGATAACAAAACCGATACCGGAGGAGGCCCAGTGAAAAAGAGGCAAGACATCCATCCCCTCGAAATCCATTTCGCGAAGTATAAAGCTGATATTCAGAAAGGAAAATACGGAATAAAAAATTCGTAGGGTCTTTTCCTTGTTGATAAAAGCCAGAACAGCGAAGATTATTGCAGCGATAGAGAGCTCAAAAATCTGGAAATTCTCCATCAGGCTGTTTTCTGCGGCAGTGATCCACTGATAGTGATAGGCAATGTTCCAGAATACGGTATTAACGATTAATAGAAGTAGGATAAATATAGTTTTTTTCACGTTAACTTTTTGAATATAGAAGGGTTATGAAAAATTTGTTTTATTCTACCATTATGTAGAAGGAATGAAAGAGCTAAGCTTAAAACTTTGATTGAATAATGGTAAGGGGAATACCTCAGCCTTCAAGCCCAACCTATGCGGTGTTGAATACATATGCTTTTAAGTAAAATCAGTGGAAGTGGCACAAGAGGATTTAAGCATTCATGCGAAGGGAAGTCCGGCGAGAGGAATGACAAGATCTATGGTGGGCTACTGCACGATTCTATTCCCGAGGTCATATTCTGCTCTATAAACCACCACTTGATCTTGCCTGCCCTTGAGGGCCAGCGGCGGAAGGGGCAATAGCTGCTTTAGCCCGGCAATCGAGTCTTCGGATTCCGCCAACTCAGAGGCCGTGGACTCGCTCACGATAATTTCTCCAGGCCCAGCTAGATCCTGCAGACGCTTGGCTAAGTTTACCGCATCTCCAATATAGGTGTAAGCGAGTTGCTCTTGGGTGCCGATACTGCAGGCGGTAGCCATTCCTGTGCAGACGCCTATGTGAATGCTGATTTCTGGTAGTTCAAAGCGGCGCAGTTCTTGCCGAATTTCATCCATTTGCCCCTGAATTTCAACCGCGGCTCCCAAAGCGCGGAAAGCGGCTTCATGGTAGTCCTTGGAATTGCCGAAGACCATCATGATTCCATCGCCCATGAATTTGTCCAAAATACCCCCGTGCTGGGTCATTACGCGCTCCAGAGCGGAGTAGAAGGTGTTCACAATGAAGAGCAGACTCTTCTGGTCTAGATTCTCTGAAAGGCCAGTAAAATCGCTAATATCGGCAAAGAGTACAGATACTTTTTGCGTTTGACCAGCCCGTGCGGGCAGCTCTCCGCCGGACATGATGCGGTCCACCACTTGTTTGGACACAAAGCGCGAGAGCATGGTGCGCTTACGTTCCTCTCCCACCAAGTTTTCCTTGAGTTCAAGAACGTATTTCTTATAGGCTAGAAGCTTATTCCGCCGCTGTTCGGCGCGGTAGAGAGTCTCTTCAAAGGTGGTTAGGTCAAATGGCTTTCTCAAAAAATCACAGACGCTCAATTTGAGCGCATCGATGGCATTTCCCAAGGTGCCATAGGCAGAGATGATGATGGGCACCACATCATCACAACGCTTTCTCACTTCTGCGATCAGACTTATTCCATCCATTCCCGGCAGCCTGAGGTCGGAGATCACCAGATCCACCTGCTTTTCACCTAGTGCTTCGAGCGCTTTTTCAGCAGAGAGTGCTGCAATAACTTCATGGCCACGATGCTTGAGGAGATTGCTCAGGGTGAAGAGCATGGATTTCTCATCTTCGACCAGTAACACTCTCATTAAGGTCATCCTCCACACTTAAAGAGAATATGGGCTTGTGTTTACCTGATTTAGGCTGCATTTTCGCTGTGCGCAGGACCGTATAAAGCACAACCCGTGCCAACAAAGAAGGACTTTGAAGAATTCGGCTAAGCTTACTTGATGACTAAACTTTTTGCGGTGTTGGGGTGATCTTGTGGGGTGTGTCAACTGGATGCTTTTGCTGCCACGGCGTAGGGCTAAATCGGCAAAGTCCCCGTGGCGAAACAAGAATTTTTTGTGCTGTATGGTGATGCAAAAACATCATTGGTGAAATGGCCAAACGCCCAGTGGGTAAGGTTTTACGGCAGTAAGCACTAGGAACTAGGCACTCAGGTAATTGCCGATTGCGGCTTTCGGATTGCGGATTTGGGAAGGCATAGAGCATAGGGTGAAAGAGAGCCGGCAGCTGACAGCGCTCAACCAGCAGCATGTAGGCAATGACCCTGTAGAGATGATATCTGTTTTCTGGTAGCTGACCGCTGAATCGTCCCCGCGTCTCCCTTTCTCCCCGCCTGCCCGCCACCTGCCCGCTCGTGCCTCGCAGTGGCAGACGGGTCGGCTTCGCCTTCAGGCGAGGCGGGCGGGTCTCCGCGTCATCACCCTGTGCCTACTGCCTAGTGCTCACTGCTTACTGCTTAGTAATAACTATCGGATGCCGTATTTCTTGAGGCGGTAGAGGAGAGTGTTTCTGGTGATCCCCAATAGTTTTGCTGTTTGTACCTGGTTCTTGTCGGTTTGCGTATAAGCGGTGTTGATGATCTGCTTAATTACATCATCAAGGCAAATACCTGAGGAGGGAATCCGAGATGGCGGGAAGGAGTGCTCCTCTTTTTCACGCTTAGCCGAAGCGGGGGAGGGGGCTGCCGGTATAAGAAAATCGAGATGTTCAGGTTTCACCTCGGTGGCATCTTCCAGGAGGGTTACACGCTCGATGGCATTCTTAAGTTCACGGACGTTACCCTTCCAGGGATGGTTGGTCAAAATTTCGGCGGCTTTCTTCGAGACCCGCCGAAAATTCTTCTCGTATTTGTTGTTGAACATTTCAAGGAAATAGTTAACCAAGAGCAGAATGTCTTCCTGGCGTTCACGCAGCGGTGTAATGTTGATGGCAATGGTGGCTAGACGGAAGTAAAGGTCCTGGCGAAATTGTCCGGCTTCACATAATTTTTCCAACGGCTGGTTGGTTGCCGCGATGATCCGGACATCAGCCTTCTTTGGTTGCGAGTCGCCTACTGGATAAAATTCCTTTTCTTCCAAGACCCTGAGAAGTTTGGCCTGGACGTCGAGCGGGAGGTCAGCTACCTCGTCAAGCAGGAGAGTGCCGCTATGGGCTTCTTCAAAAAAGCCCTTCTTGCCTTTAGTGTGGGCACCAGTAAAGGCACCACGCTTGTAACCAAACAACTCACTCTCCACCACTTCTTTATTTATTGCAGCACAATTAACCGCCACAAACGGGCCCGAAACCCGCGGGCTGTTAAAGTGAATGGCCCGAGCAAAAAGCTCCTTGCCCACTCCACTCTCACCGCCAATGTAGACATTGGCATCAGGACTTCTGGCTATCCTTTTTGCCATGGATAGGGCCCCCAAGAACTCAGGGCTCTTGCCGATCAGATTGTCGATATTGTACTCCCTGGCGAGTGCTTGGCGCAGAGCGGCGATCTCTTGCTTGAAACGCAACCGCTCCAGGGCCTTACTTATGGCAATTTGTAGTTCGTCCATGTCAATGGGCTTGGTAAGATAGTCAACCGCACCTTGATTGATGGCCTGGACCACAGTCTTTATTTCGCCGTAAGCAGTAACCATGATCACCGCGATGTAGTCGTCATGCTCCCTGATCTTGGTGAGTGTTTCGAGACCATCGACACCAGGCATGGAAATGTCCAGCAAGACCACATCCGGCGGGGATTCCAGAACCTTTTTGATGGCTGCCTCACTACTGGCGGCCTCTGTTACTTTGTAATCTTTCTTGAGAGCCCCCTTTAGTGAGTTCCGAAAGGAGGCCTCGTCATCGACGATGAGAATCTTGTAGGGTGACTCTTTCATGTGTTTCACCACAGCCTGAAGGTTATCAACTTATTTCTTTGAGCTTGTAGTATTTGACCATTTGGTACAAATAATTTAAAGCTTCCCACAATCCCGCCCTCTGAACCGGACGGGGATGCGATCGGTCTGTTGAATTGGGTTCCCGCCGGGAAATTCAACACGGCTGAATGCTTCAGTTCAATGAGAAGTAAGCCTGAAATAGCGCAAAATTCTCTTTTTGTCTACTCCTCAACAGTCTTAAACCGGATCCGAAAAACTGTACCCTGGTTCTTCTTGCTGGACACAAAAATGGCGGCCTGGTTCTTGTCGAGTATCTGGCGGGCAATTGCTAGGCCCAAGCCGGTGCCTTCCGGCTTGTTTGTAAAAAAAGGATCAAAAATCTTGGTGAGATTCTCTTGGGGTATCCCCATGCCAGTATCGCTCACGAGCAGTTCTACTCGGCGGCTTCGCCGATCTAGTTGTGTGGTGATCCTCAGATCACCGCCATTCGGCATGGCTTGCATGGCATTAATGACAAGATTGACAACCACTTGTGATACCTGTGCCGGGTCGATGAGTACGGACGGCAGAGATTCGTCTAGTTCAAAGTGAATACTGAGCCCATCCCTGGGTAATTGCACACGGGTAAGTTCGTGTACGCTTAGTACTACCTCATTGATGTTGGTCTCCACCAGGTGGGCTGGTTTAGGTTTGGAAAACTCCAGAATTTCCGAGATGATCCGCTCGATCTTTTTGACTTCCGTCTGGATGTCGCGCATGTAGACCTGATGTTCCTCGTCAAGATCTAGATCTCGTAGGAGAATCTGGGTGTTGAGGTTAATGGTGGCCATGGGATTTCTGATTTCATGCGCAATGCCCGCAGCAAGGGTGCCCAAAGAGGCCATTTTATCGGCCTGCACCAACTGCCTTTCCATCTTTATCTTATCAGTTACATCGATGCCATAGTTAATTATCAGGGAGAGGTTCCCAGAGGCATCAAAGATGGGGTAGGTATACTCTTCCAGGGTCCTGTTGATTTTGGGGTTGGTACTGAGGCGGTGCGAGGGCTTACCGGTGCGGATGGTTTCGGTTACCGGACAATTGGAGCAGGGTTCTTTGATTTTACGAAATGCTTCGTAACATTTCTTGCCGAGCAGTTGGGGAATGCTTTTAGCGAAAAGGGAAGCTGTCGCCTTGTTGACCATGATGATGTTGTGGTCCAGGTCCGTGATAGTCAGTGGCGACATAATACCATCAAAGACCGCCATCAACCTCTTCTTGCTCTCAATAATCGCCTGCTCAAGGTGTTTTTGCCGGAGTTCCTTTTCTTTTCTTAACGTAATATCGCGCACCACACTCATGAGGTACTTTTCGCCTTTAAGCCTCAAGATGGAAGTGTTTACCTCGACGGGGACTCGACTGCCGTCTTTGCGCAACATGGTTTCTTCGCGATGCTGGCTGGTCTCGCCATCCCCTTCCTCATCTCTGGCAACACCATTGTCCTGGTGGACCAGATCGGCCATGGTGAGGTGTAACATTTCATCTCGACTGTACCCCAGCATCTGGCAGCCCTTGGTGTTGACGTCCACTATGTGACCGTCGAAGGTTTCCAGGAAGACGGCATCATTGGCCCCCTCCACCAAGGTCCGATAGCGTTCTTCCGAATCTTTCAATGCCTGCTCGGTCTGTTTTCGTTGGGTGACATCTTCCAAAATTGCCTGGAGTGCCGGGCGGCCGTCGAAGTAAACAATGCCCAGCGTAACCCGAATGTCCATGACAGTGTCATCACTTGCCAGGCCACGAAATTCAAGAGTTTGTTGGGATTGAGCCGTATCTTGCTGGTCGATGACTTGGATCAGATCAGCGAATTGCTGCCGATCCCCAGGATGAAGCAATTCAGTAAAATCACGGCCCAAAAGCGAGGAGGGCTGAGGATAGCGAAACATGGTGGCCATCACATTGTTACAATACCGAATCATACCTTGATGGTCGATGATGCCGATGGGATATAGGTTGCCTTCGACAAGAGACCTATACTTGTCTTCTGAGCCAATAAGTGCCTCCTGAAGCCCACGCCTTTCTTCTTCAATTTCAAGTGCCTTGGCGAGCATGGAAAATACTGCCATCTCATGGGGAAGCACTTGGTGTTCGTCTGTGAAGGCGACGGCGAACGAACCGGTACAGCGGCCGCTTACCAGGAGCGGTTTGCCGATGCTCAGATCCAACTTATGTCTACTTACCAGATAATCCCATTGCAGATCAGAGTCCTGGCTCAGGTTCTCGAAGACTTCCGGCTGATCAGTGGAGCTTTGCATAATTTTGCCAAGCAAAGGACCTACCTGTGCCTCACTTCCCCTTTCTTCCACCACCTGACCGTCGGCATGGGCCAGGATGAGCGAGGCCTCGTTTCCGTCCCTTTCCGCTCGATAACAAAGTGAACAGGAAGCGGATAGCAAGTTATTGGCCTCGAGGACAACCTTGCGAATATTGGCGTTGTGGTCGGTGTCAAAGCTGAAAAAAAGCTGGTTCAATGCGCTGGTTCGTTTTTCCAGCCGTTTCTGATGGGTAATATCAAAGAGGATGCCGCTGATGTGGTCTATATTGCCGCTTTCATCCGAGATCGCCTGCCCCCTCGCCTGTAGCCACCTGTGCTTGCCGTCGCGTCTACGAATGAGATATTCGCGGATTAAACTGCCTTGTTGTTGTGAGCCGGCTTTCAGCAAATCGGTCGCGAGGGACTCAGTCTCATCACCGCACAGCGACGACCACAGGTTGGGCTCATTGTCGAAGGCCTCTGCAGGATAACCGGTTAGATCTCTGATCTTGTCATCGACAAACTGGCTGCTGCCGTCGGCAAAAACAGTGAAAACTACTCCAGGTATGTTTTCCAGCAGACCACGAAAATGTTTCGCAGAATGCCGAATTGTCTGTAACTGCTGTCGTTCCCGCAAGGCCCTTTTGAGTTTGGCCTCAAATTCCTCGTTGCTGAAAGGTTTCTGGATAAAATCAAGGGCCCCCGCCGCCAGCACATCATCATAGGAGTAGTGCATGTTAAAGGCGGTCATGAGGATGACATCCGTCTTTGGATAGCGCTCCTTGATGAATTTGGTCAGTTGGAGTCCATCCATGCCCGGCATTGCTATGTCGCTGATTACGAGGGAAAAGGTCTCTTTTGCCAGGAGATTTTTTGCTTCGGCGGGTTCGGAAGCAGTAGCCGCCTCGAGGCCGACGTTGCGGATGATCTGAGCACAGAGGCCGCGCACTTCCTCAACGTCATCTACCACCAAGATTCTTCCCGGTGGTTGTTCGGACTTTAGCCAGGGTACCGGTGCGGACTCACTCATGGCTATACCCGAGCTCCTCCTGGGTTAGCCGCAATCAAACCGCGGTTGGCGGCAGAAAGCAGTTTGCGCGAAGTCTCAGGTTACTCCCGACGCTAATGGGGTGTAACAAGAATTCTCAAGGTCCACTTGCCAGAAACAATCGGCAGTCTGGTTATCTGTCCATTATTCCTTAAAGTCTGACCCTGAGGACCAGGCTGACTAGCATTCAAGTCAACCAGTCTTGCTTTTCTCGAGTCATAAATCGATACACTTTAGCATCTCCAAGAAAAGAATTCAATGGAATTCTGAAGAGATGCACCGTTTCACCTCTCTTTGTGCTCCTCTTTGTTATCCTGATATCCAAGCTTGTCCTTTTTGCGGGGAACAGATCTTAACAGTAGTAGCAAGAAAAAAGCAGCCAAAAATGTTTTCAGGGTCAGGGCAACAAGGTTGTCGGCAGACCAGATAAAAAGTACAGGAACAATGATAACTCCTAATAGTATCAGGAGGATAATAATGATATTCTCTTTAGGACTGGCCATGGCGGGTCCATCCTTTCAGTATTACTAGGCACTGGGCAGTAGGCACTGGGCACTAGGAAGTTATTGGTTATAAGTTATTAGTTATTCGGGAGGACAAATATGAGCTGTTGTGGTGCCCAGGTAAAACTAACCCTCTCCGCGAGGATACGAAAAATAATTAACGGATAACCTACCCCTTTCTCTAGTCTGGCACGCGGCACTATTCATTAGTGCCTAGTGCATACTGCCTAGTGCCTAGTTAGAACAAGGGTATAAACCATTTATGCAACAAGTCAACAGGAAAGGGGGACATGTTGACAAGCACACCTTGCTATGCTAGATAGACCGCTATTCGTTACACGGTGGTGTCCAAATTAGGTCTAAAGCGATGGGCGACTAGCTCAGTGGATAGAGCGTTGGTCTCCGGAACCAAAGGTCCCGGGTTCGATCCCCGGGTCGCCCTCCATGAGAAAACCCCGGGTGAAAAGGCCAGATATCTCATCCTGCGCCTTGCCGCATAGCACTTCTAACACTGTTGGGCCAGTAGGATTTCAGTAAAAGATGCAAACATCATGATGTCTATGGCTAAAAGTAATCGTCGAGGTCTTCTCGAAAGGCGTTCCGGTAGAGAACGCAGAGTGACATTTGATCCTAAGTACATGTATGTGCCAGAGAGACGAAGCGGTTCAGAGCGCAGAAGCGGCGAGGATCGGAGGATGTGTGAACGGAGAAGTGGTGCAGACCGGCGAAAATCACGGATAGAGCGTAGATTAAGTCTCGATCTCAGTCGCCTTGAGTCCACCCTGGAAAGACGCAGTGGGATTGACCGCAGAAGGGGTAATGCTGATGCCAATTTAGTCTAAATAGACATCAATTGGACACGAAACAAAATAATCCTATCTAAACCGAACTCCGTCCTGATATGGCAAAAGACAGCCATATGCACTCCGGTGAAATTCCAAATCACAAATCACAAATATCAAACAAATCACAATGACCAAAATTCCAAACCTGTTTTGGTCACTTAGTATTCGGATTTGAGATTTGTTTGTAATTTGGTGCTTGGAATTTGATATTTTGAAATTCTCCGCTACTCTATTACTCCAGCAGACTCCCGCATCAAGGAAAGACCAGTTCTCGGTGCAGTTTAAAGCCAGTTCTTCCTATTCTTCATTCAAGCGACTTCCAAAGCTGAGCTGTTTATGGTAAGTTTCCACGCCTGAGCTTATGAGCGAATGCTGCAAGAAGGTAAAGGCTTTCTTGCGGATGCTCATTTGCAATGGCGGAAATTCCTGGATTATGTTGACTAAAAAACTTGAGCGACATTTGAAAATGACTTATGGTGTCGACCAAGTGCGAAGAAAGTTGCTCATCTAACATATCCTAGTCGAGAGAGGTCTGTTCTTTGCAGCAAGGCAAGGTGCTTTCACTGAAAAAAGAGTTCTTTAAGAAGAGAACAATTTTATCCCTCGGACTTTCCATTTTTCTTATCTACATCTTCTTGTCCAGAACCACAATCGCTGAAATAGCCCGCCACCTCAAAAATGTTGAATTACCATGGCTCCTCCTAGCCTTTGGCTGTCATTACTTTTCCTATGTCTTCAGGGGAGATAGATGGAAGAGGATGATTCAGCCGGCAGGATTTTCAGGCGGGACAATGGATTTGGCGAAGATCATATTTCTCTTCCAGAGTATTGATTGTGTAATTCCCGCCAAGTTAGGGGATCTCTATGGGGCGCATTTGATGAAGCTTAACTTTGCATTGAGTCGCTCTTTCTCACTGGGGTCCATATTTCTCTGGCGAATACTCGATTTCATTGTTGTAGTGGCTTTTGCGGCGGGCACGGCTTTTATGCTTTTTGGAAGCAAGATTCCACCGGGGCTAGTTTCGGCAATGAAGCTGACAGGTCTGACTCTTCTGGTTCTGGTGGCGTTCATGGTGCTTGTTTTCCATTATCATAGGTGGCTGCCTAGCAACGTTAAGTCAGAGAGACTCAAGAGCTTAATCGATTCCTTCCGTCAAGGGCTGAGAATAGATGTGAAGATAATACCCTCTCTTTTAGTCACCACGACACTCATATGGTTTTTGGAAGCGGGACGCTTCTTTTTCATCTGTAAATCAATGACGGTGGAAGTTAATGTGATTGTGGTGTTATTTATTGCCTCTTCTACAACCCTGTTGACAGCGATTCCCTTCACTCCCTCTGGATTGGGGGCTGTGGAGTTGGGTATGCTGCAGCTCCTGGCTTTTGTGGGTATAGGCAATTCCGTTGCCTATCCCCTCATAATTTGGGACCGGGTTATCGCCCACTGGAGTCAAATTGTGTTAGGCATGGTCCTCATCATTTTCAGTAGATCAGTCAATCTAAAGATCTGGCAGTTTGAGGAGACCGGGGTTCCAATTCAAAAGAAAGTCTAGCCTGCATTGTTCACGAATCTTTGGGATTCATGATTTATCGGGGTTAAAAAGTTCCAGGGTGGAAATTAACCCTGGGTATTGTTCGGTCAAGAGATTTCCAATGGATATAAATTCCGTCTTGCTCTTACGGGTAAGTTCTGAGGTTGACAAGGATGTTGACCATCCGCAATTCATGGACCCCCCGTATCAGCTGAAATACCTTCAGGCTGGTTTAGAGAAATACCAGGATTTGACAGTTCACTTTTTGGACTGTTGGATACGTCCGCTCGATTTGCCACAGATGCTGGAGCACGCTGCGCGGGTTCGGCCTGATCTGATTGTGATATCTGCTTCGAGTTTCGATGTTGAGGTGGCAAACGATTTGGCACGCTACCTAAAGAAGCGAGAAGACCCACCTTTGATAGTCGGCATCGGTCAAGGTCATTACCTTACTCGCGATTTCGGGGATGACCGAAAGATGATCTACGATACTATTTTGCTTGGCGAGCCCGAACAGGAGTTTTTTAAGCTCTTTGATTGGATGCGCGATGGCAAACAATCCGATTCCAGTTGGAAGGATTATTATCGGAAATGTTATGCCGAGGGAAAGCGATTTGTAGTAGAAGACCCGGATAGACTGACTTTTCCTTCATACACAGCTGAGGAACTGAACGCTTACAGATCTATTTTCCCGGTACAATTCACTCGACGAGTGGTTTGGGGCTACCTCATTGCCACGCGTGGTTGTCCCCATGGCTGCATGTTTTGCAGTGAGGTCATGCGGGTCAGCATTGGAAGAAAGATTCGCAACCGTTCAGCTGTAAATGTGGCTGACGAGATGGAACATCTAGCGCGACAGGGCGTTAACATCTGCTCATTCCAAGACGATAGCTTTTCCACAAGTCGGCGTCTCGTTAAAGCTCTCTGTGACGAACTCATCGGGCGAAAGTCCAAAATGGTCTGGATGGCTCGGGTCCGCGTGGACGAGGTCGACTACGAACTCCTGGCACTAATGAAAAAAGCTGGTTGCATCATGCTGGGGATAGGAGTGGAATCCGGCAGTCAAAGGATCATAGATGGCATGAAGAAACTGCATAAACCGAAACCGTGGTTGGACCTTTGCCGTCAGGTCTTTCAATGGACCCGTAAACTGGGCATCGGCACCAATGCCTACTATGTCATCGGGAATCCAACTGAAACTCGGGAAGAAATCGAACAGACCATCAAGTTTGCCCTGGAACTCGATTCAGACAGCATTCAGGTGCACTTCTACACGCCGTATCCAGGCTCTGCTGCTTGGCAGGAATACAAAGACCAGATTGCGGAATATGATCCGAAAAAAATGTTTCATTATGCGACGCCCATGTTTTCCCTGGCTGATGTTTCCATCGAAGAGCTGGTGAAGCTTCGCTCACAATTCTATCGTCGCTACATTTTCCGTCCTGGTTTCGCAATTCGTCACATGTGGCGACACGGTGCCTTCTACTGGCATAATCCGGATATTTTTTGGAATCTTCTGGGTATTCGAAAAATTTTCTAACTCATATTTAAGAACCCCTGAGGAGAATACGACCATGGCATTAATGGGTACAGTACCGCGGCGGTGTGTGAATCTCCCTCCGGGAAGTCTGCGTACGCTGGTAAGTTGTGTCTTGGGCGACAAGGTGCAAGAGGGTCCTGACCTCGAGCAATTTCAGGAGAAATTCGGGGAATGGTTGGGTGTTCCATATGTTTTTGGCGCCTCTGCAGGCCGCTCAGCGTTTCAATTGGCCTTGGAAGCATTGGGTCTGGAAAAGGGAAAAGAAATAATATTTCCCATACTTACTTTTCCTGTTATGCCCATGGTGGCGAAGATACTCGGTTATGAGCCTGTTTTTTGCGAGGTTGACCCGGACACCTTCAATTCCGGACCAGAGCACGTCGAGTCGAAGATTACCGACAACACAGGGGCGGTCCTGGCGACCCACCTTTTCGGTCAACCGTGCCCTATACGCGAGTTGGTGGCCCTGGCAGATGAACGCAATATTCGGGTCCTGGAAGACTGTGCTCATGCATGCGGCGTGAGGGTAGACGGCCAGCAGGTGGGAACTTTCGGAGATATTGGGATATTCAGCTTCGCAGAAGGAAAGAACATGCCGTGTTTTGGCGGCGGCGCCATTGCGACTGGCGACGACGAGATTGCTCATCGAGCCAGGGAAGTTCTGGCAAAGGCACCGATGCCCGCGAAAGGTGCAATAACTAAGGAGGCAGTTACCATCTGGGTCAAATGGTTACTGACCCGACCCTCAGTTTTCGGGATGACGGCCTATCCGGTTTTGAGGCTGAAACTCTTGTCAGGTAAGCCACTGATGGACTCCGCTGTAGGGAATGAGCTCCTGGAAGAGTTCATCAGTACGAACCCTCGGGTCAGTCGTTTGTCTAACCTCCAGGCAGCCATTGGGCTGCTTCAACTAAAGCATATCGACTCTTTCAATGAGGGCGCCAAGCGCAACGCCCGGCTTCTAACTGAAAAACTGGGGGAAGTGGAGGGACTCAAAGCTCCGCGTGCGTTGGCAGGAGACCATATTTACGTCTACTATCCCCTGACTTTGGATCCCGACAGACGGGATGACTTGCGCCATTATCTCTTGCGGCATGGAATTGATTCGAAGACAACTGATATGGCCGATTGTTCGGCGCTAAAACCGTTTCGAGAGAAAGAATATACTGAGGATAAGCAAAAAGGACTCAGTGAAGCTTCCATCCTAGAGATTTGCGTATATCCAGTGATATCGGAGAACAAGATAAGAAGAATTGCCAGGGTCATAAGGGCCTGGGCCGGATTGCCGGAAAAAGTGAACGGTGAAGGGTAAAGGGTAAGGGGTAAAGGGTGAAGCGTAAACAAATCAAGCGACACATTTTCAACTGTTCACCCTTTACCCTTTACCGTTTTTAACCCTCTGCGCTTTGCGGTGTTTCCTTCCTTGCGCGAACTTATCCAGTAAGAATCAAAGGAGGACAAGCTCACTCTGTCTGTGGTCTTTACGGGGGGCTTATACGATGGCGGGATGTGAGCCGAGAGGCTACCTTGGCTATCAGCCACTTGGCGACAGCAATCGGTTTAAAGGGCTGTTCTCGCGCAGTCTTGATCCACAAAGTGATGGCAAGAATGCCAAAAACGACATTGGGCACCCACAGACCAATTGCAGGTGGATAGGCCACATCTTTGCGAAAAGCTTGGGCGGCCGACAAGAAGATGTAATAAAGCAAAAATAAGAATAAGCCAATAACCACGCCTGAAAACCGGGAACCTGTCCTTGTTTGGACTCCCAAAGGCGCAGCAACAAAACCCAGAACAATACAGGCGAAAGGGAGGGAGAATCGCTGGTGCCATTCCCACGATAATTTAATCTTTACTTTGGAGCCGGGTTCGGCCGCAGCCATAGCCTCTCTTAACTCAGTGAGATTCATCTCACTTGGGCCCTTGCGGAAAGTTTCTCCACCTGAAGTGAGGGAGTCCAGATCAACGTGAAAGTCGTAATTTTGGAAGTGAATGGTTTGCGCCCGGCGCAGGTCGTCACCCACCCGCAAAATATTACCCCGAAATAGTCTGAGGGTGAGTCGCTTGCTGCTGGGGTCGTTTATAACGATGCCCTCGGCGGCGACAATGGAGCTCTTGGTTTTGGGGGAGCGTTCATCGGAAATAAACACCTCTTCCAAGCGGGTGCCATCTGGCGAGATGCTATTGATGAAAAAAACGAGCCCATCAATTTGGTCGTTGAAGACCCTTTCTTTTAACCCCAATTGAACTCTGGACTGGGCCATTTCCAACAGATGACGTTCCAGAGCGGACTGGCCACCGGGGAGGACGAACAGGGCAAGACCAAAGGAGACCAGCCAGGCGCAGAAAACCAGCGTGGCCACCGGAGGAATCATCTGGTAAAAGCTGACTCCGGCAGCTTTCATGGCGGTGATCTCGTTGTCGTGAGCAAGTCTGGCAAAAGCGAGGAGCACTGAGAGGAGTGTGGCCATTGACATGGTGAAGGCAAGAAAGTAGGGAAGGGAATAGAGTAATAACTTGCCGAAATCAACCAGCACGGAGCCGCTTGCAAATAGCAGTCGCATGTACTGCATGGTTTTGGCCAAAAGAAGCACCAAGGTCAGGACCAACAGGCTGACGAAGAAAGGGACCAGCAGCTCGACTAGCAAATATCGGAATAATGTCAACCGCATAGGCTTTGAGTGTAACGAAAGAAGGGAGGTTTGTAAATGTTTTAGAGGTTTGCCAACTTTATTAATTGCAATCTAACCCTCGGCTGTGCCCGAGATCACTCAGGCGGGTTTAGAATCTGCAATCTAAACATGAGCGACGAAGTGTCACCTGGCTGCTATACCGAGGTTGGAATCTTTCAAACTCTTTCTCCCAATCACCACGTGGTTTTTAAAGATGCAACGACAGCCATTATTGTTTTGCGCCTTCTGCATGTTGATCTTTCTTTTGGGGTTTTGCGAAAAGAGTGGCGCAGAACAAAGTAACGCAGAAAAGGGCAGGGCAGATAGAGATTGGTCAATAACTCTCTATGGCGCCAAGTTGTCGACCAGTTCCCTTGGGCAAGTCCTTATTCTGGAAGCAGAGTACAAAGATTCCTATCTCGTGGACTTGGCTCTGTCGAGAAGATTTGCATCCTACAAAAAGTACTTGGATTTCGAAGCAGAAGGACAGGTTGCAAAACACTTTGGCGATCAAGACCACTGGGAATTCGTCGCTCTTGTTGTGGTTCGTTGGCTGCCTTTTCCTTGGGACAGATATGTCGACACGAGCTTTGCGGCAGGAAATGGATTGTCTTATGCTTCTGAAACTCCCAAACTCGAGGACCAAAAGTACGACGATACCTCCCAGTTGTTAAACTACCTCATGTTCGAATTGGCGTTTTCTCTCCCAAGAATTCCCAGCTGGAGTTTCGTCGTCCGTATTCATCACAGATCTGGAGTTCTTGGGCTTTTCAACGATGTTAAGGGTGCCTCAAATGCCCTGGGTTTAGGGATAAAATACAGTTTTTAACCACCCATTTATTTGAGCAAAGGAAAGTTGGTCCTGTTGGACAAATCCAGTGTCAGTGGCTTTGCCAATAGAAAAGGTTCAAGGCGCAAGGTGCAAGGTATAGGGAGAGGATAAGTTTTTTTTGTTTTGGCCTTGTGCCCTGTGCCCTGTGCCTTTATCCTTCCCTTTAGGCAGCGACATAAACACCTCTACCTATTCTCTTTACCTTTCCCTCTTTGATGGCTTTCGAGAGAATCCCCCTAATCGTACTGTCGGCAAACCCTGTTCTCCTCCTTAGTTTGGCCAACTCTATGCCCTTTTTGTGACTCGCAATCACCTTAAGGACCTCGGTGGTAGCTGTCTGCTTCTTAACCTTGCGGACAGGAGTCTTAGCTTTTTTCTTAGTTTTAGTCTTAACCACCGTTTTGGGGCTTGAGGGTAAAGCAGCCGCCTTGGGCTTCGGCCGAGTGACACGCACTACCGCGGAGTTTATTCTCTGGACATCAGCCAGCAGCCTCTGAAATTTGGAATGCAGGCTGTTAACGACTTTCCGGCGCGCGGAAACTCCTAGCTTTTTGTCTCGCTGAAAAAGGTGCAATGTGCGCGTGGCCTCGTGGAGAAATTGCATTGAGGCGGGTGAAGCCGATCCTTTCCTAACCCGCAAGTAGTTACAGACCGGGAGGGCCAATTCGATCAGGCCCTTACTATCAGCGTCGTTGCTGAGTTTTTTCCTGAGTGCGACCAACTCCTCTTCAAACTTCTGGATGCTGTCACCGCTAATCTCCCAGTCAAGCGTGAGAAGGCTGGCCAACAATGGTTCCAACTTATTAGGCTTAGGCTTCATGGTGCTCTCCTTCCACAGATAAGAGATGTCCCTGTAACGAGCACATATCATGCCAATTTACCTTACAAGCCAAGAAAGTTCTCTAGACAAGGCTGAGAAAATTGACTTCGTCTATAAACCGAACCCACTCTGATTCCGCCAAGATGAGGTGACTTTGAATACATGGTAATTTGATGTTTTGGCAAACTTGACCTTGACCATTTGGCCAATTTTTGGCTATAGGCCGAGACGGCTTGTCAAAGCGATTTTTTATAACTTTTTGAATTATCTACTTTTTTACTTTATTGCCTGTTTGGGCACCACTCTTGCAATCTGAAACTTGCGAGGCGAGCATCTCAATGCCTCCTGATACCTTCAACTCTCTCTCCAATACTCCTTTCCCCCACCGGCAAAGGTGCGCCGGTGGGGATTTGTTTTTTTATGAAGACGACCGGTTAGAGCCATTTTTTGTGACCAAAAAATGCGTTTGGCATTGCTTTTGCTTATTAGTCATAAAGTTCTTGGTCACCAGAATTTTGTTGACACCTCCAGGCCGGCTCCAAGACCGTTACATCTGGTAGCTGGGGAATGATGAACATGGACAATAGGTCCTCAGAGAAGGGGAGTGCAGAGAGGAAGCCTCAGAAGATGAGTGCCAAAAAACTCGATTTCCTCCTGGACACCATTGACACTGAGATCGCTGATCTTGCGGACGTTGTGGAAACGGAAGGACCTATTTTGGCCGATGTGACTTCCAATGGAGAGGTGTCGGCAGTGGGGATCAATGAAGAGAAAGTGTCAATCGGTGACCTGGATCTAGATACGAATCTGTTCGACGAGCCAACTGAGCCTCCAGCTAAGGCCAAGCCCGCCAAAGTTAAACCACAGGCTGCGCCTGACGCCTTGAATGATGCGGAAGGCGAGGTAGAGGCCATGCTGGCAGAGCAAAGCGTGGCCGGCGATATCGGAAATCCTGCTGCGACAGCAACCAGCAGCAAGGACAAGGATCAGGAAGCTGCCAGGGCGTTGCAAGAACTTCTGGCCACGCGTGAAGTAGATGTTTCCACACTTTTGAAACAGGCAGCGGAGCCAAACGAAACCTCTGATGGCGTAAAGAAAAACGCCGGTGAACCTCCAGACGTAGATGATCTACTCGCAGGGGACCTCTTAGACGATCTGGAGATGGGGACCGAGTCCAGCCAAGAGGATGTTGGTGCTGATGAAACTCCTGCCATTGATGATCTACTCGCAGGGGACCTCTTAGACGATCTGGAGATGGAATCCGAGTCCGGTCAAGAGGATGCTGGTGCTGATGAAACGGTTGCCATCGATGATGAATTCGACCAGGATATCTTGGATGATCTGAAGGTAGAGTCTGAGTCCCGACAAGAAGATGGTACCACTGCGGAGCCGACTGTTGTTGAGGAAGACCCTGCAGATGCTCTCTTTGCTGAACTGGAAGCGCAAAGTGCTTCGGAGGGCAAGGAAGAAAGCGCAGGTGAACCGTCCACTCAATCTGCTTCCGACGAGGAGTTGGGTGCTCTCATGACCAAGAAATTAGAAACGCTGGTAAGCCGTCTGGTTGAAGAAAGATTGTCTGTAATTGCCGAGCGGATCATCACGGAGAAGCTAAACAAGATCATAGCCTCCATGAAATAAAGCATGCGCCTAAAAGAGGTGGCTTTACCCTAACCATACAGAGGACTAGGGCAAAGCCACCTCTTTTGCTTGGTTGTTTTGCTTATCAGACCTCAGATCAACTGTATATATCAAGGAATTGCACATTTCTAATTTGCAGCCTCGACTTGGCAATCTTGGCAATTCTTTTCATGAACAGGAAACCCATTTCGTAGTCTTGATAGAAAAGCATTTCTAACTGGGTACCTTCCCAGGCAAAGAGTTTGGTGTCGGTCATTGCCCTGGCATGGGTTGTATACTTTTTCTGCTCCGTGTCAACGAGCGCGGAAAAACCGAAGGTACGACCGCGGCCGATGGTGTCGATCATGACGTGGGTGTTGGTGGTCTTCTCAAGCTCGAGTCCAACTTTTCCATCAACGATTGAGTAGAGATATCGGGCATAGTCTCCCTCTTTAAAGATGTAATCGCCAGCGCTATATTCTGTTGTCAGGGCAATATCAGAAAGCTTTTCTAGCATGGGATCAGTCAGATGGCTCAGTAAAATAATGGATTTCAAATCGTCAAGGTTAACCACCATTGCCTCCTCGTCTATTGGCCATTTTTCACCATTCAGCCTAGCAGAAAAACAACGAATAAACCATGTTGTAAATCCGAAATCCGAAATTCTAAATCCCACATCCCCCAATGTCAGTATTCATTGGGCAACTGGCCCAGCTGAGCCAGGCTAAAGACGGGGCCGTCATTACAGACGTATTCAGTGCCAATATTACAGCGACCACACATGCCGATTCCGCACTTCATTCGCATCTCCAAGCTCATAATGATTCGCTCTGGAGAAAAGCCCAACTCACTTAAAATAGGCAGGGTGAACTTAATCATGATGGGTGGCCCACAAACAATTGCGTAGGCGTCCTCGGCGCTTGGCGCCTTCTCCTGAGTTATTGTGGGTACGAAGCCAACGTTATATTTCCAGTCGGGGTCATTGCTGGCATCCACGGTGATGTGCATGCGAATGTCATCCCGCTCATCCCAGGCTACCAGTTCATCTTTATATAGGAGCATACCAGGAGTGCGGGCGCCGTAGATCACCGTAACATCACCAAAACGGCTACGGTTTTCCGGATGTAACATATAGACTATGGAGGCTCTCAAGGTGGTAAAAGCGAAGCCACCGCCGATGATGACCACGTTCTTACCTTCCATTTCTTCCCATGGATACCAGTTACCCAGAGGCCCTCGCACTCCCATGACCTCACCGACGGTCATCTGATGCAGCGCAGCGGTGACCAACCCTACTTTGTTGACGGTGAAGAGCAGGTGACCTTGTTCGGTGGGGGATGAGGCGATGCCAATGGGGATTTCGCCTTTGCCGGCGATGGATAGTTCAGCAAATTGGCCGGCTCGATGGACAAACTTTTCGCTGTCCTCAGAACTCAAAAAAACCAATTTAAAGGTCTTGAGGTTGCGATCTTCGGTCTCTGTAATGACCGAGTCGATCCTTACGGGATATGGAAGATAAGGGTTCTCCAAGTCGATCCTCAAAGGGTACGCCGGTTACTGAATCAACCGACTTAACTGGCTGAACCAGCTAAGACTTAAACTGGTTCATTAATCTAAATACCTCACGAATATCAATATTCACTGGGCATTGCTCGACGCATCGACCACAACCTACACAGGCCACGCCGCGTTCATATTTGTCCACAAAGTATTTGAGCTTGTGCATGAAGCGCTGTCTGACCCGTTGAAGCTTTTCATTTCGAGGATTATGTCCTGACCCATGTAAGGTGAAAAGCGGGGACATGCAAGAATCCCAATTGCGCAACCGTACACCGTTGTTCTTGCGTACCTCGTCTTGGATGTCAAAGCACCAGCAGGTGGGACAAACGTAGGTGCAGATACCACAGTTGATACAGGCAAACTGCACTTTATCCCAAAAATCAGCGTTGAATAGTGCTGTTACGTCATGCTTTTCGAGGTTGTTAGTGGGGACTGACGACCCCATCAAGCCCAATGCCGACTCTTTGCACGCCAGTACTGCCTTTGCCGTTGCCGCCGAAGATTCAGTTTCGATTCCCGTTTTCCTCAATAACTGTTCACCTTTTTCGGTGATGGATTGCAAAGCGAACTCGTCACCAACATCGGTGAGAAGCAGATCCAGTCCATCCTCTGCAAAAGGGCTGCCGCCGACTGAGGTACAAAAGCAAGTGCTACACGGAACGTTGCAGCCCAGACCAACCAGGGTGGTATGGTGCCGCCGCCGCACCCACCAGGGGTCCCGGTAGGAGGAGGTATCGAAATTGAGGTCCAGCAGTTGGAAGGATTTAGCATCGCAGGGTCGGATGCCGAAGATCACCCGGGGAGAATAATCCTTGTCGATCTCCCTCATGATCCCTGCCATATCGCTCCCTTTCTCTAAAGTAAAATCGAACATGCACTCTGATTGTGGGAGCATGAGTGACTTTGGAGAAAGAATGGTATTGGTGCAACTGAAATACGGTTCGTCTGCGGTAGATATTTGCTGGAAATTGGTGATGTCCCCACGACGAACCGGTGCGAAAACCCGGTAGTCTTCCAGCAGTCGGCTCAACAGCTGGGTCAGATCTGCCTTTTTGACCATTTTATCTGTCATTGTGTTGTAAATACCCTGAAAAATAGTTTGGCCGGTTTGGCCTGTCTGCCCGCATAACCGACTCAACTGATGAAAACCACCTAATATTCTATCTGATGAACTCCTGTGGATCGTCTGGGCGATAAGTGTCCAGAGGTGGTGGTTCATCTAGACTCAAACCAGCTTCATAAGCGTATAGTTGTTTTATGTCCTTTTCCAGCTTCTTAGTGAGCTGTCGTACCTTGATCCCCATCGGGCAAGCCCGCTCGCAATTGCCGCAGTCTGTGCAGCGACCGGCCAAATGAAAGGCCCGCAGAAAGTGGAATGTCCTTGTGTCGGTGGGGTCAATGGATTTACCCAACCACTGCGGTGTTGACTCGTCAACAAAACAGGTTGGGCAGTAACACATGGGACAAGCGTTGCGACAGGCGTAACAGCGAATGCATGGAGTGAGGATCTTTTCGAAATGCTGCCAGCGATCGTCATCGCTCATAGCTTCTAGGGCGTGGATATCGACATAACGATCCACCTCCCTTTGTTCATTGGTTGTTTCAGCCACCAGCTCATCGTAGATTACGGGATTACGGTGAGTACATATGGCACAATTTTCCTGCAGATACTCATCTCGCGAAAGATCTTCCTTAAAATTCCCACCGCTTAGCCGAATCATTCCGTTGCCTTCACTTACGCCTGCAGGCTCACGGCCATCGAGGGCGGCTAAAACCTTGCGCCTGTCAACCATCCCCTGGCAGGGGACTCCGATAATGTATAGCTGTTCACGCTTGATTTGGTTTTCCAGAATTTGCAGAACGATGTTACGCGAGTCGCAACCCTTCGCGAAGACTGCAACTCTACCTTTTCGTCGAGGTAGGTAAGTGGCCAGATTACTGCTACAGAACGAATCCCAGTGCAGTTGGTCCGCTTCATCAGGACTACTGATCAGGATAGGCTGGGACATCATGGGTATGCTGCCTCGCCGAAAGCCGAGTACCTCATCCACCTGCTTTTCCACAAGCAGCCGCAGAGCTATCTCAAAGATTTTTGTTCTGTATGATTGCATTTAAGGTCTCTTATTTTGTTATTACCCATTGGTCATTACTCCCGTCTCGTCCCTGCGTCATCCTGCTTCGCCAGCTGCCATCTTCCCGCTGCTAACTGATTCGTCGGATAGAACCGGAAGCTCCTTGATCAACTTCGAGGCTGGCCCAAGCTGCCTAACTTGATCAGTGATTTCCTTGACCACATCAACAAACTTGCCTGCTTCAGCCGAAGAGATCCAAGAGAAGTGAAGTCGGCCTTCTTCGATGCCCATGTACTCAATAAGGTTCTTGAACAGGGCGAATTTTCTTCTGGCATAGTAATTACCTTCCAGGTAATGGCAGTCACCTGGGTGTCATCCAGAAACCCAGATTCCATCAGCACCCTGCCGGAAAGCTGCCAGGAGAAACTTGGGATTCATCCGACCGGTACATGGGACCCGAATGGCTCGGATGTGAGGGGGATATTGCAACCGGCTCACCCCGGCAAGATCTGCTGCCCCGTAGGAGCACCAATTGCAGAGGAAGGCAACTATCTTGGGCTGCCAGCTATCAGTTTGGATCTCTTCCATCTTTCCATTCCTGGTCTCTTGTGAGGTGGGAATTGCCCAAAGCAATCACTTGTCAAATCCGAAATCCGAAACACGAAATCCCAAACAAATCCAAATCACCAAAATTACAAATTCAAAACGACTTCTTTTATCTGGCAATGTATTGGAACTTCTGTGGCTTATTAACTGATCCTGTTTTGAACATTTGATATTCGAATTTCGAATTTGTTTCGTATTTCGATATTCGATATAAGGATTTGTTGTAACACTAAGCGTTCAAAGCTCCTCAAGCATGGCGAAGATCTGCTTGTCCTCGAAACCTTTGAGATCGATGGCCCCTGAACGGCAAGAGGCAACACACAAGCCGCAACCTTTGCAAAGGGCCTGGTTGATCTCAGAAAAGTTTCTGTCGTTGAAGCCCGGAGCACCGAAGGGGCAGATGGCCACACAAACACTACAGGCGGAGCACTTCATCGGACTGACCGCTGCCACCTGGCCGCTCACTTGAAGGGTCTTTTGGGCCAGAAGGGTGATGGCTCGGCTGGCCGCTGCCTGGGCCTGGGCGATGCTCTCTTCGACCGGCTTGGGATAATGCGCCAGACCGCAGAGGAAAATACCATCAGTAGCGCATTCAACCGGCCGCAGTTTGGCGTGAGCTTCCGCGAAGAAATTGTCTTCGTTGCGCGATACCTTGAAAAGCTGGGCTAGTCCTTTAGTTTCGCACGGCTCAATGGCGGTTGCCAGGGTAATGAAATCAGGCGTAAGGAGCAATGGTCGCTGGAGTACGTGATCTTTAACCACGACTTGTAAGCGACCGCCGCTGTCAGTGTTGACCACAGGTTTTTCTTCCATCGAATAACGAATAAAGATGACGCCTGCGGCCCGTGCTCGAGCGTAAAGCTCTTCACGCTGGCCGTAAGTGCGAATATCTCGGTAGAGAATATAGACATCCATATCCGGGTAGGTTTCCCTTAAGGTAACGGCCTGCTGAATGGAAAAGGTGCAGCAGATTTTGCTGCAATAGGGCCGATTGGGCTCGCGGGAACCTACACACTGAATGAAGACGGTGCAGCGGGCGTCTTGAAGTTGTTTTGCCTCAAGCGCATCTTCAAGTTCGTGCCAGCGGAATACTCTGGGATGACGACCGTAAAGATACTCATCGGGTACTATGGCGCGACCGCCAGTAGCTAGAATGGCGACGCCGTGGCGAAGTGTGGTTGACTTGGCACCGTTATTTCCGGAAATTCGGATCTTACTCTGAAAATTGCCGACAAACCCCTTTACTTCTTGGAGTTCGGCATTCAAATGAACCTTGATGTGCGAATTATCATTTACTCTTGAGATAAGATCCTTCAAGAAACTGCTTACATTTTCACCGCGCCAGGTTTTTCGGAGGTGGAGAGCATGGCCGCCCAGTTCCGCCTTCGCCTCTATTAGAGTTACTGGATAGCCTTGATCAGCGAGTTGCGTACTTGCAATCATGCCAGCAATGCCACCACCCACCACCAGGGCAGATTGAGTGATCTCCACTGTGGTTTCTTTTAGGGGCTCTAGAAGGGCTACCTTGGTCACTGCCATACGTAACAAATCTTTTGCTTTTTCCGTGGCTGCCTTCGGGTCGTTGCCATGTACCCACGAGTCGTGGTTGCGGATGTTGGCCATTTCAAAGAGATATTTGTTGAGGCCGCTGTTGGCCAGAGTTTCCTGGAAAAGGGGCTCGTGGGTTCTCGGCGAGCAGGCTGCAACCACCACACGGTTCAGCTCCTGTTCTTTGATTATTTGCAGCATCTGCTCTTGGGCGTCTTGTGAACAGGTATATAGATTATCTTCCACATGGGAAACATAGGGAAGGGTAGTGGCATAGTCTCGTACCGCCGCCACATCCACTACGCCGGCGATGTTAATCCCACAGTGGCAGACGAAAACGCCGATGCGAGGTGGATCCCCTTTGACATTGATCTCCGGTGGGGATACTGCAGTGCGGGTAAGGGTATACCGCGCTGACGACAAATCACTGCCGGCTGCAGCGGCCGCCCCACTTGCTTCCATGACCGACTGCGGAATGTCTTTGGGGCCGCGAAAAGCTCCGCAAGCGTAGATTCCTGGCTTTGAGGTGGCAACAGGGCTGAAGGAGTTGCTGGCACAAAAGCGATCTGAATTCAGCTCCACTCCCAGTCGCTCAGCCATTTCTAACACCGCCGCAGGAGTTTGCATGCCTACAGAAAGAACCACCAGGTCAAAAATCTCCTCATTTATAAGGCCAGTTTCGTCCACGTAAGAGAGAATCAAGTTGTTGGTGGGGGTGTCGAGATCGACTGAGTGGACGCGGGAGCGAACGAAGCGCACTCCGTGTTCCTGTCTGGCGCGATTGTAGTATCTCTCGAAATCTTTGCCGAAAGTGCGCATGTCCATAAAGAAGATGGCGGTCTCCAGATCATTCTTGGAATGCTCTTTAGCGATAACTGCTTGCTTGATGGCGTGCGTGCAGCAAACACCCGAACAGTAGCGGTTGTCACAATGGTTGATATCCCGAGATCCCACGCATTGGAGCCAGGCTATCTTCTTGGGCTCTTCGTGGTCAGAAGGACGGACCAGATGCCCTTTGAGTGGGCCTGAAGCGGAAAGCATGCGTTCAAACTCTATGCTCGTGACCACATTGTCCAGTTCACTGTAAGCGTATTCGTCATAGCGATTGGGGTCGAAGGTTTCGAACCCCGGGGCAAGAATCACCGAGCCCACTTCGATGTTTATGGTTTCCGGCCGCATCACGTGCTTTACCGCTTCAGCCTTGCAAGCGGCTACGCATTCAAGACACTCACAACAGGACATGCAGTTGAGGCATTTTTCTGCCTCGGCCTTGGCCTGCGCTTCGGTGAGCCCCAACTCCACTTCAGCGAAATCCACCTTCCGCTCTGCCATGCTAAGGGTAGCCTGCTCAGCCCGGGGAATCTTGTCGATTTTTTCAGGGATGGGGACGAAATTTTTTTGCGGAAACTCAACGGGATCACGACCGGCTAGCAGGTCCTCGCCCTTCAAATAGCGAGAGATGGAAATCGCCGCCTCCCGGCCGGCTGCCACCGCCCCTATCGCTATCCAAGGGCCAGTTACAGCATCTCCTCCAGCAAAAACCCCGTCTATCCCCGTGCTATAGATCACTGGGTCCGTAACGAAGGTTCTCCACCGAGTCAGTTCCAATCCTGCAATCTCCGAGAGAGAATTGATATGGGGCCGTTGGCCGATGGCCGGAATCACAAGATCGGCCGGCAGATTAAATTCGCTTCCAGCGATTGGGACCGGACGGCGTCGGCCGCTGGCATCAGGCTTTCCCAATTCCATGCGGAGGCACTCGATGGAGGAGACTAGGTCGTTACGGGTCATAATTTTGGTGGGCGCGATAAGGTAGTGTATTTCAATGCCTTCGGCCAGCGCCTGCTCCACCTCTTCCTTGAGGGCCGGCATTTCCGCGCGGGTGCGGCGATAAAGGATTGTCACCTTATCGGCGCCCAGACGCAAGGCTGAGCGCGCCGCGTCAATGGCCACATCGCCACCACCCACGATAACCGTAGAGCCGTCTACCCTAATGAGTTGGCCTAAGTTGACCTGTCGGAGAAAATCTACACCTGAGATCACTCCCTTGCTATCTTCCCCAGCAATTCCGAGCTTCATACTGTTATGGGCACCGATGGCAAGATAGACTGCCTTGTAGCCCTCTTTGAAAAGACCATCAATGGTCACATCCCGACCCAAGGCAGTATTTAGCTTGATCTCCACCCCCAGACGGGTTATGGCCCGAATCTCCTTGTCCAAAACCTCAGGGGGCAACCGGTAGTCAGGAATGCCCAAGCGCAACATGCCTCCGGCAACCGACTGAGCCTCAAAGACAGTTGACTCATACCCCTCCAGGGCAAGAAAATGAGCCGCAGTAAGACCCGCAGGACCGGAGCCGATGATCGCCACCTTCTCATCCCGTTTTGCAATCTCGGGCACAGGGAGATCTTCGATGTCCACCTGATCAGCCACAAACCGCTTCAGGGCACAGATAGAAATGGGCTCATCCACCTCGCCCCGCCTGCATGTGGTCTCACAAGGATGGGGGCAAATGCGACCTATGGTCCCCGGGAAAGGCAGGGTCCTGAGGATGACCTCCATGGCTTCCTGGTATTTCCCCTGACCAATCAAAGACACATAGGCGTGAGCATTGACATGGTTGGGACAGCCGTTGGTGCAGGGGGATCGATCACGCTTGTCAATAACATATCCACCTGGTATGGCCTGGGCGTAGGGCTTATAGGTGGCCTTCCTGGGGCCGATACCCTGGTCGAACTCACTGGGCATGGTCACCGGACAAGCCTCGGCACAATCACCGCAGCCAGTGCAGCGCTCCAGGTCAATGTAGCGAGGTTGTCTCTCGACAGAGACCTGAAAGCGCCCCACATTACCGGATATATTCTTCACCTCGGAAAGGGTAAGTAGTTCGATATTCAAATGCCGGCCGACCTCGACCAGTTTGGGCGAGATAATTCACATGGAGCAATCATTGGTGGGAAAGGTTTTGTCCAACTGGGCCATAACCCCGCCGATGACAGGGTTTTTCTCCACCAAATATACCTTGAAGCCTGAATCGGCAAGATCGAGGGATGCTTGCATGCCAGCGATGCCGCCGCCAATCACCATTACCGATCCCAATACGGCGCCAGTTTCAGATTTGCTTGGGGTGTCCATGGATTGAAATTCCTTCGGTTGCCGTTTGCGAATTAGTGAACTTTTTCACTATATCCGAAACGGGGTAAATATTCAATACTCGAACTGTACTAAACGTCCAGTAATGACTGCCTTCTGTTCTGCAATTCTAACATTATTTTCTTATCTTCAGACGCTTAAATTCACCCCAGGATCCAATGTTCTTTATCTATAACGATTATTTTAGCTATGTAAAGAATTTCCTCTACTCTTACGGTTGGAGGAAAGGAGAAATGTCGTTGATTCGCGTCGCGGAAGGCTTAATCACTGGGACAGGTCGAAGGATTGTAGATTTTGGGTTCAAGGGCTCAAGCATTTCGCAAGCAAAAACACGCTGCACTATAAATCCGCAATCTGCAATCTAAAATCTGCAATCTAAAATCTCTTCACTCGAACCGTTCTTCTTTCCAGGGATCCGCGGAGTTGTTGTAACCTCTTATTTCCCAATAGCCTGGCTCATCCCGGGCAGTGAATTTGATTCCCTCGAGCCATTTTGCACTCTTATAGAAATATAGATCAGGCACCAGTGCCCGAACCGGAGCGCCGTGGGGTCGAGGCAGTTCTCTACCTGAAAAACCATGAGCGAGAAGCACGTTTTCCTTGCGGGCCTCATTGATGGGAATGTTGCTGGAATAGCCGGCGGTTGCCTGAAAAATGACAAAACGGGCACTCTCTTTGGTCTTTACCAAATTCATGATTGTGGTCAGCTGGACCCCTCTCCACTGGGAGTCCAGCAAAGTCCAACCGGTGACACAGTGCACATCGCAAGTAATATCCACTTGGCCCAGTTCCAGAAGTTCCTGAAAAGTCAGGGTAGTCGGTTTTTCTACTTCACCGTGAATTTTCACTTGCCAGTCTCGGGTGCTGGCAGTTCCTTGAACGCCACCCATATCAAATAACCGTTTAACCGCCTGCTGCCCCGGAGGCAAACGCGGTCTACCATCGGGCCGGGTCTCCGCCGCTAGTGCCAGGTTTTCCGTATCCATGAGTTTCACAAATACGCCTGGCAGGCTGATGCTGACCAGCGATCCTCCGGCCTTGGCCAAAAAGGCACGTCGCGACAGTTTCCTGAATTGGGTCATTTGTCTCCCTCCGATTTCAATAATTGTAACCGAGGGCAATAACCTGTTCCACGGAAAGATAAAACTGTCTGGGAGAAAGCAGCTGTGCGGTGAGGAAAAGAAGGCTAGAAGATTACGATTAAAGGCAGCAATCTACTCCTCTGCTGCCTCATCATCGCCACCCAAGCCATACTTGGCCAGGCGGTAGCGAAAGGAACGGAAACTGATGCCTAGCAAGTCGGCTGCCTTTTGTTTCGCGCCCCTGGTTCTTTCCAAAGCTTGTTGGAGTAGATCTTTTTCCAATTGACCCAGGACATTATCCAGATCGATCCCTTCCTGGGGGAGCGTTAGGGAGACAGCGTCAGGTTTAGGCTGAACCTGAGTCTGCTTGAAACTGGACAATGTTAAGCTGTCTGGCAGGACGATGTTGGAGCTCTCTAGAGCCACGCTTCGTTCGATGATGTTTTCCAGCTCTCGGATATTGCCCGGGAAGTTATAACTCTTGAGGATATCCAGGGCGAAAGAGGAAATTTTTCTGATGTCCTTTCCCATTTGTTGGCTGTACTTTTCCAGAAAATGCTGGGCCAACAGAGGGATCTCTTCGGGGCGTTCCCTTAAGGGCGGCATGTTAATGTTAATAACGTTCAGCCGATAGTAGAGATCTTCGCGGAAATTACCGTTCATCACCTCGCGTTCAAGATCGCGGTTGGTGGCGCTAATGATGCGTACATCGACGCTCAGCTCCTCACTGCCCCCCACCATCTTGAAGGTTTTTTCCTGTACTGCCCTGAGGAGCTTGACCTGGACAGGTGGGGTGAGTTCTGCCATTTCATCCAAAAAAAGGGTTCCGCCATCGGCGGCTTCGAAAAGTCCACTGCGAGTTGTGGTGGCTCCGGTAAACGCGCCTTTCTTGTGTCCAAAAAGCTCACTTTCCATCAGTGTTTCGGGTACGCTGCCACAGTTGACCGTAACGAATGGATTATCCTTGCGAGGGCTTTCACGGTGTATTGCCTTGGCTATGAGCTCTTTACCGGTACCCGACTCTCCGGTAATGAGGACATTGCTGGTGGCGGCAGCGATGCGAGGGATCAGATCAAGGATCTTTCTTATTTCCTGGCTCTCACCCACAATACCGTGGTATTCCGTACCACTGGTCTTATCAGCTGCTTCCTTTTCGTGGGCTTCCTGTGCCTGGGCGGCCACCAAAGCGTCTCGGATAACCCCCTTGATTTCCCTTACTTTGAAAGGCTTAGGCAGATAGTCGTACGCTCCCCACTTCATCGCCTCGACGGCTGTGGAGGTGCTGGCGTATGCAGAGATCATTATTACAACGGTACTTGGATGCAGTTCTTTACATCTTTTCAATACCTCCAGACCATCAATCTCCTTCATCCGAATGTCAGTTATCACTAGATCGAAGGGGCTTTTTTCTAGGATATCAATGGCCTCGCCACCGCCGGCTGCAGTAGCCACCTGATACCCTTCTTTATTCAGCATGATTTCCAGAAATTCTCTCATGCTGTTTTCGTCGTCAACCACTAGGATGCGCGCCATTGTCACTCAGTCTCCTAATCCAACTCCTGAAATTTGCCTAGCGAATACCAGCCCGCCATCACGCCCGCCATTCCGAGCAATTCAATGCGGGCGGGCTTGGGTAAGGCTGGCGGATCCGGATTCATATTTGTTTTTTGATTTGCAGTTCGAGGTCCCGGTGTCAGGTCCTCGACACCAGTAGCTTCCTTGCAAGAACAGTACCTAAGCGGTTAGATTTTAGTCAGCGAAGATGACTATTCCATCCCGCAGGACCAGAACTGCTTTACCTCGGAGATCCCAACCGTGGAAAGGGGAATTTCTGCTCTTGGATCTGAACTGATTTACATCGACGGTAAACTCCCTTTTTGGATCGATGAGGGTGACGTCGGCTGGTAGTCCTGGCGCGAGTCTGCCCAGCTCAATTCCAATGATGCGGGCAGGGTTGCTGGTCAGTTTAGCTATTGCTTCAAGTGGACTCAGTATTCCCTGGTCAACCAGCCGAAGCGTCAAGGGCAGAGCAGTTTCGAGGCCAATCATCCCAAAAGCGGCGTAGTCAAACTCCACATCTTTCTCTATGGTACTGTGCGGGGCATGATCTGTGGCGATGGCGTCGATGGTGCCGTCGGCAAGACCTTGCTGAATTGCGGCTAAATCACTAGCGGATCGGATTGGCGGGTTAACTTTAAGGTTAGTATCAAAATTCTCGAGCGTTTCATCAGTAAGAGTGAAATGGTGTGGGGTGGCCTCGGCAGTCACCCGGACTCCCCGGGCTTTGAATATTCTTACTATCTCCACGGCTCCCCCACTGGAAACGTGAGCGATGTGCAGACGGCCGCCGGTGAGTGAGGCCAGACTACAATCACGAAATACCATGATGTCCTCGGCAGCGCCGGGGATTTCCCTCAGGCCCAGACGGGTTGAGACCAAACCCTCGTGCATCACACCGTCACCGGCAAGGTCGCGGTCTTCGGCGTGGCTGATCACCGGCAAGTCAAAAACCTGGGCGTATTCCAGGGCTCTTCGCATGAGCTGGCTGTTCATGACCGCCTGGCCGTCGTCGCTGACCGCCACAACTCCTGCTTCTTTGAGCTCCGCATATTCAGCAAGCATTTCGCCCTTCTGTCCCTGACTGATGGCTCCCACTGGAAAGACTCGCACTAGGTCGGCCTCAGCAGCACGGCGCAGGATAAGATCGGTTACCGCGGAGTTGTCGTTTACCGGCTTGGTGTTGGGCATGCAGCAGACGGCAGTGAAGCCACCAGCTGCTGCGGCCTGACTTCCGGTGAGCACGGTTTCCTTGTATTCTTCCCCGGGTTCCCTCAGGTGGGTGTGTAGATCAATGAGGCCGGGTACTACCCATAAATCATTTGCCTCGATGACTTCAAAGGCAGTATCTGATATCTCTTCCAGTGATCCAGGGGGGCCTATGGCGCGGATTTTGTCTCCGTCGATGAGGATGTCATGTAAATCGTCTAAGCCACTAGCCGGGTCAATGACCCTGCCGCCGCGGATGAGCTTACTCATCTTTTTCACCCCCTATGAGCAGGTAGAGCAGAGCCATGCGCACGGCGACGCCATTGTTGACCTGATCGAGAATCACAGAATAGGGCCCGTCGGCCACGGAAGGGCTGATCTCGACGCCGCGGTTGATCGGTCCTGGATGCATAATAAGCACATCAGCTTTGGCCTTGGCCAATTTTTTCTCATCCAAACCGAAAACCCGGGAATATTCTCTGAGGCTGGGAAGTAGCATCTGTCCTTGTCTTTCCAGCTGAATCCTGAGCATCATAATTACATCAGCCTCAGGAATGACGTCCTCGGGATTATAGAAAATCTTTACACCCAGTCTGTCCAAATAGTGTGGCATCATGGTTGCTGGACCGGCCACCAATACGCGTGCCCCCATCTTATTGAGCGCCCAGATATTCGAGCGAGCCACTCGGCTGTGAGCGATGTCTCCAATAATCGCAACGGTTTGCCCGGATATGCTGCCTTTCTTATCTCTGATGGTCAGAAGATCGAGCAGAGCCTGGGTCGGGTGTTCGTGCATGCCATCACCGGCGTTGATCACCGAAGCTTGCACGTGTTTGGCCAGCAGGTGAGGGGCCCCTGCCGCTGAGTGGCGCAGCACAATAACGTCGGGGTTCATGGCCTCCAGATTCTTGGCAGTATCCAGCAAGGTCTCACCTTTGACAATACTGCTTGTGGAAGCTGAAATATTGAAAGTGTCAGCACTCAGCCGCTTGGCCGCAATCTCGAAGGAGGTTCGCGTTCTTGTGCTGGGCTCATAGAAAAGATGAACTACTGTCCTACCCCTTAAGGTCGGCACTTTCTTGATGGGGCGAGTGGAGATTTCTTTGAAGGTCTCTGCCGTCTCAAGGATTAGCTCAATTTCATCAGGCTCAAGCTGTTTGATGCCTAGCAAATCTTTTTTGCGGAACTGCATGGATCGCTTCCCCGGTGGAAGGGCGGCAACCGAAAGGATGAAGATGCAGCCCGAGATAATGCTGTTTGAGTTGTGTGAGATGAGGAGGGTGTCATTGTTCAGCACGGTAATCTATCCCATTTGCCTCCCCTTTGCAAGATTAATGTTTCTGGGCCTATGGTCTCGCAACCTATCCACAGCGGAAAGTGCCAACTTCTCTCTCCGAGATAAGCTAGAGTTCGGAGGGTCCGTTGTCCGTAGTCAGTTGTCCCTCGCAAAAAAGACCTTGGATTTGCCTGTAACTTGGATGGTTGACAGGTCAAGCTTTTAATAGAGAAAAACGTGACCGTCTGACTCCTTTTCGACACAACAGCTGCGGGCTACAGGTGGAGAGGGCGCAGGCTGGAGAAGAAGCAGCCCGGATCTTTCTGAGCGGGATAAGTAATCGATAAAATTAATATAAACAACTATTTACAACGGACAACGGACCCCGGACAGCGGACCATAAAATTGGTTTGACATCACGCAGGGGCTCTTTTATTATTGAGCACCTTTCAAATAGAAAAACTTTTCTTCAGGTGGGTAAGTCAGAGTTGGGCCTGCCGTTTCTGCATGGTAAAATAAATATGTTGCTTTTAAAAGAAGCCAAGCAAGGAGATAAAATGGCTCCACAGCTAAGTGTTGATTCTCCCCTACTCACCGAGAACGCCTTGGTGGTCTTGAAAAAGCGTTATCTCAAGAAAAATGAGTACGGGGAAGTCGTAGAAACACCGGAGGAAATGTTCCAACGAGTCGCCAAAGCGGTGGCTGAGGCAGAGCTGATCTACGATGATCAGGCGGATGTGGCCGAAGTTGCAGCTCGTTTCTACGGTTTGATGACTCGGTTGGAGCTGGTGCCAAATTCACCCACGCTCATGAATGCGGGCAGGGAGCTGGGGCAACTCTCGGCATGTTTTGTGCTGCCCGTGGAAGATTCCATTGAGAGCATTTTTGAGGCCATCAAACACACTGCCATGATTCATAAGAGTGGGGGTGGCACCGGTTTCTCCTTCTCGCGTGTTCGACCAGAGAACGATAAGGTGCTGTCCACTCAAGGAGTTTCAAGTGGCCCCATCAGTTTCATGACTGTTTTTGATGTTGCCACCGAGACCATCAAGCAGGGAGGTACGCGGCGTGGCGCGAACATGGGAATTCTGCGGGTGGACCACCCCGATGCAGAGGCGTTCATCACTGCTAAGACCGACAATGAGAAGTTGAACAACTTTAACATCTCGGTGGCCGTTACCGATAAATTCATGCTGGCAATGGAAGAGGGTGGAGAATACGATCTGGTCAACCCCCGCACAGGCGAGAGGACCGAACGGCTGTCGGCAAGAGACGTTTTTGAAAAGATCGTCGATTCTGCTTGGAAAAACGGTGAGCCCGGGATTATCTTTCTCGACAGCATCAACCGAGACAATCCCACGCCCCACGTGGGTGAAATAGAGTCAACTAACCCTTGCGGTGAACAACCACTGCTCCCCTATGAATCCTGCAATCTGGGCTCCATCAACCTGACCAGAGTGGTGGAAAACGGCCAGGTAAATTTCGATAAACTTAAAGAGATTGTCTGGACAAGTGTGCACTTCCTGGACAATGTCATTGACGTCAATCGCTATCCCTTACCCCAGATTGAGGAAAAGACTAAGGCCAACCGTAAAATCGGCCTTGGGGTGATGGGATTTGCTGACCTGCTGATCGCTCTTGGAATTCCCTACAATTCCGAGGCGGCCATTGAGATGGCTGAGCAGATCATGTCATTTATCCAGCGGGAATCCAAGGCTGCCTCTGCGGACTTGGCTAAGAGGCGCAGCAACTTTCCCAACTATGCTGGTTCCATTTATGACACCCCGCAGACACCCCACATGCGCAATGCTACTACCACCACCATCGCCCCGACAGGCACCATCAGCATTATCGCCGGAACATCCAGCGGTATTGAGCCCATCTTTGCCATATCTTTCTTGCGCAAGGTGCTGGACGGCGAAGAGTTGCTGGAGGTGCATCCAATTTTCAGGGAGATCGCCGAGCAGAAAAATTTTTATAACGAAGACCTGATGAAAGAGATTGCTGAGAAGGGTTCCATCCACGACATGGAAGGGATTCCCGAGGATGTGAAACGATTGTTTGTCACTGCCCACGACATCAAGCCGGAATGGCATATTCGCATTCAGGCGGCTTTTCAGAAATATACTGACAATGCGGTAAGCAAGACCATAAACTTCTCACACTCAGCAACCCGGGAAGATGTGCGGCAGGCATATCTGCTCGCTTACAACCTGGGATGCAAAGGTTTGACCATCTACCGTGACGGCAGTAGGGACCAGCAGGTACTCAATATCCAGCGTAAGCCCGAGCCGCCGCAGCTTGCACCGCGGCCGCGACCCGAGCGGACTTATGGGGTTACCCAGCGGATGAACACGGGATGCGGCAAGCTCTACGTGACCCTCAACAGCGACGATCTAGGGGTTTGCGAGGTATTTGCCCAGATGGGTAAGGCCGGCGGTTGTGCCAATTCACAGATCGAAGCCACCGGCCGGCTCATCTCGTTGGCGTTACGCTCAGGGGTGAACCCAGAGGCCATTTTGAGACAGCTCCTGGGCATTCGGTGTCCGTCTCCGGTCTGGCAAGATGGTGAGATGGTGCTCAGTTGCTCGGACGCCATCGCCAGGGTGCTCAATGAATACTGCCAGAGCGGTTTCACCCACATGGTGGCCGAGATGGGTGCCTGCCCCGACTGCGGCGCATCAGTGGAGCACGAGGGCGGCTGCATCGTTTGTCGCTCCTGTGGCTTTTCTAAGTGTGGTTAAACGCATAGCATAGCGCAAAGCGCTATGGCGTAAGGCTCAGGGTGCAAGGCTGAAGGATAGTCTGATTTTGCCTTAAGCCTTGTGCCGTGATGCTTCTAAGCACCGAATTCCGCGTTCCCAATTAACATGCTTCACTCCTGGAATATCCCCCCTAAAGAGGCCGTAGCTCTTCAGAAACGGTTGGCTTCTCAAGTTGTATTAACGCCCTTGCCCGGGAGAATCTCTTTGATCGCCGGGGCCGATGTAGGCTATTCCCGGCGCCATAATACAGCAGTGGCAGTCCTGGCCACTTACACCTTTCCAGGTCTCGAATTTCGAGAACTTGTCCAACTCCATGATGAGATTTCTTATCCTTACGTGCCTGGACTTTTGTCTTTTCGCGAAGTGCCCCTGATGGTGCAAACATTTCAGCTTCTGCGAGAGCAGCCCGACGTCGTCCTTTGTGACGGCCAGGGGATAGCCCACCCACGAGGACTAGGTCTCGCCAGTCATTTGGGGCTTTGGCTGAATTTGCCCTCGGTGGGCTGTGCTAAAACGAGATTGGTGGGCAGCCACGGGAAGGTGGGCCTCAAGAAAGGCCAGTATCGCTCGCTAATGCACCGTAACATTAGAGTCGGGGTGGTCTTACGCACCAGAGCAAAGGTCAAACCGCTTTACGTCTCACCTGGACATCTGGCGGAGGTGGATAGCAGCGGTAAACTGGTGGTGCGCTGCTGTCTGAAATACCGTCTGCCAGAGCCCATTCGCAAGGCGCACCTGGTGGCTCAGAGGGAAGTGGCGAAACTAGACTCTAAGGACTGAGCATTACAAGGCGAGGGATCAGGAGCCAGGAGATAAAAACAAATCTAATCGTTTCTCAGCCTCTTGCTGCTATTTACTGACCTCTGGATTCCGGATAAGCGCTTGGCGCTTTCCGGCATGACTGAATGATCAGTAAAGTAAATTATCCGGTTTTAAGTGACTACTGCCTCGTTACCTTTTCTCGAGAGCTTCCAACAGCCTCTCTATGAGATTGTCGAAAGAACCGGTGGACATAACCAGGAGTACATCCCCTGATTCGACTTTGGACAGGATTTTGGGGAGTATACCGTCAGTGTCGGGAAAATAGTAAGCCTCAATCCCACGGGCACCGATGTCTTCAACTAACTGCTGGGCAGATAGCCGCTCCTCCGGGGCGATCGGGTCCAGTCCCGGTGGTTCCTTGATAAGCACCAGATCGGCACCGTCAAAGGCGGTAGCGTAACGCTTCTGAAAAACCCGTCGCTTGCTGGAATTGGTCCGCGGTTCAAAAATGGCCCAGAGGCGACGGCCGCCGTAGAAAGGACGTAGCGCCGCTATAGTGGCCTCTACCGCAGTGGGGTGGTGGGCGTAATCATCAATGACTGTAATGCCACCCGGCTCGCCCCTTACCTCTTGGCGGCGGTGGACGCCTCTGAAGGTAGTGAGTGTTTGCTGGATAGTTACCGTGTCCAGACCGAGCTCTTGCGCCAAGGTCACCATGGCCAAGGTGTTACTCAAGTTGTGCGCTCCCGCAAGGGGGGAGTTGAAAGTCGTCCCAAATCCTTCGGGCCCGGAAACGTTGAACCGGGTGGATCCGACCCTATATTCCACCGTTTCCACCTTGAAGTGTGCCGGCTGTCGCAAACCATAAGTGACCAGCCGGCAGGGGGCCCCCTGACTCAAGCGGGAGGCTCCTGGGTCGTCAGCATTGGCTATGAGGAGGCCATCCTTTGGAATGCTTGTCAACAATTGGGTAAAGGCGTTTTCCACCGCTTGCAGATCAGGGAAGATGTCGGCGTGATCGAATTCCACGCTGGTCAGAACACAAATTTGAGGCTCGTAGTGGAGGAACTTTGGGCCTTTGTCGAAAAAAGCGGTGTCGTACTCATCTCCTTCAACCACAAAATAATTCCCCTTGCCTAGCAGATAGCTCTGGTGAAAATTGGCCAACAGTCCACCCACCAGGCAGCCAGGATCCATTTCTGCCACACTCAGGAGCCAGACAAGTAGTGCGGCGGTGGTGGTTTTGCCGTGGGTCCCCGCCGCAACCACGGATTGGGCAGAATTGAGGAAAAATCTGTGGAGAGCCAGCGGCATTGAACAGTAGTTGAGACCGCCCTCGAGGGTTGCCACAGCTTCCGGATTGTCGCGGCGAACCACGTTGCCCACCACCACCAGGTCAGGGGCAGGATCGAGGTTTTCAGCCCGGTAACCTTCCATGATTGGGATGTTTCTGGAGCCGAGGAAGGTGCTCATGGGAGGATAGACATTCTCATCGGAGCCCCTGACCAGGTAGCCAGCCTCCTGAAGCATCGCCGCCAGAGTGCCCATACCGGTACCGCAGATACCGATGAGATGGATCGAGCGTATGTCTTCAGGCAAAGTCATAAGACCGGCTCGTTAAGCAACTGATAACGTCCAACTAGGCACTAGGAACTAAGCACTAGGCACCTAAAAACGCACAGTTTGCTTTGCTGATTAATCTGTCATTCCGGAAAGCGCGAAGCGCT
Source organism: Syntrophobacterales bacterium (assembly GCA_050124835.1). Lineage (GTDB taxonomy): Bacteria > Desulfobacterota > Syntrophobacteria > BM002 > BM002 > BM002. The sequence goes on along the minus strand of JASFEM010000008.1, from coordinate 18,960 downwards.
TGTCCTAAATCCAGAGGTCAGTAACTAGCAGCTATAAGGTGAGATGCGAATAGATTTGGTATTGTCTCCTGGCTCCTCTCCTTGTAGTGCTTAGTGCCTACTGCCTAGTGCGTAGTCTTAATGCGCTATGCGAACTCCTCCATCACCGCGTCGTGGAGCAAGGGGCGGAAGTCCTTTATTTTTTCGTTGGCCCGACTGGGATGGATACGATTCGTCAGAAGAATTACCGCTATTTCTCTTTGCAGGTCAAGCCAAAAAGAGGTACCGGTGAAACCAAGGTGGCCAATGGATTCTGCTGAGAAATGCTGACCAGCACTGGAACCTGTGGAACTTGGGGTATCAAACCCCAAGGCCCAGCTACTGGAAGGGTCGAGAAGGGCCGGGCGCAAAAATTGGCTCAGCACTTCCGGGGACCAGGGGACTGAGGTATTGCCGGCAGATAGTGTGTCCAAAATAGTGTCCAGGATGCATTTTACCTCTGACGCTGTACCGAATAGACCCGAATGGCCCGCCACCCCGCCCAGAACATAGGCATTTTCATCGTGGACCTGACCGGAGAGAACATTGCCCCGCCAAGGACAGTATTCGGTGTCGGCAAAATCGTGGGGGTGGAGTCCAGAACGTTGATCCAGGGGGCGGAATTCGGGGGTGGGGCAATCTATCTCCCCGTAAAGGTGTTGTTGGGTGAAAAGGTGGATATCTTGCCCGCTAATTTCCTCCAATATCCACTCGATGAGAAGAAAACCCAGATCGCTGTATATGGTCTGGTCGCCTGGGGCAAAATCGAGGGATTCCTGCAGGATAAGTTGACGCAAGTGTGTTTTTCTACCGTTTTGCGGCAAAGTCTCCAGGGTAAGGTAGTACGGCTTCCAAGCAGGCAGGCCAGAGCAGTGACAGAGCAGTTGCCTGAGGGTGATCTCTTGCTTATCTTCCGGAAGGGTAATTGAGGGCAGAAGCTTTGCTAGGGAAAAATCGAGTTGCAGCTTTTCCTGGCTGACCAAGCAGAGGACCGCCAAGGCGGTGGCCAAAGGTTTGGTGAGCGAAGCGAGATCAAAACGGGTGATGGTCTGCATGGGCCGTGGGGCGGGAAGCAAGGCCGCATTTCCCACAGCTTCAAAGAACAGCGTTTTCTTGCGTTGGGAGACCAGCAACACGGCGCCGGGAAATACGGTTTCAGCGACACCGTCAATTAGCAGTTGCAGGATTCTCCTTTCTCCGCTCATGATGCCGTGGCCGGTTGCTGATAGGTTAAAGTGGTGGCTCCAGCGTCCAGAGTGGCAGGAAGACCAACCGGCAAGGTGAGGTTTCGCTTTTCGTGGCCGAAGGGGGCGCCGGAGAGGATAGGAAAGGAGGTAGATGCCAAACGCTCTTGGACGAGATCGTTGAGTTCGTCGCGGGGACCACTTTCGGAGAAATCGCCCAAAACAAGAGCCGCAAGACCGCCAAGGTGGTCGGCGTGGATCAGCTGGGTTAGCATTCGGTCAATCCTGTACAGGGGCTCGCCCCGGTCTTCGAGAAAGAGGATACAGTCCGCAAGGGTCGGAAGAAAGGGTGTTCCCAGCAGGTGACTGATGGTGGTGAAGTTACCGCCCAGTACAGAGCCGGTCGCATATCCTGGTCTCAGGCAGATTGCCTCGGAAAAGTGGAGTTCCAAGGACTCGGTGCTGCTGATAGCGGTCCAGAGCGACTCCACACTTTCTGAGTCCGCTGTGGCTAGAGTTGAGACAGTGGGCCCGTGAAAGCTAACCATGCCGGCCTGCCCATAGCAGGCTAGAAGCAGGGCGGTGACGTCGCTGAAGCCCACCAGCGCTTTAGGGTTGAGCCGTAATTGCTCGTAGTGGATTTCCGGCAGTATGCGTAGTGAGCCATAACCACCCCGAGCGCAAAATAACCCCTTAATTTCGGGATCTTGGACGAATTCGTTAAAACGAAAGACACGGGATTCATCGCTTCCGGCCAAGTAGCCAGGTTGAAAGGACTCGCTGCCCACATCGATGACAACATCTAGTCCGAGTTTCTCTAAGATGGCACAGCCAGCTTCGAGTTCGTCGACAGGGCACGGGCTCGCTGGAGCCAGCACGCCTACTTTGTCTCCGGGATTCAGCGGGGCTGGTTTACAGAGGGTCAGCATGAGGGACCGATCTGTTTTATCTGGGGTTTGTCAGAAGGCAGAATCTAAGCAAGCCTCTCATTCTTTGACTGCACAAACGAACCAAAGAAAGAATAACTTATGACCGCCAAATGGGCGACAGTCTACTGGTCGCGATTACGTTCAAAGATGATTCTGAGTCCTTCCAGGGTGAGAGCGTCGTCCACCAGTTCAATCTCTTCAGATTCGGCGGAAATCAAACGGGCCAGTCCGCCAGTGGCCACCACCATGGGATTGGTGCCGGCCTCCTTTTTGATTCTGCGGACAATACCGTCCACCAGACCGGCGTAACCGTAAACAATTCCGACGTTCATGGCACTGATAGTGTCTTTGGTCAGAACAGCTTTGGGTTTGGCGAAAATCTCGACCCTTGGCAGTTTGGAGGCTTTTTGGAAAAGGGCCTCGCAGGAGATAAGGACGCCGGGGCTGATGACTCCTCCTATGTACTCGCCCTTGGGTGAGACGTAATCGAAGGTGGTGGCAGTGCCGAAATCAACAATAATCAAACTGGTCTTATATTTCTCGTAAGCAGCCACCGCATTGACAATGCGGTCGGCACCAATTTCCTTAGGGTTGTCATAGTAGATGGGCATTCCGGTGCGGATTCCGGGTCCGACAAGGAGAGGTTCAAGTTCAAAGTATTTATTGGCGAATTCGACAACAGTATTGAGCATGGGGGGAACCACACAGGAGGCGACCATGTGGGTCACGTCTTGGAACTGGACATTTTTGGCTTCAAAAAGGTTGTGCATGAGGATGCCGTATTCGTCTGCGGTCATATCCTGTTCAGTGCGAATACGCCAGTCAGTGACAAGCTCTGTACCGCGGTACAGACCCAGCACCGTATTGGTATTGCCGATGTCAATGGCGAGCAGCATGGGGAAGATCTCCTTTAAGACATGGCCCGCTCTATGGTAGCCGCTGTTTCCTCGGCCAGCTCGACCACCAGCTTCTCATCTTTACCCTCAACCATAACCCGGATCAGCGGCTCGGTTCCTGACGGTCGTATGAGCAGTCGACCTGTACTGCCGAGTTTCGCCTCAACCTTTTTTGCGGTGTGAGCAATTTCGGGGAAGGCGTCGAGAGACTTACGCTCCTTAATTCTGACGTTGACCAGGTGCTGGGGATAGCGGTCCATAAGCGCGGCCAGTTCAGAGAGGGTTTTGCCCTCCACAAGCATTACCTCAATCAGTTGCAGGGCGGAAAGGATTCCGTCACCTGTGGTGTTATGATCTAGAAAGATTATATGGCCGGACTGCTCACCGCCCAGGTTAAAATCGCCGGAGAGCATTCTTTCCACCACATATCGATCACCAACCGCGGTTCGTTCCAGCTTGCCCCCGAGAGACTTGAGGGTTACCTCCAATCCCATGTTACTCATGACAGTAGTGACCAAGGTAGAGTGATTCAATCGTTTTTCTTTGAGCATGCGGGAAGCAAAGATGGCCATCAATTGGTCACCGTCCACCACCGCTCCCTTTTCGTCCACGCAAATCACCCGATCGGCATCCCCGTCGAAGGCGATTCCCAGATTGGCTCCCGACTCCCGCACGAGTTCAGCCACCACCTGGGGGTAGAGACTACCGCAGTCGTCATTAATGTTGTAGCCGTTGGGTTCGACGCCGGTCAGCACCAGATCGGCACCCAGTTCCTCGAAAACGGCTGGGGCCACCTTGTAAGAGGCACCGTTGGCGCAGTCCACGGCGATTTTAATCCCGTCCAGGGTGAGATCCCGGGAGAAAGTGTTCTTCAGGAAAACGACGTAGCGACCCACAGCATCGTCAACTCGAAAGGCCTTGCCCACTTCTTCCGCGGTGGGACGGAGATGTTCGATATCATTGGAAAAGATGAGATCCTCAATGCTCTCCTCGATTTCGTCGGCGAGCTTGAAGCCATCCTGTGAAAAAAACTTGATCCCATTGTCTTGGAAGGGGTTATGCGAGGCAGAGATGACCACACCGGCATCAGCCCGCATGCTGCTGGTGATGAAGGCTATGCCCGGCGTAGGCAGCGGGCCCACTAGCAGCACGTCTACTCCCATGGAGCAGATACCAGAAGCGATGGCGTTTTCGATCATGTAACCGGAGAGTCGGGTATCTTTGCCGATGACGATCTTGTGGCGACGCTTAGCGTTTCTGAAAACGTAGGCGGCACCTCGCCCCAACTGCATGGCCATTTCGGTGGTCATGGGATAGACATTGGCTACGCCCCTCACTCCATCAGTTCCGAATATTCTTCCCATATCACAGTCCTCTTGGTGAGACGATGCCAAATCCAATGGGCATCGGGAGCCAGACAGTAAGCACTAGGAACTAGGCACTAGGCACTCGGCACGAAACGAATTAAAAAATTATGTGTTGAGATTAAAAATCACGTACTCAAGCAACCCTAAGATTCTGTTGCGAGTTCAGCACTGAGGATTGCGTCCGTCATGTCCACAATCTGACGGCAAGTAGCGACTTCATGAACCCGAACAATATGGGCTCCTTTAAGGATAGCGGTACACACCGCAGCCCAGGTTCCGGGCTCGCGTTCATTGACCTGCTTGTCCAATACGGCACCAATGAAAGATTTGCGCGAAGGCCCCAGGAGAATAGGTTGTCCAAGTGTTGTAAATGCATCCAGATGCTTAATTATTGATAGATTGTGGTCTACGGTTTTGCCGAACCCAATACCCGGGTCAATGATAATCCGACCTCGGGAGATCCCTCCCGCGCAGGCAAACTGAATGCGCTCCTCTAAAAATGCAATGATCTCGGAAAGCAGGGAGACATAATGCGGCTCGACTTGCATGGTGCGTGGAGTTTCCAGCATGTGCATGAGAACTATAGGTACCTCGGCAGCTGCCGCCAACTGTAACATTTCCGGATCAAAACGCAGCCCGCTGATGTCGTTAATCATGGTGGCACCGGCATCCAAGGCTGCTCGGGCCACCTGACTTTTGCAAGTATCAATGGAAATGGGAATAGAGGTACGCTTGGCCAGTTCACTGATCACAGGGATGACGCGCCGCAGTTCCTCCTCCAGGGGAACTGGATCGGAAAACGGCCTGGTGGATTCACCGCCAATGTCAAGTAAGTCCGCGCCGCTGGAGGCAAGGACTTCCCCTTGCTTGATAGCCTGATCTGTATCAAAAAAGTGGCCGCCGTCTGAAAAGGAATCCGGAGTTACATTTATGGTTCCCATGAGCAGGGACCGCTTGCCCAACTCCAGGGTGAAATGGGGGCTGCGGATCGTAAAGTGCGCGCGGTTCACGCCTGGGTCTCTCCGAGTTTATCCTTTGGTATATCCCTTTCTTTGGCAGCAACTGGCTCCTTCTGTCCCTCGGGCTCTGGCTGGGGTGGGCTGGTTCCGGCCTTGCGTTCTGCCGCAACCACATCTTCGGCAGTCACGGTTCGGGTGAATTTTACCCCAGGCTTGGTTTCATCTATGATGGCATCGATCTCCTTCCCGTCCAGGGTTTCCTTCTCAACTAGCGTTTCGGAAATCTTGTGGAGAAGATCTTGGTGCTCCTGCAGAATTTTTTTGGCAGTATTATAGGCCTCATCAACTATTAGCCGCACCTCCTCGTCGATCTTTATGGCGGTTTGCTCGCTATAGTCTCGATGTTGGGCAATTTCTCGGCCGAGGAAGATCGCCTCCTCCTTTTGACCGAATGCGATTGGTCCCATGGACTCACTCATGCCATAGACCGTTACCATCTTGCGGGCTATGTTGGTGGCCTTTTCAATATCATCACTGGCGCCACTGGTCCTGTGGTTGAAGACGAGTTCTTCCGCCACTCGGCCACCCATCAGTTTGGCCAATGTATTTTTCATGTAAACCTCATCATAGGACAGGCGGTCCTCTATTGGCAGCGTCATTGTTACCCCGAGGGCTCGGCCCCTGGGGATAATGCTCACCTTGTGTACCGGATCCGTTTCAGGGAGAAACTTGGATACCAGGGCATGGCCTACCTCATGAAAGGCGGTGTTGCGCTTTTCTCTCTCACTCATGATCATGCTCTTGCGCTCGGTACCCATGAGGACCTTATCTTTGGCCAGCTCTAGGTCTGACATCTCAACCTTGTCCTTTTCCCGACGAGCTGCCAGCAGTGCAGCCTCGTTCACCAGATTTTCCAGATCAGCACCGGAAAAGCCGGGAGTACCGCGGGCGACCACTCTAAGATCCACATCAGTGGACAGGGGCGTGTGGCGAACGTGGACTTTAAGAATACCTTCCCTGCCCCTCAAATCGGGAAGGGGGACCACCACCTGACGGTCGAAACGGCCCGGTCTCAGCAGGGCAGGGTCCAACACATCAGGACGGTTGGTGGCGGAGATTAGAATGACGCCATCGTTGGATTCAAAACCATCCATCTCCACGAGCAACTGGTTGAGTGTCTGTTCCCGCTCGTCGTGACCACCGCCCAGACCTGCGCCCCGATGTCGGCCCACCGCGTCTATTTCGTCGATGAAAATAATACAGGGGGCATGCTTCTTCCCCTGGACGAATAGATCGCGCACGCGGGAAGCGCCCACACCGACAAACATCTCCACGAAGTCAGAACCGCTAATATTGAAGAAGGGTACGCCGGCCTCACCGGCGATTGCTCGGGCCAGTAACGTCTTTCCGGTACCCGGAGAACCAACGAGCAAGACCCCTTTGGGTATACGACCACCGAGCCTGGTAAACTTTTTGGGATCGCGCAGAAACTCTATGACTTCCTCGAGTTCTTCTTTGGCCTCCTCAATGCCGGCCACATCCTCGAAAGTCACCTTCCGAGCCGAATCGGAAATGAGCCGGGCTCGACTTTTTCCGAATGACATGGCTTTACCACCGCCCGCCTGCATCTGCCGCATAAAGAAGATCCAGACCGCAATGAGCAGAAGCATGGGGAACCAGCTTATGAGAATAGTCATGAACCAAGGTGACTCTTCCACCGCTTTAGCAGTGATCTGAACACCTTTGTCCCGCAGTTCGCGGATGAGGTCAGGATCATTGGGGACAAAGGTACGAAAAGAGGTGCCATCTTTAAACTTGCCATAAATGTCATTTCCCTGAATGGTTACCTGGCTTACTTCACCATCGGAAACGGCGGCGACAAATTCACTGTAGCTGGTCTCTTGCTTGCCTTGGCCAGGGTGGTTGAACATATTGAAAAGCAAGATGACCATTAAGCTAATGACCAGCCAGAGGGCTAAATTTTTATAGAAAGGACTCAATTTAATTCTCCCCAAAATCAAATCTTAAAAGTTACATTAATGTCACTATACTAGTAGCATACCAAGTTAGTCATTGCAAAGTAAATGTCAATGACGCTCGCTTGGCGGTTACAGGGGATAAGGCAAGGATCCAAAAGGGACAACTGCAAAAACTATTCCCCCTCAATCCCTTTCCGAAAGCAAAACCGGGCGATGCGGCTCGTATCGGTGGTGATTTTTACCCTGTCATCCAATCGAAAGCCCACCAACCAGACAATGTGGTCCTTGCTGCAAAGAACGGGAATCCTTCGTCTGTGGCTTCTTGGCACCTTTAAATCGATGAAAAAATCCTTGAGCTTTTTGGAGCCGTCCAATCCCAGAGGACGAAAACGGTCACCAGACTTACTGGAGCGCAGAAAAAGAGGAAACGAGATCCGGTCTCGATCCATAATGGCGTCAGTTGGATCGTCGCTGAACTGGGGGGGGCCTTCGAGGTCGAGGAACTGCACTTCCATGCTGTGGTCCAGCAGGTGGAGCGGATGGACGCCGGGCCCTGGGATCTCATAGAAGAAATCCACAGGGTCCTCCTGAGTTACGGATACAGTCAACCAACCGTAGTTTTTTTCCACAATCAGCGCGCCGGGGAGGTGAATCTGGCCACTGCTCGTATGGGAGCGGCAAAACTGCATGAGAATTTCCGTGTGCTGAAAGGTAAAACCTTTCAGATCTCCCTTAACCTCCTCCACCACTCGTCGCAGCAGTCGCCTTTGCATGGCAGGGTGAGTCTCGAGTAGTGTTGCGATTGGCAAACGGATCCCTCCGAGCTCGTTCTCGCAAACATGAAGTTGCAGCCAGGCCTGCAGAAGTGCATCCCAGTAATCCTGCTCTTCTCGTAGGATCTTAGTGGTTCGTACTAATGTGGCATTTAAATTGCTATTGAAGTCTCGTCGTAAGTGCGGCAAGATTTCCAGCCGCAGAAGATTTCGCTGGCACCAAGGTCTCAGATTGGAATCGTCCTGCCGGAAATCCAGACCATGGCTATGAAGATAGGCCATGATTTCATGCCGGTGGCATTCCAGCAACGGTCGAATTATGCCATCGCGGCTGCAAGCGGGCATGCCGGTTAGACCTCGCTGGCCGGCACCACGAAATAGCCGGAGGAGGACCTCTTCAGCCTGGTCATCAGCATTATGGCCCAGGGCAAGTTTGGAAGCCCCCTCTTCGGTCATGACCTGTTGCAGACTTTGGTAGCGGAGTGAGCGGGCCGTCATTTGAAGGGAACCACCATGTTTTTTCTGCCAGGAGCGTATATTCAGCCTTCTGTGGACCACCGGCAGCCCGAATTGGTTGCCAAGACTTTCAACAAAACTGGCATCCTTATTTGCCTCAACCCCACGAAGCCCATGATTGACATGGGCCAGCAGCAAATCGATTTTGTGTTTTTTACGCAACCGATGGAGGAGGTGGCAGAGAGCTACAGAATCCGGACCGCCAGAGACCGCAACCAGTACTCGGTCTCCTGGCTCGAGCATTCGGTTGGAAACAAGCGTATTATTGACCTTTTCAAGCAGCATCGGCAGTTTCCCCGATTCGGTTAGACTTTTTGATTATACGTAAGGCTTGGAACCCTGTCCAGAGTCGCGCAACAAGTTGGAATGCTCAGGTAACATTGCATATATGTTGTAAATATCATAAGGATATGCTAATGAATTCCCTGTCTGTGGCGGGTGGTGAATTCCTTATTAGAGCGTAGATTTACAGGCGCACCCGTAAATAGAGTCGTCGGTTAGCATTACATGAAACGGGATTGGTTGAGCTCTTCGGATCCAGGCGAGCCGATCCCCAGAGGCAGATCATGGTTCGAAGGAAAATTGGTCAGATTCTGGTTGAAGCCGGATTGATCACGGAAGAACAGCTGGTAGAGGCACTGGCAGAACAGAAAGAGACCAAGAGGAAACACCTGGGCAAACTGATCGTTGAGAAAGGCTGGGCCAAGCAGGAGGACATTTGCCAGGCCCTTTCCAAACAGCTTAATATTCCCTTCATCAAGCTTAGCGAACTCGAAATCCCAAAAGATGTTGTGGAGACCATTACCCGAAAGCAAGCAAACAGAAAACTCATCTTTCCTTACAGGAAAACGGGGAGACGTTTGCGTCTGGCTATGGCCAATCCGCTGAACTACAGCACCATTGATGAGGTCAAGTTCAGGACAGGGCTGGATGTGTCCGTTGCAGTCGCCACCGAAGAGGATATCCGTGAGGCCATCGAAAATAACTACCCGGATGAATTTGACTTCGATTTATTTGCCACCGTGGTACCCTCGGAAGAGGTGGAGGTGCTGGCCGAGGATAGAGAAGAGAATGAATATGATGTTGATGAACTCATTCGTCAGTCCGAAATCGCCCCCATCGTGCGGTTGACCAATGCCATTCTCGCCGATGCCATCAAGTTGGAGGCGAGCGATATCCATATTGAGCCTCAGGAAAGAGAGGTTGCGGTGCGCTACCGCATCGACGGGATGATGAAGAATATTTTCAAGGTGGGTCTACCGGCGCTGGCTCCACTGGTCTCCAGAATAAAAATTATCGGTGACATGGACATCGCTGTGAAGCGACGTCCTCAAGACGGGCGTACCAAACTCAAGGTTGGTAAGAAGCAATACGACATGAGAATATCTACCTTACCCACCATTTTTGGTGAGAAGGTGGTCATTCGCATTCTTGACCAGTCCAAGGCATTTATTAGCCTTGATGAACTGGGCTTCGGTCCCGAAGACCTGACGACTTTCACCTCCACACTTTCTCGGCCGCAAGGCATCGTTCTGGTCACGGGACCAACAGGAGTCGGCAAGAGTACTACCCTTTATGCTGCTCTCAATCGTCTCAAGTCGGAGGTGATCAATATCGTTACCGTAGAAGACCCGGTGGAGTATCAGTTGCCTGGAATCAACCAGGTCCAGGTGAATGAGCGAGCCGGCATAACCTTCGCCTCCGGTCTGCGCTCTATCCTGCGCCAGGATCCCAACGTGGTCATGGTGGGGGAGATACGCGATGCAGAAACTTCGAAGATAGCGTTCCAGGCAGCCAACACCGGGCACCTCGTACTTTCCACACTCCACACCAACGATGCTTCATCGGCGGTTACCCGACTGGTAGACCTAGGTGTCGATCCTTATGTGATCGCTTCATCGTTGCTTATCGTTCTAGCGCAACGACTGGTAAGGAAGAACTGTTCGCATTGCCAGGTGGTCGACGAGGTGGATGAAGCACTTCTTGCTCGCCTGGGATTATCCAACAACAAGGATGACCATAAGAAAATCAAGAAGGGTCAGGGCTGCGAGGCCTGTCAGTTTACCGGATACATTGGCCGGCTTGGGATTTACGAGATGCTCATGGTGGATGATGAAGTCCGCAAGCTTATTGTCAATGGGGCTTCAGATACGGAAATTGCCGAAAATGCCAAAAAACGTAAGGTTGGCGACCTCTTTGCCGATTGCCGAAAGAAGCTTCTCCAAGGAATCACCTCCGTCGAAGAGCTTATGCGGGTGGCGCCGCCCCCTGAAATGGACAAACGCCACATTGGTGTAGAGCCGAGTGCTGAATTACCCCCGGTTGATAAACCCGTTGAGGTTCCGACAAAGCAGCTGCGGGTTCTGGCAGTGGACGATGACCCCTTCATTCGCAAGATGCTGGACAAGGTGCTGACTGAGGCCCAGTACGATGTGGTATTGGCAACGGATGGGGAAGAAGCCCTGGAAAAGGTCTATCGTGAGAGGCCCGATCTGATCATCTCGGACGTGGTAATGCCCAAACTTGACGGTCTGTCCCTAGTTAAAAAGCTGAAAGGTCAACTCCAGACAAGTATCATCCCAGTGATCCTTCTCACTTCGAAGGACGAGGTGGAGAGCGAGGTGGAGGGTCTGGAGGCGGGCGCTGATGACTACATTCCCAAACCCATTGTTGCCAATCTGCTGCTGGCCAGAATCAACCGGGTTCTATCCATCTACGGTCGGGCACAATAGGGAGGTATGGCCCCCTGAGATTCAGGAGTCTCTTACATGCCAGATTTCCCATCCGGACCAGGGAAAAAGATCCTTGAGCAGATTCACCGGGCTCAGCAGAACCAACATGCCCCAGTAGCCAAAGATTCCCCCCAACAACAGTATCTCAGCTTCCGCCTCAATGAGGAATGGTATGCACTGAGCGTGTACCAGTTGGTGGAGGTTTTGCCTTTACCGAAGATCACTCGGGTTCCCAGTGTGCCTGACCACATTCTGGGGGTCATGAATTTACGTGGCGAGGTGCTTTCCGCCATTGACTTAAAAAAATTCCTGGGGCTACCCCAAGAGACGCCGGCGGTGACCCCAAGCATTGTTGTGGTGGAAGAAGGTGGGGTGCGAACTGGATTGCTGGTGGACGATATTGGCGATCTGGTGGATTTGGGACTGGATGATTTGACAGAGGAGCCACTTTTGGCAGGCAAATCTCAGCCTGCTTTCTTTGAAGGGGCAGCGCATTGGGGTGACATCCTTTTGAGTGTTATCAACCTGAGAGGACTTTTGCAGGCAGAGGGCATGTATTTGCCTCAGGGATGAGCCATGGAAATGAGCAAGGAGGTTGATACCTTGGAAATACTCACCTTCTGGGTGGGTCCTTTCCTGCTGGGTGTAGAGGCTGGTCAGATAGCCTCGTTGCCAGGACCTTTCAACCGTGAGCTCCCGACCCATGACGGCGAGGTAATTGATGAGTTGCCAATTTTGGATCTGCGGCCAGCATGCGGCCTGCCTGCAGCGATGCATACGCAGCAGTGCCAGGTTCTGCTGGTCAATCGGGCCGGGGAGATGGTGGCCTATTTAGTTGACCAGGTGGCTGATCTCATCACGGTAGAGATTGAGGGGCAAATCTGGCCTCTTCCGCCATTACTCGACGTTCAGAAGCAATGGCAGCAGCTATGGGGGGTCTGCCAATGGAATGGCCAACTGGTCCTTTTGGTAGACCTTCAATACGAATCCCTAAATACGCCAAAGGAGGGATAAGTTTCCCATGAATACCCTTAAGAAAAAGATCATTTGGAATCAGGTTTTGCTGTTTATCTGTTTTATCATCATCCTCGGACTGCCCTACCTCTGGCTTAGTTCAGACCTGGCAGCGAGTCAGGTTCGCCCCTTTCTTATTATATACGTTCTCAAAACGTTCTTGCTCCTGGGCCTTTTTGTGCTTCTGCCAATCCAGTGGTCTCGGCCGCTGCTATCACTAGAGCGTGGTGTTTCTACTGGGCGAGGGTTGGATTTCGATAGCGCAGCGGCCACGTTGCGGTTAAGCGGTCGATTGCCGGCCCGATTGGCGTTGGTTCTCTTTCTGGCCGGATACGGAATTTATCTGCTGTCCATTCTGGCCATGCGGTTGGCGGCACATTTCAGCTGGCCTCAGTGCCTCCAAGGGTTTCTCGTAGGTCTCGTCGTTTGTTTGATCTACTCCCTTTTCACCCTGTTCACCATGGAGGGAATTATCCTCCCGGTGATGGCCGCAGCCATGAGTCGTCTACCCCAGCGGGTACCTCTGAAAGGAATTAGTCTCTCCCAAAAACTGCTGCTCACCTGCGGCTCGCTGGTTCTCATCGCGGTACTTTTTGTAAGTTCAATCAGTTTTGTCGGAAGCAAAAAAGCGGTGCAAGGTCAGGCCATGGAAGTGCAGCGTATGCGGCTCGAGCTTGCGGTCAGCGGAGAGAACTGGAAAGATCTGGTTATAAACAGGAAAGCGGACACGCTCCATGAGGCGTTGGCAAGGCTTGAGCTTGGAACGGGTACCTTGGCGTATTTGACCACCAGCACCGGATTCCCGCTGGCCACTAGACCCCGCGGTTTGGAACCTGAGTTGCCGGCCGGGGTGTTGAATGGATTCACCCAGGACAGTTCAGGTACATATACGGACAACCTGAGAGGCAAGATTTACACCTATCAGAGGGTGGGAGATCCCAACGTGTTTCTTGTGAGCGAGGTGAACCGGAGCCAATTCTTCACGCCCTTGCGAAACATCGGTTGGATCAACAGCCTCGTCTGTTTGGTGACGCTTGTTATAGGTTTCTATCTTTCCTATATTCTGGCTTACAGTTTCACCAAGCCCATAAGCAAACTTGGAAGTTACGCCAGGCAGATTTCTGAGGGAGAAATCTCCGAGAAGATTACGCTGGCCTCCGGTGATGAGGTGGGGATGTTGGCTGACGGCTTCGCCCACATGCAAGAGAACTTTATCCAGTTGGCTGAGCAAGCTCAGAAAATTGCTGGTGGCGACTTTAGTCAGAGTGTAACTTTCCCTGGTCCCTTCGGCCAGGCGATCAATACGATGGTGACGAACCTCCGAGATATGACAGGACAAAGTCAGGCGGCGGCCTCAAGGATTGGTAACTCTTCCAGCGAAATTGTAGCGGCAGCCCAGGAGCAGGCAAGCGGCGCGGCTCAGCAGGCTGCATCAGTAAGTGAGACCACCGCCACGATGGAGGAACTGAGTACAACCGCTAGGCAGATCGCTGAGAATAGTAACGCCGTTACCGCGGTGGCTGAAGAGACGTTGAAAAGCGCAGAGGAAGGGCAGGATCTTATGGAAGAGAGCACCAGCAGCATGACCCTGATCAGAAGTAAGACCGAGGAAAGTGCTACAAAGATTCTGGACCTTGGGAAGAAGAGCCAGCAAATTGGCGAAATAATTGATATTATTAATGAGATAGCCATTGAGACCAAGATGCTCTCCCTCAATGCTGCCATAGAGGCAGCCAAGGCAGGCGAGGCCGGCAAGGGCTTTTCTGTGGTCGCTGGAGAAATCAGACGTTTGGCCGAGGACGTGGTGAAATCCACCGGGACCATTCGAGACGTGCTTTTGGAGATCCAGTCGGCCGCTAGTGCTTCGGTTTTGGCTGCTGAGGAGAATGTCAAGGGTGTCGAAGAAGGCGCGGTTCGGTTGAACAGGGTGGGGGACGCCCTGGAGAATATCATTGCCATGGCCGAGCAGACAGCGGAGTCGGCGCGGCAGATCTCGGTGGCGACGAATCAGCAGAAAGAGGCGAGCGAACAGGTGGTGAACACCATGAGGGAAATTTCCAAAGTGGCACAGCAGACGGCAGCCGCCTCCAAGAATGCCATCTCCTCGGCAAGTGACCTCAACCATCTGGCGGAGGAACTTCGATCCCGAGTGAGTAAGTTTAAGGTTGAATAAAGTCGGTTGTCCGTATTCTTTGGTCCGTTCCGCTTTTGGGTTTTAGTGAAAGGGAAGACCAACAATAGACAGCAAAGCACATGACAGAAGATACCGATCTATTTCTAACACTAAAAGACGATTACCGGGAAGCTCTGGAGCAATTCAACGATGCCTTACTGCGACTGGAAAGCGACCCTGAAGATCGTGACTCTCTCGACCGGGCCAGTCGCCAGCTTCATAATGTTAAAGGTTTTGCCAACCGGATGAGGGCACCGAAGCTAGGACAGCTGGCTCACATCTTTGAAGATGTCCTAGAGGCGATCAGTTTGGGTCGCTTTCAGTTCGACGAAACTCTTGCCAACCTTCTCTTCAAGGGGATAGATCTCTTCGTTCACTACCTTCGAACCAGGGAAGTTCCATCGGACAAAGTGGCTGAGCTGGTGGAGGAAATCGAGCCCCTGCTATTCACCACCATCGAGGCAGAGAGTGCCGCCACAGACATGGAACCGCTTCTCCCTGATTTTATAGCTGCAGCCCGCGATAATGTGGAGGCCATAAACCGGGGATTGTCCAGTCTAGAAAAAGATCCCACCAACAGCGAAATAATCCGGGAAGTATACCGCAATGCTCACAGTCTAAAAGGTTCTGCCCTGACCATGGGATTCGAACGTATGGGCAAACTGGCCCATTATATGGAGGATGTACTTCGAGCTATTCAGAAGGGTCAACTTCCTGTAACTCCGAAAGCTTGCGATGCCCTGTTCGAGACCAACGACGCCCTCAGCGTGATGTTAGACACCCTTGCCGTCAGTAAGCGGATGAAGGTGGACGCAGAAAGCAGTATGAAGCGGTTGGCCAGTTTATTACCTGACATAGGGCCTGAGGAAGAACCGAGGGTGGCAGAGCCTGTCAGGCCTGTCATAGAACCGAGTGAGGTGAGCGCGACTACTGTTCCGGCCGTTGATAGCGTCCGGGTGAGCACGGCTAGATTGGACGAACTGATAAACCTTGCGGGCGAGGCGGCCATTGCCCAAATAAGGCTGGCCAGTGAAGTAGACGGTCTGATGCGCATCCGCGAGAGCTGGCAAAGACTGCGACTAAAAGAAAACTTCTCCCAGCATTCGATTTTGGAAAGTGATGCTGGCTCGATCAACCAGTTCTTGGAACTGGGAGATTCCTTGGAGGAGACAAGCCGGAGGTTGCAAGAGGCCGCTGAAAATACCAGCCGCCACATTGAGGCTCTGCAACATCGGAGCATGGAGATTCGGATGCTGCCGCTGGCCCTCGTCTTCAACACTTTACCCAGAGCAGTGCGCGATCTCAGCAGACAATTCGGCAAACAGGTGAGCTTTAGAGTGGAGGGGGAACGGACTACCATTGATAAAAGGATTCTTGAACAAATTGGTGATCCCCTCATTCACTTACTTCGCAACGCGCTGGACCACGGTATAGAGACGCCCGAGGTGCGGCGTCAATCGGGTAAGCCGGAAACTGCAATAATCCACTTGAAGGCAAGTCAAGAAGGCGGCAAGGTGCTTATCACCCTGGCGGATGACGGCCAGGGAATCGATCACGAGAGACTAAAGGAGATTGCCATAGGCAAGGGTCTCATAGATGGCGACGAGGTGAAAGATTGGACGCAAGCTCAGCTTCTGGAACTTATCTTTTTGCCCGGATTCAGTACCAGTTCTTTGGTTACCGATGTTTCGGGACGCGGAGTAGGAATGGACGTCGTGCGCGCCAACGTGGAAAGACTCAAGGGTCAGGTGGAAGTCACCTCTGAATTGGGCAAGAAAACCAAGTTTGTCATATCTTTACCCGTTACTCTGGCCACTGTTCATGCCCTCATGATCCAATGCGCAGGCGAAATCCTTGCTATTCCTACTTTCTCAATAACCAAGACGCTCCAGGTCCCCATAAATGAGATCAGACCCATACAAGGGCGGCAAGCCGTCGTCCATCAGGGAGAAATTCTTCCCGTACGAAGTCTGGTCACCAGCCTCGGATGGGAGGAAGAAAACGGTGGCCCGCTGGCCGAAGGACGGGCCCTGGTTGTGGTCACCCAGGCTGGGGAGCGCAGAGTCGGTTTTCTCGTCGATGATATCTTAGGGGAACGAGAGATTGTCATCAAGGACCTGGGAAGCCATCTGCGAAAAGTTAGCTGCGTAGCTGGTGCCACCATTCTTGGCTCTGGTGAGGTAGCGCTTATTCTGGATATACCACAACTGCTTTGGCAAAAACCGGTTGAGGTTCGGCAAGAGTGGCCAGAGCAGTTGGAGGAAGAGGTTAGTCCGGGCCGTAGCCAGCTAATTCTGGTGGTGGAAGACCAGGTTGTGACCCGACAGATGGAAAAAAGCATATTGGAGGCGGCTGGCTTTAGAGTTGTCACTGCTGAAAATGGTTTGGATGCCTTGGAGAAGTTAAGGCAGCAGAGCTTTGATCTGGTGGTGACCGACATACTCATGCCCAAAATGGATGGATTCACTCTCACCAAAGAGATCCGCGACAACGAAAGGACCAAAAATTTGCCGGTGGTTGTTGTAACCTCCATGGAGCGTGAAGCAGACAAACGGAGGGGGCTGGAAGTTGGCGCTGACGCCTATCTGGTCAAAAGCAGTTTTGATCAAATACATCTAATTGATATCATTGAGAATTTACTTGGTAAGCGCAGGGTTAAGGGCCAGGGAACATCTGGCACTAAGACTAGGCACTAGGGACTAAGCACTAGGCGTGGTGGAATGACACGGAGATACAGCGACGCGGTGACACGGCGATAGCATTTCGCATCTGATCATCAGAGATAAGGCTATCAATCCTGAAGATCAGAAAATTCTTGCCAACTGGGCGCTGAGCTGAAGACTCAACAGGCGGAACCACGGTATGCCGACTGACCAAGACAAACTAATGAGAGACAACAGCGAGATTCACGAGCCCATTCGCGTGCTCATCGTCGACGACGTGAAGAGCGCCCGTGATCTGCTCAGAGATATTCTTGCAACAGATCCCGGCTTTGAGGTGATTGGGGAAGTCGCTGACGGTTTGAAGGCAGTTGAGTCTGCCTTACTGCTTCGACCCAACCTCATAACCATGGACATCCGACTTCCCGGTCTCGATGGATTCCAAGCGGTGGAGCGAATCTTGGCAGAGGTACCGGTTCCTATCGTGATGATCACCGCATCCATGGGTAACCAGGAGGAAAAGCTCTTTCGCGCCTTCAACGCCGGCGCACTGGATGTACTTGACAAGCAGGAACTGTACCTCTGGAGGACGCGACCGGAGATTCGGAATGGCTTTTTACGCAAACTACGCGCTCTGGCTCTCACCCGGGTGGGGCGAGGCTGGGTTCGCGGTTTACCAGAACCTGATCCTATAATCACTCACAGGCATCCAAAAGTCGAAGCGGGAGCATCCCCGCTGGTCATAGCCATCGCGGCATCCACCGGTGGCCCGGGTGCCCTAATGAGGCTGTTCAAGCAGATTCCCAGCCAGGTGAATGGTTCTTTTCTTGTGGTACAACACATGAGTCGTGGATTCCTAGGAGGGCTAGTCCGCTGGCTTGATGACGAAGTGGGACTGGAGGTGCGGGAGGCAAGGGAAGGTGATCCACTGTTGCCGGGTCTTGTATTGGTTGCCCCTGATGATTACCACATCCAGGTTACCGACTGGGGTACAGTGCGTCTCAATAAGTCCTTGCCCATAAATGGCCACCGGCCCTCAGCGGAATTACTTTTTGATTCGGTTGCCAGCTGTTATGGCAAACGAGGTGTGGGTATTATACTTACCGGTATGGGTTCAGACGGGGCGACGGGACTGAAAACTCTCAAACAGAGCGGGGGGCACACCATCGCTCAAGATGAGGAAACCAGCATCATTTTTGGCATGCCACGAGCAGCCATTGAGCTGGACGCAGCCGAGATGGTTCTCCCTTTGGAAGAAATCGGACCACAGATCCTAACATGGATATCTGAGCAACAGAGAGTGGAGATTGAATAGCCAACGATGGATTGGGCCAAAAGCTTTATTCACCCTTGAGAAAATAAACCATCAATAAGAGCAACGCAATTGGAACTTAGCGAGCAAGAATATCACCAATTCCGTGATCTCATAGCCGAGCGGGCCGGACTTTATTTTGACCCGGCGAAGCAGGATTTGCTCACGTCAAACCTGCTCAAGCGCATGGAAGATTGCGGTCTGAGCACATTTGTCGACTATTTTCAGCTTCTTTGTTCCCCAGCAGGGACCAAAGAATTCGATTATCTACTCAATCTGATAACCATTCCGGAAACCTACTTTTTCAGAGATCAGGCCCAGTTCATGGCCCTCAAACGTTTCATAATCCCCGAGCTGCTGAAAAGAAAATCTCATCCGGCATTACCGCTGAGGATCTGGAGTGCTGGCTGTTCTACTGGTGAAGAGCCCTATACCATTGCTATGATCT
>JASFEM010000007.1:0-57569 GCA_050124835.1 Syntrophobacterales bacterium | reverse complement strand
TGATGAGCAGTTGCAAGAGGATACGTTTTGCCTTTTTCATAACACTCCCTCCCTTCAAAAAAATCTATTAGTGAGTGCGCCGTCTCAAAGATGGGGGGAGAGAGAGCAAGGTCAGTACCAGAATGGGAGAAGCGGTGGGAAGGAGAAAAACTATCTTTTAAGTACCTAATAATACGTTTAAAATATTTTCCGCGAAGCGCTAGTCAAAATCCTAGCAAATTGGTATGTTTGCACATTGTCCATGATAGCCAATTGTCGCAAGCAACCGGGTTTCCCGTTGGAAGACTCCCGGGAACTCAAGGCTTATTTCTGCTGCACATTTTTATGTGCACTGCCCAGTTGAATGTGCAACCGAGGCCAAGCAGGCAGCTGGCAGATTCCAGCTAACAAGTAATATATTAGTCGTGCTGCCTGCTGCTCGCTGCCCGCTCGGCAGTTTCTACTGCCAGCTTGATCCACACTCAGCCAATTGCTTTCGGAGATTACTTCTGGGAGGTAGGTGGGGATGCTTCCCTGATCGCCAGGGATTTCATCTTTTGGATGAGGGTGTTGCGATGAATTCTCAGAATGCGGGCGGCTTCGCTCTGATTCCACTCTGCTTTCTTCAATGCCTTCAGGATGTACTGCTTCTCAAAATTGTCACGGGCCTGAAGCAAGCCATCACCCAAAGGTGGCGTCTCAGTCATAAGGTTGGAATCCAGCAGGATATCCAACGGCAAATCCTCGTAGGAGATGGGCTCGGCATCACGTCCGAGTACCACCAGTCGTTCAATCAGATTTTCCAACTCACGAATGTTCCCTGGCCACGGATAGCGCTCCAGGGTTTCTATGGCCTTGGTGGTGAGGCCTCTGATCTCGCGGTTTAGCAGTCGGTTGAATCTTTCGAGAAAATGTTGGGCCAACAACCGTACATCACCCCGCCGCTCACGCAAAGACGGGAGTTTTATCGGGATGACATTCAGCCTGAAATAAAGGTCTCTACGAAAATTACCTTGCTCTATGGCGTCGTCCAGGTTGGTGTTGGTTGCGGCTACGATACGGACATCCACCTTGAACGTCCGGTTGCTGCCAAGCCGTCCGACCTCTTTGTCCTGAATCACCCGTAGGAGTTTCGCCTGCAACTCAGGACGAAGTGCGGAGATCTCATCCAGAAAAAGTGTACCCCCGTTGGCATGTTCGAACTTGCCGATGCTGCGGGTGTGCGCCCCAGTGAATGAGCCCTTTTCGTGACCGAATAGCTGGCTTTCCATCAGCTCACTGGGAATGGCAGCACAATTGATGGCCACGAACGGACTCTTGCTGCGGTTGCCGTGCTGGTGCAAAGATCTTGCAATGAGCTCTTTGCCGGTTCCACTCTCACCAGTAATCAGAACCGAGCTGGTCGTACTCGCCACCTTGTCTATGAGTTGCAAAATATCCAGTACTGCAGGGTCTTGGCTGACAATCTCCAGCTCTCCGTATCTGTGGGCGATTTCTGAGCGCAGGTAACGAACTTCCCTTTGCAGCGTCTGCTTCTCCAGAACTCGATCCACAGCTGAAAGAATATCGTCTGGCTCAAAGGGTTTAGTGATATAATCGTAGGCACCTAGTTTGATTGATTGTACAGCCTTCTCAGCCTTGTCGGAGGCTGAAATCATTACCACGTCCATGGGTTCGTCCAAGGTACGCAGTATTTTTAGAGTTTCAATGCCATCTAGCTGGGGCATGGCAACATCTAAGAAAACAAGATCGTAATTGGAAGTTTTGCAGGATTCGATTGCCTCGTGACCGCTGGATGCAGTAGCCACTTCGTAGTCATCTTCAAGGATGACCTGAAGGGCATCTCGTGCTCCAAGCTCATCATCAACTACGAGAATCTTGGCCTTGACGGACTTTTCCTTGCTCATGGCTCCAGCGCGATCTCACTGTTTGTGGTTTACTGATCGCCTATCATCTGATGGTGAGAGGTGAACGGAAAGCGGATCTGTTCTGCAACGATTCACCGTTTACCTTTCACTGCCATTTTCGCGGGCCGGTTTGCGCCAATTGTGTTCTTTGTGATTGTTGTGGTTCAAGTCCGCTGACTGACAAATTTGAAGGTAGCAACTCGCCCTTGATGTGTCAACGCGAAAAGATATCGTTATCTGGATGCTGGATGTTGGATTCTCGTTACTCGATATTGGCCCAGGATACTCGATCTTTGGAGATATAATGGTAAATCTTTATTGGTTTTATTTTTAAGTTTTAGTAAATACTTCATTTCAAAAGAATTAGCGGTATTATCAAAGTTCCTTATCGAGTGACCAGCATCTAGAATCCAGCATCAAGAATCCAGCATCCAGTATCTAGTTTAGTTGACAAGATCCTCTTATCTAGGTAGTTATAAGTGCGAGATAACGCAGCGGTTATGTGACACCTCATAGGGCCACTTATGAATCAGACTGAGAAGCGTATCCTTTTCACCGCTGAGGATATCGCCCGCCAAGTTGAACGGCTGGCAAGTCAGATTTGTGCAGACTACCAGGGGAAAGAAATCGTACTGGTTGGAGTTCTAAAGGGTGCTTTCATCTTTCTTGCTGACCTGGTACGCCGGCTCACCATATCGGTGGAATTAGACTTCATCAGGGTGGCAAGTTATGGCGCGGGCACTGAGTCCACTGGTGAGATCAGGATCACCACCGACGTGGAGTTGGATCTCCAAGGTCGGGATGTCCTGATTGTCGAGGACATTGTTGACTCCGGCCTCACCACTTCATTTTTGCGCGAACACCTGGCGGGCAAGAAGCCACGTTCCTTAAGAATTTGCACCCTCTTGGACAAGACAGAACGACGTAGAGTAACGATCCCACTGGATTATGTGGGAGTGCAACTGGATAAAGGCTTTGTCGTCGGGTATGGGCTGGATTGCGATGAAGCTCACCGGCACTTACCTGAAATTTATGAATTAATTCTTTAGGCTTCATTCCTTGCGGCATCAGAGGCCTTAACGAGGTTTGCAAATGATCGTTCAGTGTGAACAGTGTAGTAAAAGATTCAAGCTGAATCCCGATCTCATCAATCGTCCTGAGGTCAAAGTTCGCTGTTCAAATTGTCAACACGTATTCCGGGTTTCCAAGCCCGAACCTCCCGATGTATTGGAGTTGGCAACTGCTCCTCAGGAATTTGAAAGCCAACCGGTAACTCGCAAAACCCCTCGCAGGGCACTCGTTCTGCTGTTCATTCCGCTTCTCCTGATTCTCGGTGGCATCGCAGCCTGGCTTTACCTGCCCTGGCCCCTGCGCCCGAAGCCCGTCCTCAAGCCCACAGGTATTGAGCAACTCACACTGGTGGAAACCAGCGGTTATTTTGTGGATAATCAGCAGGATGGCCAGCTTTTTGTCATCCAAGGCCGGGTACGCAACGAATTTCCCGAGGCTAAGCGCTGGATCCATCTTCGTGCCAAGCTCTACACAACAGACGGCCGAACTGCACGACAGCAGGACTTCTATGCGGGCAATGAGCTTTCCGACCAACAACTACAGAGCATGCCCCTGCAAGCGTTATTGGTCCTGGTTCAGCGCCGCCCCACCACAGAGGAAAGGGCACGAGTAATAGCTGCGCAAGGAGAGGTTTCCTTTACCGTGCCCTTTGGCAATCTTCCCGAATTGACCAAGCTTAGTGACTACAGTGTTGAAATTATCGCATCCCAGCCCTCGTGACAAAGAGACCCATAAGAGTAGCTGACGTTGGCTGATCCTGGTAGCAACTTTAAGAGCGCCAATTAAGGGGATTATGAACAAAACCCGCAACTTTATATTTGCTGCCACCATGCTGATTTTAGTTCTGAGCATGGGTACCGCCGGTTACATGATTTTAGAGCAGTGGAATTTCCTAGATTCTCTCTACATGACGGTCATTACCATTTCGACTGTGGGTTTCAGTGAAGTCAAGCCAGTTAGCGATCAAGGGCGCATACTCACAATGACCATTCTGGTGTCGGGTTTGGGTGTGTTGGGATACCTGGTTGGTAGCCTTACCCGAACCTTAGTGGAGGGACAATTACTAGAAGTTATGGGGAGGAAAAGATTGGAACGTCAGATTAAAGCACTCAAGGATCACTACATTATTTGTGGCTATGGGCGGGTGGGCCGGATTGTCTGTGAGGAAATTAAGAGGACCAGGCCGACCTCTTTAGTTGTTATCGATAAAGAGAGCTACGTAACTACCAAGGTTGAAGAAGACGGCCATCTCTACATACTCGGAGACGCTACTGAGGAGGAATGTCTCCTCAAAGCTGGTATTCGTTCTGCCAAAGGACTGGCAACCGCCCTTGATTCCGAGGCGGATAATGTCTATATCACCATAACCGCCAGAGGTTTGAATCCCAAACTCTATATCCTGGCCCGTGCCGGAAGGATTGGATCAGAGAAGAAACTTGTTCATGCTGGTGCCAACGTGGTGGTCTCGCCCCACCAGATCGGCGGTTTCAGAATGGCCCAGGCCTTGCTTCGTCCCACCGTAACGGAGTTCTTTGACTTTACTTTGGCCGATCCCGAAATCGCATTTACCATTGAAGAGATCCCGGTCAGCCCAACAAGTAAGCTGTATGACGTCACCCTGGTGGATTCTGGCATCCGCCGCCAGTTCGACTTGATTGTGGTCGCCATCAAAAAGGCGAGTGGTGAGATGCTCTATAATCCTGCGTCCCATACCCAAATTGAGATTGGTGACACCCTCATAGCCCTGGGACAGAAAAGCAATCTGATCGAGCTTTCTAAAATTCTTGGCAACACAAGATTGTGAGGCCCCCCTTGCCAAACTTGCCGCCGGCCGACTCAGATTTGTTCATCTCACATTTATCATTTGCGGAAGTAATAAATATTATTGACAAAACTAGGTTGACATGGTAGTGTTCCATGTTTTTTCAGGGATGAAGATCCATGCAGAGACTTATTTCCGACGAGCTGAAAATTGTACTGAAGTATGTCGGCATCATATGGCCGATTCCTCCCCTCAGGGAGAATATGAAAGAGGATCTCAATGCTGGACATTAAGTTTGTTCGGGAAAACCAGGAATTGGTACAGCGAATGCTGGAGCAGCGCGGCTCAGATCTTGAGTTGCAACCTCTCCTGGATTTAGACCAACAGCGCAGAGAAATAATCCAGGAGGTTGAATCACTCAAACATGAACGCAAAGTGGTCTCCGACCGCATTGCCGAGATGAAAAAGAGCGGAGAAGACGCTTCAGAAACTATTGCCGGAATGCGTGAGGTCTCACAGCGCATAAAAGAGCTGGACCAGCAACTCGGCAATATAGAAGATGAACTCCACCAATCCCTCTTGTTGATTCCCAATGTGCCTCACGAATCCGTTCCAGTTGGCAAGGATGAACAGGATAACCCGGTGGTCAAACGTTGGGGAGAGATCACCGAGTTTTCTTTTCCCGCCAAGTCCCACTGGGAACTGGGAGAGGCTCTTGGAATCCTCGACTTTGAGCGCGCCGCCAAAATGACGGGGGCTCGTTTCACCTTGTATTGGGGTTTGGGTGCCCGGCTTGAGCGCGCCCTGATCAACTACATGCTTGATCTGCATATCACCAAGCACGGCTACCAAGAGGTTTTGCCGCCCTTTATGGTAAACAGCTTTGCCATGACTGGAACGGGCCAGTTACCCAAATTCAAGGAAGATCTGTTTAAACTGGAAGACTGGGACTACTACTTGGTGCCCACAGCAGAGGTACCGGTGACCAATATCTACCAGAACGAGATCCTGGAAGAAGATGATCTTCCACTTTGCTTCACCGCCTACACCCCATGTTTTCGCTCAGAAGCTGGTTCCTATGGCAAAGACACGCGTGGTCTCATCCGACAGCATCAATTTAACAAGGTGGAGCTGGTTAAATTCACCACCCCTGACCAATCCTACAATGAGTTGGAAAGTCTACTGCTTGATGCCGAGGAGATTCTGCAAGAGTTACAACTTCCATATCGGGTGGTTACTCTATGCACCGGAGATTTGGGCTTTTCCGCGGCGAAAACATATGATATCGAGGTTTGGCTCCCGGGTCAGGAGGCCTTTCGGGAAATCTCCTCCTGCAGCAATTTCGAAGATTTCCAATCGAGGCGTGCCAATATTCGCTATCGTCCCAGCGGGAAGAAGAAAATCGGTTTTCTTTACACTCTCAATGGTTCCGGACTCGCAGTCGGCCGCACTCTGGTCGCCATCTTGGAAAACTGGCAGCAAGAAGATGGTAGCGTGGTAATCCCACCCGTGCTTCGATCTTACATGGGGGGAATCGAGGTCATTGCCCCGATAGCTTGATTTCTCTGGACCTTTCACTGCAAGGAGGATTCTGCATGACCAGACGTGAGTTGATCGCCGCAGTTGCTGCAGCCGAAGGCATCACTGTTAAGGAGGCGGAGTTGGCGGTCAAAACCGTATTCGCCAGCATCGAGGAGGTACTGACCAAGGGGGATCGAGTCGAAATCCGCGGTTTTGGGAGTTTCAAGGTGAAAGAGTACCATAGTTATCAAGGGCGCAACCCCAAGACCGGTGAGATTATCCAGGTGAAGCACAAGAAACTACCCTTCTTCAAGGTGGGAAAAGAGCTCAAGGAAAGGGTCAATAGCGGATAAAACCCGTTACTTACCGTCCGCTTTAAGGCTTCGGTGAGCTCCATTGATGGTTAATTTTGCTCGCCATATCGAGCGTTAAGCCTTTATTGCTATAGGATTGCTGGCTATTCAGCAATGGTTACCGTCCCGCATTTGTCACTATGGTAACTTTAGGGTAGAGACTACTTGATGGCGACGCCCTTTACTGCTCGCCATGCTCTTTCCGAGTTGATTTGTGAATCGGCCATGGGTTTATCGAAAAGATCGAATAAGAGGCGCAGACTCTGGCTGCTACTCCTTGCCGCCATCGCATTAGGTTTTGTCGCGGCCCTAACCCTAGCTAAGCTACTTTCCCCCACATCCGAGCCAATCTCCGCCCGTCCCACGCTGCGCGAGCCAATCCCAGTGCAAGCAGCTACCACTACCCTCAAGGTGCATCTATATTTTGCCAATCGCAGTGGTCGCTATCTTCAGGCGGAAGAAACACGGTTAGATGTTAACGACACCCCTTCTGCGGTTGAGGCAATTATCGCGGCCCTCCTCAAGGGGCCTGAGAACTCTCAACTCGTTTCTCCGATTCCTGCTGGCACCCAACTGCGACATCTATTTGTGACCGATGATGGGACTGCTTACTTAGATTTCACTGCAGCGATTTCCCAGGCACATCCTGCAGGGGTTACCGCTGAACGGCTTACTTTGTATGCCATTGTGAACTCACTCGTTATGAATCTTGATGCTGTGGAACGGGTACAGTTGCTGCTTGAGGGTAAGCCCGCGTCAACTCTGAGTGGGCACCTTGACATCCGCTATGCCAAAACGGCCAATCTCCTGATTGTCCGCTGAGAGGCTGAGAAGAAAAGCATCGCTCCAATGAAGTATTGGAATGATGGAATGTTGGAAAGTTGGATTTATGAAGTCGAAGACTTAATCTATTTCTGTTTCGACACCCATTATTCCAGTGTTCCAGCCTTCCATTATGATATGGGCTTCGCATAAAGTAGGCGATGGAAGATACCCATTTTGCTAGAAATTGTTAGAACATTCGAGTAGTTGGATCGCCATGTCCGAACGCAAGCGCTTACAGAGAACGCGCAATATCGGCATCATTGCCCACATCGACGCCGGCAAGACCACGGTCACCGAGCGCATACTCTACTACACCGGAAAGTCTCACAAGATGGGGGAGGTCCATGACGGCGAGGCAGTCATGGATTGGATGGAGCAGGAGCAGGAGCGAGGCATTACTATTACCTCAGCGGTTACCACCTGTCTCTGGCTGGATCATGAAATTCACCTAATCGACACGCCCGGTCATGTGGATTTCACCATTGAGGTGGAACGCTCTCTCCGGGTTCTGGATGGTGCCATTGGCGTCTTCTGTGCTGTGGGAGGCGTTGAACCCCAATCTGAGACAGTGTGGCACCAAGCCGACAAGTACCGCATTCCAAAAATCGCTTTCGTCAACAAAATGGACCGGCTCGGTGCTGACTTCTCCGGTGCGGTGGATCAGATTCGAGAAAAGCTTGGGGCTCGACCCCTGGTTTTGCAAATACCTCTGGGCGCCGAAGCAGACTTTGCTGGCATCATCGATTTGCTCCGGATGCAAGCGGTCCTTTGGGACGAATCCAGCCTTGGTCTTATCTACGATTACAGTCCCATTCCCCCTGAATATATGGACGAGGCCAAAGCGGCGCGAGTGGAGCTTCTTGAATCGCTTGCAGAGCTCGACGACATGATCATGGAAAAATACCTTGCCGATGAGTTACTTGCGCCAGAACATCTACTGCCAGCTCTACGTCAGGCCACTCTTGACTTACAAGTTGTTCCAGTGCTGTGCGGCAGTGCCTTGAAAAACAAAGGTATCCAGCTCCTGTTGGATGCCATTGTGGATTTCCTACCCAGCCCTTACGACGTTGCCGCTGCGGTGGGCCGTCACCCGAAAACCGGAGAGGCTGAGAAACGCGTTTGTAGTGACGAAGAACCTCTCGCCGGCCTTGCCTTCAAGATTCAAATGGATCAGGGCCGCAAGCTTACCTATGTCCGGCTATATTCAGGCTCGGTGGTAGCTGGCTCTCAACTCTATAATGCCAACAAAACGCAGAGAGAGAAGGTTGCCCGAATATTTCAGATGCATGCAAACAAGCGTGAGCGACTCACTCGAGCTGTCGCCGGTCAGATTGTGGCCATGGTGGGACTTAAATTCACCACTACTGGGGACACCGTCTGTGATCCCCGCCACCCCATCCTCCTGGAACATATCGATTTTTATGAGCCGGTGATCTCAATTGCCATGGAGCCACGCACCCGTGCCGATGAAGAAAAGACCTTGCAGTCCTTGGAGAAGCTGGCGGAGGAAGATCCCACTTTTCGCTTTCATCAGGACCCTGACACCGGTCAGACCATCATCTCCGGAATGGGAGAACTCCACCTAGATATTCTGGTTAATCGGTTGCTGAGGGAATATTCAGTCCAGGTAAATGTGGGTAAACCGCAGGTGGTATATCGTGAAACTATCACGACTGCCGTGGAAGCTAAGTCCACTTTCAACCGGGAAATTGCTGGAGATCTTCACTACGCCCAAGTTGAATTGCACCTTGAACCAAGGGGGCGAGGTAAAGGGAACCTTTTCCGCGAACTGGTTCGCGATGGCTCCATACCCAAATCCTTCATTCCTTCAGTGGAGGAGGGCGTGCTGGAGTCATTGGAAAGTGGCGTCATCGCGGGTTATCCCATGGTTGATGTGGAGGTGGCGGTCATCGGAGGTATACTCAAAGAGCAGGCCGCTAGCGAGCTAGCCTTCAAAGTCGCGGCATCTACTGCTGTTCAGGAAGGTTGTAGAAAGGCACAGCCTCAGTTGCTGGAGCCCATCATGGCGGTGGAAATAATTGTTCCTGAGGAATTCACCGGCGAAGTAATCAACGACCTCAACATACGAAAAGGTAAGATAGAAGGCGTTCACACCAAGAGAACAGTAAAGATCATCCACGCCACCGTTGCCCTCTCACAAATGTTCGGCTATTCAACTGCGTTGCGCTCTGCCAGTCAGGGTAGGGCGACATTCACCATGCAGTTTTCCCACTACGACAACCTAGTAGAGCCCAAAGAACTTCTCTTCTAGCTATCCTCCCGGTGTGTTGCCTAGTGCTTAGTGCTCAGTTCCTAGTGCTTAGTGCCCGGCTATACCCAGCCATTCTAGCGTCTTTTGCAGGATCTCCTGGTATACCTCATCTTGTGTTCGGTCTACTGACTTGGGCAGTCGGAATGAATGATCCCCACCTTCAATAATCTCCAGCTGCCAGGCAGCAGACAAGCGCTTCAGGACACTTTCGAGAACCGTCAAGTCACAGAGAGAATCCCGGGTTCCCGCAAAAAAGAGCATGGGAATCGAAATCTGGCTGAAGTGGGAATCCCGCAAATTATCCTTTTTACCAGGCGGGTGCAGCGGATAACCAAGGAAAATCAGACAAGCAACGGGCAAGAGCCCTTCTGCAACCATCTGGGAAGCCACCCTGCCGCCCATGGACTTTCCAGCAACCAGAATCCTCTTTGGCCTGTATGCCTGATGATCTCGCAAGAACTCATACGCACATTGCCAAGTGGTCTTCAGAACATCCTGTCGGTCCGGCCGCTTCCGTCCCTTTTCCCGGTAAAGAAAATTAAACCGGAGGGTGAGGTAGCCCGCCTCGACCAGTCCATTAGATATGGCGACCAGCAGAGGATGATTCATGTCATTCCCGGCGCCGTGCGCTAGGATGACCCCTTCTCCCTCACCAGTGCGATAGCGCTGTGGCGCCGTTGCGATGGCGGAAATCTGCTCCCTCTCCGAGATTGGAATATATATTTGTTCGGTTTTCATTCGATGATTGGTAGGCCTGAAGTTAAAGAAATTTATATTTCGGAAGGTATAATCTCTAAATGGTAGGTAATTTTTTCACTAAATTTCTGCTTCCTGGTTCAGACTTCAGCGGCCTCTATGCTGCGCTTGCTGTTCTGCGCGTATCCTTTTGTCGAGTTTCTCAAGGTATGAGCGGATTTCCTTTTCCAGTTCTGGGTTCTCGGTGTGCCGCAGTGCCTCCTGAAAATGAAAGCGAGCAAGGGGCAGAGAACCATTGCGTTTGCTTAATTCGTAAAGGCCTAACTGATAATGGGACTGGCCCAGCTGGTTCGCCCGGCCGTAAGCCATGCCCAGGTGGTAGTGGATATCGGGCAACCGTGGATAAATCTGCGCCGCTTTGGCCAGGTGTTTACTAGCTTCCATCGGCTTACCCTGCTCCAGCAGGCAAAGTCCTAAAACATACAGCGCATACGGTTGATTAGGATCCAAAATGAGGGCGGATTGCAACACCGAAATCGACTTGTCAAGCTCCCCCATCTGAAAGTAAGTCTCTCCCAGCTCTATCAGAATAGGCGGAAGGTCCGGACGCTCAGAGATCGCAGTCCTAAAGGACTCGACTGACTGTTTCATTCTCCCCTGTCTCCGGTGGACGATACCCAAGCCGTAGTGGGCCATCACCCTGGTTTCCGGTTTCGCCAGCCATGCGCGTAAGGTGACCTCAGCCTCCTCGGGGTCCTCATAACCACCAAAAAGCCTGGCCTGTACCATTTTGAAGGCCACCGAGTCCTCAACCCGGATTCGAGTTCTTCGGGAAGAATTCGGCCGTGTTTCCATAATGCTGGCAAGATAGTTGACTCGCTCCGGCACTCCCGGGTGGGTGGTAAGGTAACCTGGTATGGGGCCACCCGTCTTCCAGCTATCCTGGCCCATTTTTTTCATCACTGTTACAAAATCTTGCCCCTGGTAGCCCGCTGCCTCCAGGTAGAGAAGTCCCTTGCGGTCCGCTTCTTCCTCGTCCATCCGACTGTATTGCAACTGCATGGATTGGCTGCCCGCCATACTGCCGGCAAGTACAGCCGTACCGGCATCACCCGCCCCAGCAGCGCCAAGAAAAATTGAGGCCAGAATTCCTCCGATGCTGGCAAGGCTCAGTTTTTTTGCCCTGTCCATGCGTTGGGAAATGTGCCGGGACTGCACGTGGGCGATCTCGTGCGCCAGAATCGCAGCCAGTTCACCTTCGTCATCCATGATTTGCACCAGGCCACGATTGATAAAAACGTAGCCTGCCGGCGCCGCAAAAGCGTTGAGTTGATCGCTGTCAACCACGTAGAAATTATAGTTGAAGGTATGGACTTCAAGGTGGTTGACTACCCGCTGTCCGACGCGATTCAAATAGGCAGCCACCTCTGGATCTTCTACTAGCTTTAGATAACGCAAGGCAGCTATGATGAACTGTTTCCCCATCTTTTGTTCATCTTCGATGGAAAGCTCAGCCTGCACCGGCCCGTTAAACGGCCCCACCACGATGAGAAACGCTGATAGGAAAACTAATATTATCCGTAGTTGTCTGAATTTCATCAAATATTCCCAAATTGGCCCATTGAACTCGACGACATTCCCTTTCTCAGATCTTCGCTCGGCCCAAACATCTGACTCCACTGCATTATAAGCCGAACCGTAATGAATAGCAAAGAGCCTTTATTCATCCAAACCTTGACCGGTCGCCGGTTCCGTTCGTCTAGATCGGATGGTTTGACTCGATCGCCCCTCCTTGAACTCTATCTGACGCGCCTCCCACCAAAGTCCCTCCAAATCGTAAAAAACACGCATGGGCTCGTAAAAAATGTGTACAATCACATCATTATAATCCAGCAGTACCCATTGGCCTTCAGTCAATCCTTCCACCCCCATGGGCTTGATCTTCAGTTGCCCAAGGGCAGCTTCAATGTGCCCTGCAATACCTTGCACATGCCGGGTGGAACGTCCGGAACAAATAACAAAATAGTCTGCGAAACTGGCAATTTCAGAAACGTGGTATACCAGAAGACTCTCAGCCTTGTGGTCTGCCGCCACCTGAGCGCAGAACAGAGCCTTTTCCAACGGCGGCAATTTCCTGGCCTTTTTGGGTTTTCTTTGCTTTGCCCGCCTGTTTTTCAAGATTTTATGCTTTCCTCACTATTGCGGTAAAGACCCCGCTGGTGAATATAATTCTCCACCTTTTCAGGGAGCAGGTAGCGAACTGAACACCCTTTGGCCAAGAGATCTCGAATACTCGATGAAGAAATATCCAACAAAGTCACGTCGCGGTAATAGACCGTATAAAGGGATGGGTGAACGAATCCTTGCACCTGGGAGTCAGAAGAATACTTGTCGGAAACCTGAGTCTGCAGCATTTTATCCAGAGATGTTGGGGAGTAGCCTGGCCGGGCTACAACAACAAAGTGGCAAAGCGAAAAAAGTTCTCTGTAGCTTTTCCAGGTTGGAAGTTCCAAGAATGCATCCAATCCCACCACGAAGTATAGCTCTTCACCTAATTGGCTGGACAGTTGCGTCAATGTTTCCACCGAGTAGGACTTGCCGGGCCGCCGGTGTTCCAGATCCGACAATTCGAACAGTGGATTTCCTCCCAACGCCAACTCCAACATGCGGTAGCGATCATTAAAGGGAACAATCTTACCTTCGCTCTTGTGCGGAGGCTTTGCGGCGGGCATGAAAATCACTCGGGCCAATTTTAGGGATTCGGCCACCTCTTCTGCCGCACGCAAGTGCCCCAGGTGAACCGGATTAAACGTTCCGCCCATAATTCCGATACCCAATGTCCATCCCCCGTCTATCTAGTAGGAACTAGGGACTTTCGAGCGGGGCAGTTGACAGTAGTCTGATTATCCATGAGATTCAATAAATCTGCCAGCTGCTGGCTGTCTGCTGCCAGCTGGACAACGGCGCTAGCACTAGTCCCCTGCCGACTCTGGTGATTCGCTCAGTACGAAGTTGTCCCGGTGAATAACCTCATCTGAATGTTTGTACCCGAGAATCTCCTCTATCTTATGGCTGCGGACACCCTTTATCTTTTCGATTTCCTCTGCGGAGTAGTTCACCAGGCCTATACCAATTTCTTCCTCATTATTGCCCAGGCAGCGCACTGGGGCACCATCTTCAAACTTCCCCTTAACAGCTATGATACCTGTGGAGAGAAGACTTTTGCCACGCAACTTCAGCGCCGCTGTGGCCCCTGCGTCCAGAAGTATCTCGCCCTGGGGTTTCAGGGTATGGGCAATCCACTGTTTCTTGCTGGACAGCCGCCGTTCACCGGAGACAAACAGGGTGCCCACCTCCTCACCGTCGAAAATCTGTTTGAGAATGTACCGGCTTCTTCCATTTGCGATGATCATGGGAACGCCAGCGGAAGTGACTTTCTTGGCCGCCAGCAGCTTGCTGACCATGCCACCAGTTCCGCTTACTCCTGGTCGGTCTCCAGCAAAACCCTCAACCTCCCGATCAATGCGTCGGATAACTGTAATGATGCTGGCATCCCGGCTCTCCCGTGGATCAGAGTCGTAAAGACCATCTATATCGGTCAGCGCAATCAACAGGTCGGCTTCTGTAAGCTGGGCGATAAGGGCTGAAAGATTATCATTGTCTCCGAACTTTATTTCCTCTACCACTACAGTGTCATTTTCATTGACCACGGGGATGATCCCCCAATCCAGGAGGGTCTGTAGGGTGTGACGTGCATTTAGATATCGACGACGATTGGTAAGATCCTCGCTGGTGAGCAAGATTTGTGCAACCTTCAGATCATAGTGTCTGAAGGCCTCTTCATATGCGCGGATCAGGCTCCCTTGTCCCACGGCAGCAGCCGCCTGTTTTTGAGGAATGGTTTTAGGTATTTCGCTAAGGCCAATTTTGCGAATCCCGGAAGCTATGGCTCCAGAGGAGACAATCACAACCTGGCGACCCTGCTCCCGCAGCATGGATATCTCGTCGCAAAGCCGGTTGATAATACCCAGGTCCACGCCGCGCTCGCTGGTAAGCACAGAGCTACCCACCTTTATGACAACCCTCTGCGCTCCATCCACCACCTGCTTGCGTTCTTGAGACATCACCGCTCTTTTCACCCTAGGTTGGCTTAGCAAAGCTAATATAGGTCGAAACCTAACCACATAGATCAGAAACAACAGCAAGATTTAATTGTATCATGAAACATTCTCTGTGTTCTTTGTGTCCTTTGTAGATTTAGACAACCTTTCCATTTCACCGTTCCGCACCCGGGCCAATTGTTTGGCCGTTTCCCAAATCAATTTTTGGGTGCCCTCACCGGTTAGCGCGGAAATGGCGTGCACCTGAACTTCCAGCTGGAGGAAGATCCCCTTCAGCTCATCCAGTGCGACCCTGTCGGTTACCAGATCTATTTTGTTCAAAACCACGATTTGCGGCTTGGCTAAAAGCTCAGCGCTGAACTGGCCAAGTTCATAATTCAACTTATGGTAGTTTTCCAGAATATTTTCGGTTCCAGTTTCGCAGGTGGAAACATCGACTATGTGGATCAAGGTTGAGGTTCGTTCAATATGTCGTAGAAACTTGTGACCCAGGCCGGCCCCTAAGTGCGCGCCTTCAATGAGTCCAGGGATATCAGCCACAACCATGGACTCGCCCTGTTCCAACCGCACCACTCCCAAATTGGGCACGAGGGTGGTAAAAGGATAATTTGCGATCTTGGGCCGAGCCGCGGAGATTCGGGATATGAGGGTAGACTTGCCAGCGTTAGGAAGACCAATGAGCCCCACATCAGCCAAGAGTTTCAGCTCCAGGGTAATGTGCCGCTCTTCTCCTGGTTTTCCCTCCTGTGCAAAGCGGGGCGCGCGACGAGTTGAAGTGGCGAAATGCATATTGCCTTTTCCGCCCCTTCCGCCCCCGGCAACTACAAGACAATCATCTTCTTGGATGAGATCCCCAAGCAATTCGCCGGACTCTGCATCTCTCACCTGGGTACCGACAGGCACCACTAGAGTGCAATCCTCACCACTCTTGCCAGTCTGCTGCTTACCGCGGCCATGGTCACCGCGACCCGCTTGGAAATGATGTTGGAAGTGGAAATCGAGGAGGGTTTGTTTGGCACGAGTGGCCTTGAGCACCACATCACCGCCCTTGCCACCATCTCCACCATCCGGACCGCCTCGAGGCACGTATTTCTCGCGCCGAAAGCTGACGCAGCCATTGCCGCCATCGCCGGCCCGCACGTGGATTTTGACCTCATCAACAAAACGCATGGTCAGCGGTGATGGGCAACCTCCAGAGCTTTGTTGCTAATGCGGTTGAAGTTTCTATTAGCCAATTCACCAGAAAACTTTAGGGGCGACTAGCTAAGGGCATAGACGCTAATCTTTTGCCGGGCCTTGCCTTTTCGTTCAAAACGGACAACACCGTCAACTTTGGCAAAAAGGGTGTAGTCTTTGCCCATTCCCACGTTCTGCCCTGGATGAAACTTTGTGCCCACCTGCCGAACCAGAATATTTCCCGCTCGGACAAACTGGCCACCAAAGCGTTTGACACCGCGCCTCTGAGCCGCGCTGTCCCGACCGTTTCGTGAGCTTCCTCCAGCTTTTTTGTGTGCCATAGCCAGATACCTTTACGACTCTTTAAGTTTCAATGCCCTCTATGGCCAGCTCTGTGTACTGCTGGCGATGACCCTGTTTACGGCGATAACGCTTGCGTCGTCTGTATTTGAACACTGTGATCTTTCGACCCCGTCCGTGTGCGGTTACCCGAGCTGTCACCTTGGCTTTCGCCAATTCGGACGGTTCAGCCTGGATGCTTTCACCGTCGCTAACCATGAGAACATCGTCCAGTGTGATGGTCTCGCCAACCTCGGCATCCAATTTCTCGACGCGTAGCACATCACCAGCACTGGCCTTGTATTGCTTTCCTCCGGATCTGAACACTGCGTACATCAACGAATCCTCCAAAAAGACAAATAACTAGCATACTTGAAAGAATAATTCTTGTCAAGCAATAACGATTTCAGATTTAACATTGCAGATTGGAGATTTATCGATAAATTTTTGTGGTTGAATTACAAAATCTCCATCCCAACCCTGAGTAAAGGCGGTCATCTCTAAGAGATTGCGTATATATCATATTGCTCTAGGTGGTGATTCTGGTCTGCTTTAACGGTGATTCGCGCTTGCAAGTTCTTCTCCAGGATTTCCAGTCGGTGACGCTCCTCATCATAGAGGAGATGCGCCACCTCCGGGTGCGCAGTAACCATAACACTGCGCCCGAAAAGCGCTTCATGATCTCGCTCTATATCTCTAAAAATCTCGTAACACATAGTTACTTTGGACTTAAGATATCCCTCCCCATCACAGTAAAAACACGGTTCCCGCAGTCCACGGTTAATGCTCTCCTTGGTACGCTTCCGGGTCATCTCAATGAGGCCAAGCTCTGACATCTTCAAGATGTTGGTTTTACTTTTATCTTTCCTGAGAGCTTCGCTAAGTATATTGAATACTTTTTCCCGATTGGATTGCTTTTCCATATCAATAAAGTCTATGATGATGATTCCACCTATGTTGCGTAAGCGCAACTGATAGGCGATCTCTTTCACCGCCTCGAGGTTTGTCTTTAGAATGGTCTCCTCCAGATTGCGTTTGCCCACATAGCGTCCCGTGTTCACATCAATGGCAGTAAGTGCTTCGGTCATCTCTATGACGATGTAGCCGCCAGATTTCAACCACACTTTCTTTCCCAAAGCTCTCTGGAGCTCCATCTCTATTCCGTAAGCATCGCAAACGGGCTCAGAACCCTCATAAAGCTTCACACTTGCTTTTAAACTTGGCAAGAATGTCTCTACGAACTTTAGAATCTTTTCATATTCCTCCTTGGAATCAATGATCAGTTTATCTACCTCTTGGGTAAATAGATCCCGAACAGCCCTCAGAATAATATCCAGTTCTTGGTAGAGAACACTGGGCACTTGAGAGTGCTCGCTGTTCTTTTGGATGGTTTGCCAGAGCCTCAGCATGAAATCCATTTCCGCCTTGATTTTGTCACTTTCCGCACCCTCGGCAGCAGTGCGGGCAATGAAGCCATACTTGCCGGGCTTTATCTGCAGCAGCAGCTCGCGTAACCGGAACCGCTCGTTCTCATCCTCTATGCGGCGGGAGATCCCCACATGGTCCATTGTGGGCATGAGCACCAGGTGACGCCCCGGGATTGAGATGTGCGAGGTAATACGCGCTCCTTTGCTGCCCAACGGCTCTTTGGCCACCTGAACCATGACCTCCTGCCCTTCCTGAAGCCGATCCTCTATATGGGCCTCCTCTGGCCACATTATCTCGACCGGTTCCTGCCGAAGTTCCTCTTCTCCTTCCGGTTGCTCATTGTTGACCATCATCTTTTCTATTTCGTCAAGATTGTCGTATACATCGCTTACATAAAGAAATGCTGCCTTGTCCAAACCAATATCCACGAAGGCCGCCTGCATACCTGGCAGGACGCGCACCACCCGCCCTTTGTAGATATTGCCGGCAATACTCCGCTCGCCAGAACGTTCGATATAGAGCTCAGACACTGTTCCGTTTTCTATAAGCGCCACTCGCGTCTCATAATGCGTCACATTTATGATCAAATCAGTGGACACGATATCATCCTTCCATTGACTCTGAAGAAATCTTTACGATGCGGGTCTCCAAAATCACCTCTCGGGATAGGTCGAATATATGTACCAGCAGATCCCTCACCCGGATGTTACCATTTCCGCCCTGCGTCAGGGACAATCGAATCCGGCTAGCATCCAAAGCTTCCAGTTTTAGTATCCGCTCCTCAAGGGCAACAACAATCTCACCCCGTTTGGATTTCTGCCTCAGGGGCGATAGCAGCCCTTCCTTAAAACGGCGAAATCCCTCCGAGGGCCAAGATCCCCTTGGAAGGGTGGCTTCGTAGGTTACCACTCTGCAAGCTTCTTGTCGAGCAGGGTGCTGCTGTATTCTTACCTCCAGTATCTCCAATCCAGCTGGCAGCTCATGGTTGAGTCGCCTGCGCAATTCTGACACCTCCACTGGTTGTCGCAGTATGACCTCCATCTCCTCCACCCGACTCTCTAGGCCGAGGGGCAAAGCAGCTTCAAAAGAGATGCGAGGTGTGGGGTTGTATCCTTGGCTGTAGGCCAGTGGTAGCTTAGCCCGCCGCATGGCCCGCCGTAAGACGGTCGCCATCTCCAGGTGGCTGAGAAAACGACCGCTGTTCATCTTGGCGAATACCAGCCTATAGCGGTGCAAACCATCCTCCTCACCTTCCACCAGGGCGCTCTTAACCGATTCAACTTCCATGCCATGGTGCAGCCGCATCTCCACCTTTTCGTGATCGCAAACGCAGCAGTTGTTACATCCCTGGGTGCGGCAATCTGCGGTGGCAACTTCAGCCAATGCTCTCTCATATTCCCCCCAGAGGTACTCCTTGCTTACGCCGCAATCCAAGTGAGACCAAGGGAGAATTTCCTCAAAATTCCGGGAACGCTCGCCATAAAAAGCAGGATCTAACCCCGCTTCAGCAAAAGCTTGCTGCCAGAGATCCGGCCGCAATTGTTCGCTCCAGCCGTCAAAGCGACAACCAAGTTGATAAGCCCGCAAAAGCACTTCTGCCAAACGCCGGTCACCTCTTGAGAAGACGCCTTCCAGTAGACTTTGCCAAGGTTGGTGCCACTTGAACTTCAGTCCTTTTTTACGCAGCTGTTGCTTGAAAAAGGCAAGATTTCTCTCTATCTCAGCAAGCGTTAGCTGACCGGCCCACTGGAAGGGAGTGTGCGGCTTCGGGACAAAGGTTGAAACGCTGACATGCAGCCGACGAGGGGGTTTATGACTGGCTGCCTCCCGCCAGACCTTATGGGCGAGTGCTACTAACGCTTCAAGGTCTTCAAACCTTTCTGTGGGCAATCCCATCATGAAGTAGAGTTTAATCAGGGGCCAACCTGCAGCATAGATTGTTCGCACAGTCTCCAGTAGATCGTTTTCGGTAATCCCTTTGTTGATCACGCGACGTAGGCGCTCACTGCCTGCTTCCGGGGCCAAAGTGAATCCCGTTTTACGTACCCGGCTAATTGTTTCAATCATGGTTTCATCGAGCGTGCCCACCCGAAGACTCGGCAAAGAAATAGCTATCTGACCGTTGGAATGGCATGCCATCAAGGCCTGGAGCAGTCCCTGAATACAACCATAGTCACCGATGCTTAGCGCCAGAAGAGATAGTTCCCCATAGCCGGTGCTGGACAACCCCTCCTCGGCAAATTTCAACGTCTCCTGTGGGGACCGTTCACGAACTGGCCTGTAGATCATTCCTGCCTGGCAGAAACGACACCCTCGGGTGCACCCCCGTGTCAATTCCAGACTCAGCCTATCGTGGATGACGCGGGCACACGGCACCAATGGGTTTGCGGGCGGACAACTCAGATCAAGACTACTGAGAATACGCTTTCGCACCAGGGTCTGCTCTGGATACCGAGGCGTAATTTCAGCAATCTGCCCCTGACTTTTGTATCTTGGCACAAAGAACTCAGGCACATAGACTCCCTCGAGTTTCGATAGCGCTTTGAGGACATCGTGCCGCTCTGCCCTTTGCGTTTTCCACTCTCTTACAATGTGTGCGATTTCAAGGATCACCTCCTCGCCATCCCCGAGGACCAACGCATCAAAAAAAGGGGCTACCGGCTCCGGGTTGAATGCATTCGGTCCCCCACCGATTACCAACGGCAACTCTTGCCCTCGGTCCGCTCTTCGGACCGGTATGCCGCCCAATTCCAACATGGTCAGTATATTGGTATAGCTCAATTCATATTGGAGACTGAAGCCCACAACATCAAAGAAGGCCAGAGGGGTCCCCGATTCCAGGCTAACCAGCGGTCTTCCCCGCGCGCGCAATCTCGCTTCCAGATCCGGCCAAACAGCAAAAACCCGCTCAGCCCCTATCCAATCTTGTTGGTTGAGAATGTCATACAGGAGCAGTATTCCAAGGTGTGACATCCCAACTTCATAGACGTCCGGGAACGCAAGCACTATGCGCACCTGGCAGCCGGCCCAATCCTTACGGGGCAGGTTGACTTCATTTCCTAGATAGCGGCCAGGTCTCTCAACTGTGCAGAGATAATCGTCTATCATGTGCACTCGCCCTATACAAATATTCTCCCCAAAAATTTCCCTCCAAAATATCCGAAAAAATTAACCCTTTCAATATTGCGGATTTCAGATTTAGGTTCCCGATTGACATCTACAATCCGCAATCTGAAATCTACAATCTAAAATCAAAAATCAAAAAGGGCGCCTGCCTGAATTGTGACTCCAGACAGCGCCCCATGATCCAGTACAATTCTGGTGTTTATTTTTACAAAAGAAGTGGACTATATTGGACAGAAGTTATCCGCGAAAACTTGCTTCTGCTACTCTTTATCCCCTGCCTTCGACGAATGGATTGTCTCGAAATCCGAATTCAATCCAGCAAGAGTTTTAGTGATTTTTTGTCGAACGACTAACCAGAAGTAACCAGATGTGCGAATTTTTCCCTGATTCACTTCTGATTTTTTGACCTCAGCCACTCAAGAAAACCAGTGGGTTTATTTTCTTCTGACTCAATCGACTCAGAAGCCGTCTCTGTCTCTGACACTGTCTCTCTTTCTGTCTCTGTCTCCGCTGCAGCGCTTTCAACTTCTTCAACTTCTTCTTGAGGAGTCACACCGGTCTCGGCTTCTTCCACTACCACTTCCTGGACTAGAGCACCCTTTTCCTCTTCCGCTGGTTGTTCTGGCGCAGCAACAGTCTCAGCCGCTTCAGCTGCTGCTTCAGGTTCTTGCTCCGGTACAAGGCCTAAAGCCTCTTGCATAGCCAATATCTTGTCCTCCAGCATAGCTTCATCCGCTAATCCCATGCTCGCAGCCTGCTGATACGCCGGCAGCGCCTTTTCGTAAGCTTTTTGCAACTCCATCTCTGCAATGGCAACCCGTTTTTCCGCCAGCTGAAAGTTAATGTTAGCCAGGCTTCTGTCTCCTTCTACATCACCACCTACAATATTTTCCGCTTTTGCCAGTAAACGACTAACCTTCCCGTTATCAGCCCTATTGCCCTTGTCCAACTCCGCGGTGATCTGGTCCATATAGAAAGCATAGATAGCTTTAGAAACCGCATCTTCGCCGGTATAGGTCCTGCTCGTGAGAGCACTGACGTCGGCATCACCCACGTCTATCGGCTCGAAGGATTCCACCTGAACAAATCCTCGCGGCGAGAATTTCCCTTTCCAGAGGGTGAGGGTATTGCTGCCTTCTCGCAATTGATAGGTGTTATAGTTACTCAGACTGATAGTAAACACCAGCCCTACTACCAGCAGAATTATTGCGATAAGGGCGTAAGCACCCATACCTCGCCTTTTCTCACCGCCACCGAATGTAACCGTTTCCTTGGGTATAACCACTTCTTCTTTTTCTTCGGGCTCGTCCTTCACTTCTGCGACAACGGGTTCTTCCGGCTCTACTAGGGATGGCTCCGGTGTTGGAGGTGTGGGTTCCGGTGGTTTTTCTTCCACAACCTCATCCGCTAACGCCTCTTCAGTGGGCCGAGGTTCGACATCTTCAACAAGGGGAGCCTCTTCATCCTCGGGCGTGGATAATGAACGACTGTCCAACAGCCCCTCCTCCCCCTCTTCTTCGTAACGTTTAAGCCAACTGTAATAAGTGGATCTAGATATGCCCAACTCTTTAAGAATCGTCTTTGTGGGTAGGTTGGACTCCGCTACCCTATCCAGGATGTCCTTCTTTCTCTTTGCCTCTGCTGCAACTTCCGTCGCAGACTTTGCGCCTTTTTTTGATGGTCTAGCCATAAGCAACACCTTTGGTCTGTGGGTTTAAATTCTTATTTTAGACAACCGACGGCTTAACCGAATGTCTGATCCACTTGACAGCGGAACCTGAGCTGGAAACTGACTGATTGTATAGAGAAAAGCTGTACTTGTAAAGATCTTTTTTGGGAAACATTTATTCCGTCACATCGTGCGAAATCCCTCCTTGAGTCCATTACATCCATTATTGGACAACATATATTAGTCCAGGTTATCTGTGGTTCCAAGACGCAAGTAAAATTATCTTGCAATCCCCTGGGGCTCATGGTATACGAGACTAGTTTTTGCCGTTGGTTTGGTAAAAGCGGATCCTAAGGATTCCTTTCCCTGAGTGGTCAATTATGTTCTATCACTAACAAGGAGGAACTGGCATGGCGGTCTTTGTCGGTGGAATAGTTGCAGCGGTACTGGGGGTCATACTCTTGCTCATCTGGTGGGTGCCATTCCTGCAGGTAGTGGCAGGGGTGCTGCCTATCATGCTGTTATTTGGTGGTTTAATTGCCGCCTACCTGGGCTTTGATGAGGTTAGAGACAAGCTTCCTTATTTCAGCAAGAAGGAGGAAGCGTTTCCATCAACCATGGACACCGATGAAGCCCCCAAGTACAAGGAAGAGGCCGAGAAATATAGGGCTGAAGTAGAACAGCTCAAATCTGAGCTCGAGAAAACCAAAGAGGAAGAAAAGAAGAAAAAATAATAGTACTCTTGAACTCTGGTGCTGAGGTTGGGCGAGTGGACTGATGCGGTAGAGCGACCGCGTGAGAAGCTGAGCGAAGTGGATTGCAATTACCACCCATTATCGGGTGGTTTTTTATATAAAGCCCGCCAATGGCAGGCACAGAAACTGATACCGTCCAACTTACCAGACTTGCTGTCGCCCGCCAGTTCGCCTGGTATTTTGTATCTGGCCGGGCCTAACCCGCAAGACTCTTGCGCCCAGTTCTGCGGGTGGATCCTGAGCACTACCCCACCACCATACGGTCACACGAGAGGGCGGGGGCTCTCATTATGACCGGGGTCGCTCGCCTTCCAGAAAGTATCTGAAATCGGCGACGCCTCATGGGGCGCGCCATTGCGCGCTTAGCCGTCTTTTCACT
This sequence comes from Syntrophobacterales bacterium, assembly GCA_050124835.1. Taxonomy (GTDB): domain Bacteria; phylum Desulfobacterota; class Syntrophobacteria; order BM002; family BM002; genus BM002. The sequence goes on along the minus strand of JASFEM010000007.1, from coordinate 34,190 downwards.
TGCGGCGCGGCACTCCATGGACGCAGCTTCTGTGCCCACCACTGGTGGGCTTATCTGTTAGTCTATCGGCTGATGCCCCCATTGTCAATGTCGCTGAAGTAAATCTACATGTGAAATTTACCATTGTTGGCTACTTTATTGTATCCCACATCCCACATCTCTTTCTAGTGCACTTCATCCCAGTTGGCACCATAACCAACCTCCACTACCAGGGGAACGACAAGAGATGCGACCGACTCCATCTTTTGTTTCACTACGCTGGCGATCTCTTCTGCAACACTGGCCTCAGCTTCTAAAACCAGTTCGTCATGGACCTGCATGATCATCTGGGCCGGCGCCGATTCTCGCTCCAGCTCCTGGTCGATTTGAATCATCGCAAGTTTAATTATGTCGGCAGCGCTGCCCTGAATCGGTGTATTTATGGCCGTGCGCTCAGCAAAACTCCTAATGTTGCGATTGCGGCTGTTCAGGTCGGGCAGAAATCTCTTGCGGTTAAAGATGGTGGTGACGAACCCCTGCTTGCGGGCCACCTCTGGAATGTTTTTTACATACGAACGCACTCCCTGGTAGCGTTCAAAATAGCGATCTATGATCTCTCGCGCTGCTGCTTGAGGTATATCCAGATCTCTTGCGAGTCTGAAGGGACTCATGCCATAAATGATACCAAAGTTAATGGTCTTGGCCTGACGTCGCATCTCCATAGTGATCTCATCTGGAGTGAGCCCAAAGATTTCAGCCGCGGTGCGGAGGTGGATATCTTCCCCGCTATGAAATGCATCTATTAGTGCCTCGTCTTCAGAGTAATGCGCCAGGATCCTCAGTTCGATCTGGGAATAGTCTGCTGAAATGAGGACGCAACCAGGTTCGGCCACAAAGGCGCGACGGATCTTTCTGCCCTCCTCGCTGCGTATGGGGATGTTTTGCAGATTCGGCTCGCTGGAGCTCAATCTGCCTGTAGCGGTAATTGTCTGGTTGTAGGAGGTGTGTATTCGACCGCTGTTCGCCTTTACCATACGGGGCAAAGCTTCCACATATGTATTTTTCAGTTTTGTGAGACTTCGATAGTTGAGCACCTCATCAGGCAGAGGATGGTATGTGGCTAGCCTCGATAGCACGTCCATGGAGGTGGAATAACCAGTTTTGGTCTTTTTACCCACAGGCAATCCTAGCTTATCAAAGAGAATTTCTGCCAACTGCTGCGGTGAGTTGATATTGAAGCGTTCCCCCGCCATCTCGTAAATTTTTTCGGCACTCACCTCCAAGCGCTTGCTGAAGTCTTCAGCAAGCCGCCCCAGCCGATCCAAATCCACCCGCACCCCTTTCATTTCCATTCGCGCTAATACCCGCACGAGGGGAAGTTCGATGTCATGGAACAGCGAAGCTTGGTTGGCGGCCTCCACCTCTGCATCGAGAACTTTGGCAAGTCGCAAGGAAAAGGCCGCCTGGTCTCCTGCGTAGACCAAAACCCGCTCCATTGGTACACTTGTTATACTGTGCTGATTTCTGCCGGTTCCCACCAGCTCTTCGAGCGAAAGCAACGTCAGATTGAGATGCTCTTTAGCTAAAGCGTCCAGATTTTGCACCCTTTTGCTTGGGTCCAAGACATATGCCCCAAGCATGGGATCGAACTGCATGCCTGCGAGTTCAATGCCAACCCTTTTCAAGGCAATCCAAGCTAACTTGCTGTGATGCGCGATTTTGGCAACACTAGAGTCACTTAGGACCGGTGCCAGAATTTTCAGCAACTTGGCGCGATCCAACCAGATGGTACCGGAATCATGATCGTCCCCAAAGGGTAAATAACATGCAGATTCCTCCGCCCAAGCCAAAGCCATGCCCACAAGCTCGGACCCCAAAGGATCATCATCGGCTGTGAGTATACTGATGGCAACCTGTTTGGCCTTGTATATTTTTGAAATGACCTGCTCAAGGCCGTCAAATGAGGTAATGAGATCATAATTACGTTTGATTGCGGCAGGCTCGATGACGTCTTCTTTTACTTCCAGTTCCTGGAGGAATTTCTTGAACTCCAGCTCCTGGTACAGGCTGATCAGTGTGTCTCGATCCGGTGCGCCCAGCTCAAGGTGTTGCCAGTCTTTAACCAGCGGCACCTCGCAATGTATGGTAGCAAGCTGGTGTGATAGTTTGGCCTGCTCCGAATAAGTCTCCAGCTTCTCGCGCTCCTTCTTCCTGGAAATCTTTTCCAGATTGGCCAGAAGCCTTTCAACGCTGCCAAACTCCTTAATCAAACGGACTGCAGTCTTGGGGCCGATTCCGGGTACCCCTGGTATATTATCACTACTGTCTCCAGCCAATCCCATTATCTCCACTAGTTGCGAGGCTGAGACGCCGAAACGTTCCTCAACTTCCTCAGGTCCCATAACCTCATCTTTCATAGTGTCCCACATGTGCACCCTGGGACTTACCAGCTGAAGCAAGTCTTTATCACCCGAGATGATAACTACGTCCATCCCCTCCGCGCTTGCCCAGGTTGCCAGAGTCCCAATGATGTCGTCTGCTTCATATCCAGGAATCTCCAGACAGGGGATACGATAGCCATTAATCAGCCTTTTGATATAGGGCATCTGTACCGAGAGGTCTTCGGGCATTTGGGGCCGATTAGCCTTATAGTCCGGGCTGAGGTCGTGGCGAAAGGTGGGGCCGGGTGCGTCCAGGGCGATGGCAATATATTCAGGACTCTTTGCCTTGAGGACCCGATTGAGCATGCCGATGAAACCATAGACTGCGTTGGTTGGTATGCCTGTGGAGGTGCTCAGATGCCGAACCGCATAAAATGCCCGGTATATGTAGGAACTACCGTCGATAAGGTAAAGTATACCCTTTGGTGAGGTCATAGAGTTCTTCCTGAGACAATGAGGTTCTTAGCGCCGCAACAAAAGCCCGTCACGGCTGAAGAGGGTCCGTCTAAGATTCGAAATCCGAAGGACGTAGCAAACAGCAGAATTTAGGAATTGCGGAATTAAGGATTCCAGCTTCTATAGTTGGCCTGGAAAGGAGGTTCGCTTTTTAAATTCCTAGATCCCTAAATTCCGTAATCCCTAAATTGTTTTTGATTCTGGATTGTCTGGAGGCATGCCAGTCGCCATCTATGTCTGACTAGCTTTCTATAGTTCCGCCAAAACCCTTTCGGCCAAGGAGGTAACCTGCGAGCTAGAACCAGTGATGGAAAGGATTTCCAACTTGTTCTTGAACCCTTCTCTCTCCACAAGCGACCTTTCAACCGCCAGCGTTTTCAGAGCCTCAATCACCTGCACCACCACCTCGACATCTTTATAATCCAGGAGCAGCATCAAGGTGCTCCAATCCTCGGGGAGACCGTACGTTTTCAGATACTTCTTTACTGAAGCGGCAAACTTGCTCGTGCCGTAGTGGCTGTGGATGGCATTTAGTGCCTTCTTATGCTCTTTGCCACCCTTTTCACCCTGGAAGAGCTTGTCCACTTCTTTCAAATACTGTTCTTTCGCCCAAGTGGAACGAAGAGATTTCTCTTGCCTGCTGGACTCGTCCCGGCTTACATGACGGCTTCTGTCTCGCTTGCGGTCGATTTCACGCCAGCTAGGTCTCTCTCTTTCATCTGAGTCAGAGTTAAAAGCTGCTGCCATGGTTGTACTCCTTATTAAAAAACTTTAGGTAGATATTAACACCGGCAGGATCCAGCTCCTGGCAGGAATGAAGTACAGAGGCTTGTACCTAGAGCTTATCTCAATAGGGTACTTTACGCAATGCTAATCTCAGGATTTTAGGTTTCGGGTGTCATGTTTCAGGTGTCAGGTGTCACAAAAAAAATAAGTGCTGAAACCTGAACAATGAACACTGAAACCTTAGTCATTGCTATTTGGATTTTTCCTTGACTTTGAAGAATCGATTCAGTATCAAAATGTGTTTACCCTTTGATTGTGGAGTTGATTTCGGACCATGCCAATAACTGGGATTAAAGGTATAAATGACATTTTGCCCGATGATGTCGGAAAGTGGCAGTGGGTGGAGTCTGTGGCCAGAAGAATTTTCTCCAACTTTGGCTTCCAGGAAATACGGATTCCACTCCTTGAGAAAACCGAGCTTTTTGCCCGCAGCATAGGGGAGAGCACCGACATTGTGGAAAAGGAAATGTATACCTTTCCTGACCGCAATGGCCAGCTTCTTACCCTCAGACCTGAGGCTACCGCATCAGTGGTTCGGGCCTTCATTCAGCATAGACTGCACCTAAACCCCACCATGCGAAAATTCTATACGATTGGGCCCATGTTCCGTCATGAACGCCCGCAAAAGGGCCGTTACCGTCAGTTTCACCAGATCAACGCGGAAGTTTTTGCCATGGATGACCCCATGGTTGACGCCGAGGTTATTTACATGCTCCTAGTGTTCCTAGAAGAGTTGAATATACCTGACGTCACGCTTCACATTAATTCCATGGGTTGCCCAGACTGCCGCCACCCTTTCCGAGAGTCCCTGACCGAATACCTCGGCAGGGTGAGCGAAAAACTCTGTTCAGATTGCCAACGACGTAGACTTACCAATCCTCTGCGCATCTTTGACTGCAAAGTAGAGACCTGCAAACAACTGGTGCGCGAGGCCCCAGTTCTGCTTGATTATCTGTGCAATGATTGTCTGAGCAACTTTGAAGGTGTCAAGGAGCATCTGACTAGTCTTGGGATTGGTTATACAATCGATCCTCACATGGTCCGTGGTTTGGACTATTATAACAGGACCACCTTTGAGGCACTCACCCCACATCTGGGCGCCCAAAATGCGGTGGGTGGAGGAGGCCGTTATGACGGCCTCATGGAAGCACTCGGCGGCCCCAATCTGCCAGCCACTGGTTTCGCCATAGGCATGGAGCGGCTTATTCTGCTCTTGGATGAAAAAATTAAAATTGAAAAGGACTCGAACCGCCTTTTCTTAGCCTGTCTGGGCAATGAATGCCAAAAGAGGGGGTTTCAGCTTGCGCAGCAACTCAGGCTCCGGAATATTTTTGTGGAGATGGACTATGAGTCCAGGAGCCTCAAGGCTCAGATGCGGCGAGCTGACAAGCTTGGAGCCACACATGTACTTATTCTTGGCGATGATGAACTGGCCAAGGGTGTGGCAACCCTGCGTAACATGGAAGCCGGTACCCAAGAGGAAATATCGTTGGAAGGAATTTCTGAGCAACTACTTTCTCGTTTAAACTCAAGCGATCAAGAAGTTACATAGGTCTGCGTAGTTAATACATAAACTTTAAATCTGAAATCCGAAGCACGAAATTCGAAACAAATTGAGGAATTGAGGAATTAGGGAATTGAGGAATTCGCAATCACTAAAACCAAGCAGATAGCAATCTCTTAGCCCTATAATTCCAAAATCCCTGAATCCCTAAATTCCTCAATTTCTGCTATTTCGATATTCGGATTTTATCCAAGGCCTCAAACCTTACTAAATCCGCACTAGACTTGGAAGGCAACATATGACTTTAGACTCTCTTGGTGACTGGGAGCGTACCCACGACTGCTGCACCCTTGGTCCCGATCACACCGGCACTGAGGTTATTCTCATGGGTTGGGTTCAGAGGCGTCGGGATCACGGGGGTCTCATCTTTATCGATCTTCGTGACCGGGCCGGTATCACTCAAGTCGTGTTCGATCCCCAGCGAAATGCAGAGGCACATCAACGCGCCCACGCCCTGCGGCCTGAGCATGTCATAGGAGTACGCGGCGAAGTGCGCTTTCGTCCTGAAGGCATGACTAATCCCAAACTGAAAACCGGGGAAATTGAGGTTATCGTGGATGAGTATCGCCTTTTCAATACCTCCCTCACTCCCCCGTTTCAAGTGGAACCAGAGGTAGACGCCGGTGAGAACTTGAGATTGCGCTACCGTTTCCTGGACTTGCGTCGCCCCAACATTTTTCAGAATTTGCGAACCCGTCATAACGCTGCTCAGGCCGTGCGTCACTATCTCAATGAAAACGGTTTTTTAGAGGTGGAAACTCCGGTACTGACCAGGAGTACTCCCGAGGGCGCTCGCGACTATCTTGTCCCGAGTCGCGTCAATCCCGGTAAGTTTTATGCCCTGCCCCAGTCTCCACAATTGTTCAAACAACTACTCATGATGGCTGGCTTCGACCGTTATTATCAGATCGTCAAGTGTTATCGGGATGAAGACCTTCGCGCCGATCGTCAACCAGAGTTTACTCAGATTGACATCGAGATGGCTTTCGTAGACGAGGACCAGATTTGTCGGCTTACCGAGGGACTGCTCGGCCATCTCTTCGAAAAGGTTCTTGGCCAGAAAGTTCAACTTCCCTTTCCCAGGCTAACCTATGACGAAGCACTGGCACGGTATGGCACTGATAAACCTGACACCCGGTTCGGTCTGGAATTGGTGGATGTTACACCGGTTTTTGCCGACAGCAATTTTCAAGTATTTGCCAAGTTAATTAAAGCTGGCGGCATGGTTAAGGCGCTGAATCTCAAAGGACAGGCAACATTGCCCCGGAGTGACCTGGACAAGATGCAGGGTAAGGAGAACCTGGTAAACCACTATGACATACAAACCGGTGCCCAGGGTGTCGCCTGGATCAAGGTACAGGAAACTAACTGGCAAGGGCCAGTGGCCAAAAATCTCAGTACGGGCGAAAAGGAACTTCTCGCCGACACTGCCGGTCTTGAGCCAGGAGATCTCATTCTTTTTGTTGCGGGCGAATCTCGGGTGGTAAACCCTACTTTGGACACTCTCCGCTCGCATTTCGGCCGCCGACTCGCCTTGATGGACAACAAACAATTCCAGTTTACTTGGATCACCCGTTTTCCGCTGTTGGAATACGACCATGACACCAAGCGCTACCTGGCTGTTCACCATCCCTTTACAGCCCCGGTGGAAGAGGACATAGGCCTACTCGCCGACCACCCAGAGCAGGCACGCAGCCGGGCCTACGATCTCGTCCTAAACGGCAATGAGATCGGCGGAGGCAGCATCCGTATTCATCACCATAATTTGCAGAGGCAAGTATTCAAGGTTCTGGGAATTGATGAGGAAGAGGCGCAGCAAAAATTTGGCTTCATGTTGGAGGCCCTCCAATATGGTGCGCCACCTCATGGCGGCATCGCTCTTGGTTTCGACCGCCTGGTCATGCTAATGTGCGGCGCCACCTCTATCCGTGACGTCATCGCCTTTCCCAAAACCCAGAAAGCCGGCTGCCCCATGACTCAAGCCCCCGAGAGTGTCAGCTTGGAGCAACTCTTGGAGCTTTCCCTCAAGCTTGATCTACCAGGGTAATTCAGCAAGCAGCATGCAGCTAGTAGCGGGCAGCTTTTTCTGTTTATTCTTGCCGCCTGCTGCCAGCTGTTAAGTGGACGGTTATAATAAAACATTGACAATTCGGAGAAATGTCCCTTAACATGCGGCTTCACACGCAGGTTTCCTCCTTTTTTAGAATCGAGGGGAGATATTAGACAAGACACTTTTTTCACGCAGGTGAAATCATGGCACGGTGGAACAAACACAAAAAAGTATTGGAACATCAACACAGTAAATTTTGGGTTTACCGACTCCAAGATTTACCCGAACCAAACCTCCAAAGGGAGGTATTTCCCTACGAGCAGATTAGCCGGATAGATTTCGACCACAAACTCATCTCCATTGACCCGGCTGAAGAGTTGCTCATTACGGACACCACTTTTCGCGATGGTCAACAAGCCAGACCACCGTACACGGTTCAACAAATAGAGACCATTTTCGATCTATTGCATCGACTCAGCGGCCCAAACGGTGTGATCAGACAGACTGAGTTTTTCCTTTACAGCAATCGTGATAGAGAATCTGTTGAGCGCTGCTTGGCCAAGGGATACCAATATCCTGAGATTACTGCCTGGATTAGGGCAGTTGAGCAAGATCTGGATTTGGTTCTTGAGATGGGACTCAAAGAGACGGGAATCCTTACCTCGGTCTCCGACTACCACATTTTCTATAAGCTCAACAGTACCCGAGCCAAGGTAATGGAGAAATATCTGGCAATTGTTCGGGCTGCACTGGACAAAGGAATCATTCCGCGCTGCCATTTTGAAGACATTACGCGCTCTGACATTTACGGTTTTTGCGTGCCCTTTGCCATTGAACTCATGAAACTCAGGGAGGAGACAGCCATAGATATCAAAATCCGTCTTTGTGACACTCTCGGCTTTGGTGTGACCTACCCAGGCGCCGCCTTGCCCCGGTCTGTTCCCAAGCTGGTCAGGGCAATGATAGACGATGCTGGGGTGCCGGGAAAACTTCTTGAGTGGCATGGCCACAATGATTTCCACAAGGTGCTGATTAATGCCACTACCGCCTGGCTCTATGGCTGTTCTGCAGCAAACGGCACACTTTTGGGTTTTGGCGAACGAACTGGCAACGCCCCAATAGAGGGACTAATCATCGAACACATCAGCCTCATGGGTCACGACAACGGCATAGATACCATCGCCATTACTGACATAGCCAACTATTTTTCCCAGGAGTTGGGCTATAAAATTCCCCACAACTACCCCTTCGTTGGAAGCGACTTCAATGCTACCAGTGCCGGTATTCACGCCGATGGTCTGATAAAAAATGAGGAGATCTACAACATTTTCAATACAGGCAAAATTCTAAAGCGCCCGGTGAGCATTACTATTACAGACAAAACCGGGATTGCCGGTGTGGCTTATTGGATCAACAGTCGTCTCCGACTAGAGGGAGATAACGCCATTAACAAACGCCATCCCGGTATTGTCAAGATTCACAAAAGGATCATGCAGGAATATGACGGAGGTCGGGTTACCAGTATCTCGCGCAAAGAGATGGAGCAATGGGCCCGCCAGTATCTCCCTGAATATTTTGTCAGCGAGTTTGACTTGCTTAAACAGCAGGCCCATGGGCTGGCAGCTCACCTTGTGGAGGAAGTGGTGGAATCCGATGAGATCAAGTCAATGGACCCCACCCGTCAAGAACCAGTGCTCCAGAGCCTTTTGGATCTCAATCCCTTTATCCAATACATATATGTCACTGACCGAGAGGGAATCAAAACAACCAGGAATATTACTCACATTTCAGATCGTGCCAAGTATGAGAAAGCGCAAGTTGGGGAGGACCTCTCTGATCGAGACTGGTTTATCAATCCCATAAGGGATGGTAAGGCTCACATTACTGACTTTTACAAATCCATGTATACCGGGGCTTTGTGCATAACGGTATCAGCACCCATTCGCGATGCGGCAGACGACATCGTAGGAGTTCTCGGACTCGACATTAGATTCGAGGAATTGGCTAAACTGGAAGAAGAGGCAGAGTTTTAGTATGGGGCTCGGCCCAGCCACTTATTAGTGAGAGCGAAAGGTTTTAGGCCGGATCTCAAACTCGAAATCCTAAGCACGAAGCACTAAACAAATCCGAAATACAAATTCTCCAATGTTCAAAACATTGCTATTCAAATTTTCAATTACACGGTTTTGGTCATTTGGATTTGGAAAATTTGAGAATTGTTTCGAAACCGGGAACCCGTCCGAAGGGTGGGAGTCCGAAGGACAATTTCGGTGTTCGGATTTCGGATTTAGTCGTGGTCTAAGACAGTTTACTGGTTTTGAATTCTCTGCCTTCTGGCTTCTCCTCTCCGTGCTTCTTCTTCTCTTTGTTGCCTGCGGCAGCACCCCTCCACCCCAGAGTGCAGGGTATAACGCAACCAATTACAAACGCCAGAAAAAAAGTGCACCTTACGAAGTGCACGGCAAGCGTTACTACCCACTTTCCACCTCGGCCGGCTTCGCCCAGCGTGGCCTAGCTTCGTGGTACGGGCGCAAGTTCCATGGCCGCCTTACCGCCAATGGAGAACGTTACAACATGTACGGCCGCACCGCCGCCCATAAAACCCTTCCTTTCAATACGTATGTGCGGGTGACCAATTTGAGAAACGGCAGAAAAACTGTGGTTCGTGTAAATGACCGGGGTCCTTTTGTAAGAGGTCGGATCATCGATCTTACACTTACCGCGGCCAATGAACTGGTAATGGCGGAAGATGGTGTGGTGCCGGTTAAAGTAGAGGCCTTGGGCTATGCCCGAAAGAAGCGCAAAGCCGGAAAATGGGTGCGCGAATACGTGAAACCTCCTAGCTATCAGTTGGGAGACTTTACCATTCAGGTTGGCGCTTTTGCAGAACGGGAAAATGCCATGCGGTTACATGCCTCCTTAAGTCGCAGGTACCGCAACACAACTGTTCAAATCTTTGACCGTGGCGATCAAAGATTTTACCGGGTGAGGGTGGGACGTTATTCCCGCTTAGATCAGGCCGAAGCCGGCGCCGTAAGTTTGCAGGAAAAAGGTTTTCCCAACGCCTTCGCCGTAGCAAGGGATAAGTAAATAACTGGGTGCACTTTTAGAACGGACGGTTAGACAGCTGAAAGCAAGTAGGCTCCACTAGGAACTAGGCACTAAGCAGTAAGCACTAAGTACTATGAGGTATTAATTCATTCTATTTTCCCGAGTGCTTAGTGCCTAGTTTTCCGAGGCTGTTCTCACTACCATCTAGATCTGACAACATACGAAGAAAAGAGGTAGTTATGAATATTCTGACCTATCCTACTGAAGAGGCGGAAGTCCGAATTGACCGAATTGTTAACCGGTCTCTTTCCTATTCAGCGGATGTGGAGCATACTGTCGTGGAAATCATCAAAGCGGTGCAAGCCGAGGGTGATTCGGCCCTGTTACGCTATACCCGCCAGTTCGATGCGGCTGAGATCAAATCAGCGGAGCTCAAGGTTAGTGAATCAGAAATGACAGCGGCGGCCAAAGAGGTCGAAACTGACTTTACCGAACTCCTCGAAAGAGCCAAGAACAATATCAGTCGTTTCCACGAGGCTCAGATGAAACACTCCTGGTTTCTCCCTTGTGAGGATGGCTCCATTTTGGGGCAGATGGTCAGACCGGTGTCGGCCGCGGGCCTTTACATTCCAGGTGGACGGGCGGGGGAAACCCCCCTCATCTCCTCTCTGCTCATGAACAGCATTCCTGCGATCATTGCTGGAGTTCCCTGTCTGCAGGTGGTGACGCCGCCTCGTCAGGACGGCAGTATTAATCCTTATCTCCTTGTGACCGCACAGCTGCTTGGGATTAGGGAGGTTTTCAAGGTGGGAAGTGCTTGGGCCATAGCAGCTCTCGCTTTTGGCACTGAAACCATCCCCGCAGTGGACTTGATAGTGGGTCCAGGGAATATCTACGTTACTCTGGCCAAAAAGCTACTGGCTGGTCAAGTTGGGATCGATATGATAGCCGGGCCCAGCGAAATTCTTGTCATCGCCGACGCCAGTGCTAATCCCCAGCATGTAGCCGCTGATCTACTGAGCCAGGCGGAGCACGATCCCATGGCAAGTGCACTTCTGCTTACTCCGGATGCAGAGTTGGCTGAAGCCACTGCTGCTGCTCTAGAGGAACAGTTGGCCGAACTCCCCAGACGACAGGTAGCTGAGGAATCCTTGGCCGCATTTGGAGGTATTGTCCTGGTGCGCGATCTGGACACTGCTCTGGCCCTGGCAAATAAGATAGCTCCTGAACATCTCGAATTGCTGGTGGAAAAACCGTTCCAGCTTTTGGGAAAAATCCAAAACGCCGGCGCTGTTTTTCTTGGGCACCACTCTCCCGAACCTGTGGGAGATTATTTTGCCGGCCCCAGTCACGTCTTACCCACGGCCGGTACAGCCCGTTTTGCCTCGGGCCTGAGCGTGGATCACTTCACCAAGAAGACTAGCGTGATCTCCTATTCTTCAGAAGCCCTGATTAGAGACGCGGCAGATATCATACGTTTGGCCGAACTGGAGGGTCTCGAAGCCCACGCTCGGTCGGTGAAAGTAAGACTGGAGAAGTAGCCGGCAATGGTCTACACATTCTCTGCCTAATGAGTCTCACGCAAATAGACAGCAATGGGAAGGGATCATGAGGAAAACTATTAGAAAAATAGGTTCGATTTTTTTGACTCTGGTGGTAACGATGTCAATGGCAGGGTTTGTGCGCGCAGAGGAAAAGCTCATACCCAAAATCGATAATTTTATTATCCTTGTAGATCATTCGGGATCCATGTTTCTTAAACAATCGGGTGGGGTCTCAACCAAAGCGAAACAAGCCAAGGACATACTCCTTGGCATGAACGATCGTATTCCTGAACTTGGCTATCTGGGTGCCATACAGGTATTTCCACCCAATAGAACACTTATAGGACCCCAAAAATACGATCGTATTTCCTTTGCAAGTGCAATTCAAAATCTACCAGAGAAGGGGAAAATCTTTGGAAACAGGACCCCCTTAGGAAGAGGGATTTTAGATTTAAACCAAGTCATAAAAGATATGCCTCCAGGCAAGACAGCAGTCATTATTATGTCCGACGGCGAGGAAAATGCAGGTATAGATCCACTGAAAGCAGCAGCGAAAATGACAGCCGATCATCCGAACATATCTTTCAGCTCAATCTCTTTGGCCGATAAGAAGGACGGGAGAGCTATACTGGAACAAATCATCACAGCAAGCGATGGCGTCTCCGTTGAGGCAAGTGAATTGTCTGCAAATGAGGCAGCTCTAAATCGTTTTGTCGAAGACGTCTTTTACCGTGTTGAAGTTACTTTGGACAGTGATGGCGATGGCGTTATTGACGACATGGATAGATGTCCCGGTACGCCGAGAGGGGTTGAGGTAGACTCAAAGGGTTGCCCGCTGGACAGCGATGGTGATGGCGTGGTCGACGACCTGGATCGGTGTCCTGATACACCTTCAGGGGTCGCTGTAGATAGCTCTGGCTGTCCTCTCGACGGTGATGGTGACGGTGTACCCGATTACTTGGACAAATGTCCCCATACTCCCAAGGGAGCCACTGTGAACGAAGTAGGCTGCTGGGCTCTCAAGGCGACGATGCTATTCGATACGAACAGCTCTTATGTAAAGGATGAGGCCTATCCACTTTTAGATGAGGTGGTAACCATTCTACAAAATAATCCCAACATCAAGGTGGAAATACAGGGACATGCGGACAGCACAGGGACCGCAGAATACAATCTATGGCTCTCCGAGAGGCGCGCCAGTAGAGTGATGGATTATCTGTTGAGCAAAGGTATTGATCCTGACCGGCTTGAAGCCAAGGGTTATGGTTCCACCCAGCCGGTATCATCCAATGACACGGAGGAAGGGCGGGCTCAGAACCGCCGGGTTGAACTGAAACGCATATTTTAGGCCTGGGGGGATAGGAGTATCACATATCTTCCGCCCGCCCGGTGAGTCCGCCTAAAGATAATCAGCCTAATAGGCCGTAGTGCTTACTGCCCAGGCAGAACTGTTGCCAGTTGTTCGATTTCTTCATCGTATTTATCTATAACTAGCTCCCAGGAATATCTCTCCATGTGAGATGCGAGATCTTCCCGCTTCTCTGTAAATTTCTCTGGTTTTCTTATTAGCAAGCTCAGTTTTTCCACCAATTCCTCCTGACTGCGGTACAGACAATCATCTTGATACTCTGATGGAATAAGCTCGGGATATGAAAGGCTGTTGGGCAAAAGAGGGTAGCATCCGTGCCTTATCGCTTCCACCACCGAGATGCCGAAATTTTCTTGAATTGCCGTACTCACAACAACCACGCCTCTTTTGAGCCATTCCAGATATTTCTGTCTTGATGGCTCATAGCCATATTGAACGATCCTCTCACCGTACGTTTCCCTGGCACGCAGAAATGGTTTGGGAACCACTTGAAAATTTTCTCCCAAAAGTGCGAGCCGAAATTCAAGATCCAAAGACAGAACCCCATCAAGGGCGGCGAAGAACATTTCGGGCCTTTTATCAAATTCCCACCTATGGTTCCACATAATAAGCGGAGGTATCGAAAAATCCCATGGCCTGAGATTGGCCGGACCTGGAGGGTAGTTACACCCGGGATGCAGCACCGACGCTTTTGCCCGAATTCGGTCAATAACCCATCTCGGCTGGTATTCCGGCATCATTCCAATGAATCCCGGTAGAGACTCGAAAAAGGTATTCATATGTATTTTCGAATTGAAGAGCAATCTCTCTGCCGCCAGACAGGTGGTTATGTCGGTGAAGCCAAACTGATAATCCATGGTTTCACCGGGGGGTAATGGGTAGGAGAGCTGGTTTTCATGGAAATATACCAGCGCATTGGGACAATCCGCTCCCCACAGCGCCTTGAGATCGGAAAGACTCATCAGGCTAGATGCAATCAAACCGTCGTAGCCGGACGGGTTTTTAACCTTTCTGGCAAAGTAGAGTGCTGCTCCCCTCATCCGCCATTTCCAGAACCGCGCTGGAAGGGTGACCAGATCGATCTTGTGGCGGGAATGCCTGACCCAACCGTCGGCAAAATTCCGATGCGAGCCACCGTAAAATGGTTCAAGAAAGAGGAACCTCATGAGTATACCCTAATGTTACATACCCACGCCGAGGAAAAACGCATCAGAGTGCGCCAAATGTTAGCGCGCGCAGGCTATGACAGGATGAACAGTACTTGACCGTACGTGAGACCCTGTCCGAGCACGCTCATCCCGCCACAGGCGGGACTATCACGCGAGCGCAGCGATTTTTACCGGTTTGGGTATGCAACGTTAGGGTAACACCTTAGCACATCTCACTATTGCTGTTCTAGAGATGATCTTATAAACTTCACCTGGCATCAAATCCTAAGGTTTCAGGTGTCCTGCCACCGCCCTCAGGGCTTCCGACTTCGCAAAAGCTTCGCCGGACAAGACGGCGGCCAGGCAGGTGTCAGGGAGGGAAACAAGAAAGCTGAACACTGAAACCTGAACACTGAAACCTCTATCTGGAAAAGGGGAGAGAGATGGACGAAAAATACCGGCGACTGCTTGAGGCCACAAAAGCTTTGCTGAACTACATCGATGCGGAACATGTTTTTGACAAAGGGGTACAAACGGGGCGGGGTGCCTTCGATACCTCTCGATCTCAGGCGTTAGATGACCTTGTTGAAAAAGCCAGAGAGGCGATGAAAAAGGCAGAAGATATAAAAAATAGCTAAATGACTCCATCACAGCAATATCACAACCCAATCACACACAATATATTGAGGCAATTTCTACAACAACGCAATCTACTCTGACTCGCATTCAAGTAAACTGACTAGAGGTTTTAAAGACTTGCTTTTTACTTATCGATACTAGAGATAGATGGTTTGGTGAATCCTAGCGATTCATGTTGACAGATTCTTTGGCTCAATCGTATCATAAACTTAGGTACTAGAGAAAATATTGGCATATTCATGAGGTAGGAAATGAATCTGAAAATGTGCTTGTGATAGTCTCAGTAGGACAATGTCTGTTCTATTGAGATCATCTAATATCTGGAACCGCACTCTCCTGAGCGCAAGCGAATCCTCAGCGAATATTATAGTCCATAAGATATTAATTTTTCCTGATAATGCGATATATCGCTGTAATAACCAGCTACCACTCTCATCTCTTTTGAAGTTCGGCTATTTTGCCAATCCCTGCTGTTCACTTGCTCACGACCTCTTCACTAGTCTCTCCTAAGCCTCAGAACTCAATTCCCCCCGGCTGCTGTGCTCAGGTAGACCGCCGATATTCGACGACATAGTCTATTCATAGGTGAGGTATGAACAAGGGCACAAATTTGAACCTTGGAAGAGTAAGGTTGTCAGGTAATCAGGCCGTTGCCAGGGGGGCTCTAGAGGCAGGCGTGCGGCTGGCAACTGGTTATCCCGGCGCCCCCATCTCGGATCTTCAGGGAAGCTTTGAACAGCTGGCCGGCAACTTACGGAGAGCGAGCCCTTTCGCGATCAAGGTCGGAGAGGCCCTGGACAACGCAAACTACCAGCTCACTTCCCACTGGGGAACCACCACCAACGAAGATAACGCCTTTGCTCTTGCCCTTGGCGCGGTTGTATGCAAGGGCGATTTCAAAAGTCGCGAGTTTCTTACCGAAGATGAATGGGATCTGGTGTATGGGGATACCGTCTTCAGCGAGGACGAGGAAAAACGGGTGCCTGTGGGCTCCCGGGTG
The DNA here is from genome assembly GCA_050124835.1 of Syntrophobacterales bacterium. GTDB lineage: Bacteria > Desulfobacterota > Syntrophobacteria > BM002 > BM002 > BM002. Next base: position 18,163 of record JASFEM010000007.1, on the reverse strand, counting down.
ATGTGCTCCTTCAAACACCTGGGAGGCAATACCGCCGCGGACGCCATCAGGGTGGCGGTCAACGTCGTTCCGTATACCGGAGGCCTTGGCATAGCCTCGGGGGATGATCGTCAAGGCACCGCCTCCCAGACCATGCAAGACAATAAGGTGTTGTTTTCATTTCATTTCCGCATTCCCACCTTTGAACTTCACTCTCCCCTCAATGCTCATCAAACGGTGAAAAACTGCTACCGACTCTTCGAGGAGTTGGGGACACCGTTTGCAGTTATCATGAACTACGACCTTTCCTACCGGGAGGTTTCAGTGGATCTTGCTATGGAGGTAGATCTTGGTGCCAACATGAGACAAAAAAGCTTCACACGGGATCCCAAACACTTGGTCACTATCGGTCCCCATATCCGACCCCGGGAGAATAAGTTCCATTCGAAACTGATTCCGCTCTTTAGAAAAAAGATCGGGGAATATTTCGACTTGCTTGGGAACAAGGTGCAGCAACTCGGAGAGAAGCCCAGGACCTTGTTGCTCCTGAATGGTCCGTTTCGCGAGGACTTTCAGCTTGTGAAGCACGACCGAACCCTAAAAGACCGCATGTTAAAGAAGTTTGGCGGGATTGTTGCGGTGGAGACCACCGTGGTGTTTCCCCAACCAGAATCTCTTTACAAAAAGCTCTTATCGAAACTCTCCATCGACAGGATCTTCGTGTTCGAGGAAGGATACGGAAGAGTCATCTACCTGCAACTTTTGGATCTGGTAAACAGGCACGGACTTGATGCGAAGGTGTTCGACTGTGGCATTCCCTATGAGCCTAGGATTTATGAGCGGTTCTCCTACATCGACCATATTCTAGCTGAATGAAGGGAGGTGTGAACCATGGTTGCCCCACCGAATCGAGTACTTCAGGATGATGAAACAACCTCCATGCGGCCGGTATCTAACTGCGCTGGATGCGGAGATACCAAAGTATCCTGGTCGGTGCTCGAGGGCATGAAGAGGTTCAACCGGGAGCATGAACTCAAGGGCAAAAATAGGTACCAGGTAGTTTATGCCGCCGACAGAGGGTGCGGTAATCTGCAAGGCTATCACGCCTATCGTATCGTGGACGCCATTTTCTGCATGGGCTCCGGCGTCATTGTCGGCGAAGGACTGAAGGAGTCCTGCTCTGAGAAGCAGGTTGTAGTTACTGCCTCAGGGGATGGAGGATACAACTTTAATATCAGCGGATTCAAGTTCGCCGCCAAAAACAAGAAATGGGGTGCGATAACCATTGTCTATAACAACTATAATATCCGCATGACGGGTGGCCAGATACCTCTTGAGGTGGATTTTGATAAAGAAGGCAAAGCTATGGGCTTCGAGGTAATGCACATAAACCCATACCATGTAGATGATAACGCTGACCTTTTCAAAGAGCTTATGGGACGCTATCTCAACAAGGAAAAGACCATGGTGGTGGCAGACGGGGTCTGCGTGGTGGATATGGCAAAAGACACCAAGGCGGTGGGACTGAATCTCGGCCACTTTGTCAAAAGCGATGAATGTTTAGATCTTAAATTCAAAGAGGAAAGAGAACGAGTCGCCAGTGAAGAACCCGAAAAACTCAAGGATCTCCCCAGGTTCAAATGTCGTCTGTGCGGCATAGGGCTCAGGTGTCACGCACTCCTCAACAACGACCCGACTCTGTGCTTTGGCTGCGGTGCCTGCAAGCAGTTTCCCTGCCCGGTTGGTGCCTTAAGCTTTGAAGGACCCAGCTTTGCCGACTCAACCAGGATTCCCGAACTCCTCACCATGTACAGAGTATAGGAGGCAACCGTGTCCCAAGAAAGACTATTAACCATCTCTAACCCAGCTATAGGTGGTTCTGGCTATCTGACCCTGGCAAACATGCAAGCAGATGCTGCGATCGCCGGGGGGTTTCACGCTGCCATTCATCAGTGCCGAGGGTTGGCCCAGGCCGGTGGGCCTCTATGTGTAGACGTGATGATCCGTGAAAATGAGGTGGTGGGTGCGGTGCCGCACTTCGTTGACTATGTAAACGGCTTCGAGCTGACCGAGGCCTGGCGGGCAGTTTCTTCGGTTAATGACTTCCAAACGTCGTTTCCTCGGGGGCTCACAGTGGTGGCTGACTTCTTCGTGGAAAAACCTATTCTTGTCACTGCTAATCGCAGGGGGCCCAGGTATTTTACCAGAGAGGAGTTCGTCAAGAAATTCGAGGAACTCATCGACAAGGGATGTGACCTAAGGCTTGTAACTTACGATTTTGGAAAACACAACTATCCCACGATTCTCAAGGGACCGTTCTCTTTCGGAGTACTCGTAGCAGACACACACCTCAGGCGAGATGACCGCTTCATAACCCTGTCCAAAGAGGCCGCCATTGAGGGGATACTGAGCAACGTCCCTACAAAAAAGAAAATTGTTGCTGACAAGGAGCAGCGAAAGTTCAACCGTTACGTCTTCGAAAGGGGGTATGAAGCCAGGGAGCGATTTACTGGCTCTGGAAATGAAAGAATAATCTTTATTTAACTTTTAATGGCCGCTGATCGCTTGCATGCTAAATCTGTAAGAACAACGCATGGCATGTTGAATGCTCTAATCTATTGTATCTAATTACATTTTTCTGCGGCACAGTGCAGCAACAAGCAGTTTTGGCTCAATTTTGCTCTCGCTCCTAATAATCTGGTGACAAAGACTAATAAATGCGAAGGGCTGAGCCACCCACTTTTTGTTGGGGTCTATTTTTTGATTGGGGAGGCGTACCATGAAGTCACAGGAAAAATCTTATTTTGACTCCTTCAGGGAAGTGGTCAAGGCAGTCAATTCCACCCTCGATCGACAGGAGGTGCTGGATCTGCTAGTTAACAATGTAACTCAGGTAATGGATCTCAAAGCCTCAGCCATCCGTTTGTTGGACCCGAGGAAGCGAACCTTGGAGCTGGTAGCTTCTCATGGCTTGAGCAATACATACCTTAACAAGGGGCCGGTGGATGCAGACCAATCCATTGCCGATGCCATGGAGGGCAAAACCATAAGTGTTTACAATGTCATTGAGGACCCGAGAGCCCAGTACCCCAAAGAGGCCCAGGTGGAAGGTATCGCCAGTATCATCTCGGTACCGCTGTGCATCAAGGGGGGGGTTATCGGTGTCCTGAGGCTCTATACCCCTGCGCCTCGGGAGTTTTCAGGACAAGAAATCAACTCCGCCGAAGCCCTGGCAGAAATGGGTGCCATTGCCATTGAAAATGCCAGGATGTACGAAAAGATCAAGAGGGATTATGAAACACTTATGTCCTTCAGGGAGGCGGTCAAGGCGGTCAACTCCACTCTTGATCTGCGGGCGGTGCTGAATGTGCTGGTCAGAAATATAGTTCAGGCCTTACAACTGAAGGCCAGTGCCATCCGTTTGTTGGATCTGCAAAAACGAACCCTGGAGCTTGTGGCTTCGCACGGCTTGAGTGAAAAATATCTGAACAAGGGACCGGTGGATGCTGACAAGTCCATTACCGATGCCATGGAGGGTAAAACGATAAGTATTTATAATGTTTCTGAGGACCCGAGAGCCCAGTACCCCAAAGAGGCTAAGGAGGAGGGTATTGCGAGTATTGTCTCGGTACCGCTGCGCATCAAGGGAAGGGTTATCGGCGTAATGAGGCTCTATACCACTGAGCCTCGGGAATTTTCAGAACAAGAAATCAACTCCGCCGAGGTTCTCGCAGAAACAGGTGCCATTGCCATTGAAAATGCCAGGATGTACGAAAGAATCAAAAACGACTATGAAGCGATCATGAGAGATCTTTACAGATAAGGTTCATATTGAGTCTCTCAAGGATCTTTTAGTGAAGATTGACTCAACGAGATCCATTCTGAGGAGTTGCTTTGTGAGGAAGTAAGATGGCAAGAATCCTTCTGGTGGATGACGAGGAGCACATCCGCCGGTTTTACTCGGAGGAATTGGCAGATGCAGGCCATAAGGTCTGGACGACAGCGACGGGACATGACCTCCTGGAAACCATCGACAGTCTGCAGCCAGAGGTAGTGGTTCTCGACATCAGACTTGTCGACTATGATGGCCTTGAACTGCTCCAGGAGGTCCGCAATAAACATCACGACCTACCGGTTATTTTGTGCACTGCTTACGACACTTACAAATATGACCAGAAATCCATTGCGGCAAATTACTATGTGGTCAAATCCTTTGATCTAACTGAACTCAAATTGGCGATTCACCGAGCTTTAGAGGCAAACATTTCCGTCTAGCCGATGGAAGTGACCTGACAGTTTTCTGCAACCTAGAGTTGCCTTGAAAATCCTGTCAGAGAGATGGCCTGACTGCCGGCCTTCCTGTGATTTTTCCACGGGGTTCGTCATTTAAGCTGATGCGGGCACCCCGCGAGATATCTTTTATCTTTAAATGTTGACTTGGCAATCCTTGGATAACATCTTGTTTACTCACAAAAATTAGGTGGGAACAGTGAAAAGATTATTAATGAATATAGCCAGCCAGATTCATTCCGCCGATCCTGACGCCCGGTTTGCTTTTGAATTTTGGGACGGAGAGGCTATTGTTCACGGCAATCAGCCTGAAGTGTCATTGCGTTTTAAATCAAAAGAAGCCGCCAAACAATTACTTGGCAATGGGTTCTTGGGTTTCGGTGAGGCTTACATGGCCGGTGATCTCGAAGTTGAGGGCGAGCTGCAAGAATTGTTGCGTCTGGGTCTCTGCATCGGCTGTGAAAGGCAGAATCTAACTTTCTGGCAAAAAGTCCGCTTTCTTACCCATTGTCTGGCGACAAGAAACACCGTGGCCCTAGCTCCCAAGAACATCGAGCATCACTATGATCTTGGCGATGAGTTCTACCAACTATTTCTTGACCAGACGCTTACTTACTCCTGCGGTTACTTCCGCAATAAGACCGACTCCCTAGAACAGGCGCAACTAAACAAATACGAACATATCTGCCGAAAGCTGGCATTACAACCCGGTGAAGAACTGGTGGACATAGGCTGCGGTTGGGGGGGCATGCTCATTTATGCCGCGCAAAATTATGGCATAAGCGGCCTGGGTAACACCCTTTCCCGCAATCAGTACGAGTCGGCCAAGACCAGGATAAAGGAACTGGGCCTGCAAGACAGAATTGAAATCGTTTTGGCAGACTATCGGGAGATCAGCGGCAAGTTCGACAAGTTTGTTTCCATAGGAATGTTTGAACATGTGGGAAAAGCCTTTATTCCAGTATATATGCGTACGGTATCGAATCTCTTGAAGAAAGGGGGTACAGGTGTGCTACATACCATCGGCAAGGATGCCGAGTCCCGCAGCGACGCCTGGATACTGAAATACATTTTCCCTGGGGGCTATGTGCCGAACCTGCCTGAAATTGTTGATGAAATGGGTCGGGCTGGTTTCTCAATACTGGATTTGGAAAACCTACGTTTTCATTACGGTCACACTTTGGACCAATGGGCGGACAACTATGAAAAAAACGTGGAGCAAGTGCGGAACATGTTCGGTGAATCCTTTGTGCGAATGTGGCGATTATTTCTGAACGCTTCCTCGGCAGGATTCAAATACGGAAGTTCGCGCCTCTTTCAAATCCTTTTCTCCAACGGGTTGAACAATGAACTGCCCCTCACCCGAAAACATCTCTACCAGGATGCATACCATTAGGAAACTACTAATCTCAGTTATTACGTCCTCGGGAATATGAACCGCAGAACCGCAGACTAAGGAACCGCAGAATATCGAAGTGAAAAACCTTGCCTTACTGCTTTCAAAAATTTCTGCTGTTCGAAATTCCTTGTTCGATATTCGATATTCAAAATATAGAGCAGCCCGAATCCGCCAACAGACCAATTAAACGTACCTTGCTTATTCCCTCTCCCTCCCTTGACCGAGAATCCATGAGTGGTTACCTTTAAGCATTACTTAATAGGAGGTAACAACGATGGCTGATCGAAGAGATATAGATGAAAGTTACATGCAGTCCGGTTGGGAAGGCCCGGGCATCGAAATATGGCCCGAAGAGGATGATTACATTATGTGGCGCTCCATGAAAGAGGACGCCAGAAGACACCTCGAGTGCAATATCCCCGCAATGGAAGCAAGTCCGTTTTGCGGTAAAGGATATCACAACGGATAAACCAGCCTAACCAAGAACCGCCAGACCGTTAAAAAAAGCCCGCTCATCGAGCGGGTTTTTTCTTTGCTGCACCTAATTTTGCCACGGAATATGTAAACATTCATATTAATATAACCTGTACAAGTCCACTTATATTTTTCTTGACAAATTAAATGACAATATGGCTTTCTAAAAAGACGTGCAATGAATGGATGTTCGAAGGAGGTTCGTAATGAAGAAGGTCATGGTAGTTGGTTGTGGAGCTTACATGGACAGCGGATATGGCTGCGCTGGAGAATGGCGTTGTCTCAAGGCTGCAGCTTTGGGTGAAGCAAAATTCGACGAACCATCTCAAGTAATTTCCTTTGTCACCTGCGAGTGTCCGGGACGCAGCCTGGCGGCCAACGCCGGGGTCGCCATGAAAATGTCGGAAATGCAGCCGGATGTAATTCATTTGAGTTCGTGTTTGGTGAATGCAAAGCCTGATTGTCCCTACGGCACTGCAGAACAGTTTGCCCAGATATTGGAGAACAAGTTTCAAATCCCTGTAGTGTTAGGCACCCACGAATACCATTAAAGCGAAGCTGCCTGTCGTTCTAAGGCGCTAATCCTAAAACCGCCTTGCACCATCATCAATAAAGTAGACAAACGACATTCGGAATCAGCGCCTCATTCAAGACCTGGCTTTCAGTGTCTTTTTGCGGTATTCAGCCTTTGGCACCAGGGCTCCAGTGGGACAAACAGCGGCGCAGGCACCGCAGTGGTGGCAGGGGAAATTGGCCGGATCTCCGCTACCGAAAAATGCGATCATCGTGTCGAAGCCTCTTTTAGCAAAGGTCAAGAGGTTGTGGCCATTTTTTTGCCGACAAACGTAGACGCACTTGCCGCAAAGAACACAGCGGAAAGGGTAGTAGGTGAAGAAAGTAAGGTCTACTTCCTCGTCGACTTCCCTTTCGAGTTGTTCCAAAGGGTGTGACTTCAAACCGACCTTGAGATGTTTGGCGATGCGGATCAGCTGGCAGCTCCCCTTGACTGGACACTCCTTTGGGTCGCGGTGGTGCGCCGACATAAGCAGTTTGAAGCCCATACGCTGAAGGCGTCTCACCGGTGGTGTGTCGGTCCTCACCACCAAACCTCCGCGGACTTTCTCGGTGCATGCGGTCACCGGCCGACCATTGGCGTCAATCTCAACAAAACACAACCTGCACGAGGCGTGAGGGTGCTCCCTGGTCTTCATGAAACACAAATTAGGGACAAAAATTCCGTTCTCGAGACACGCCTGAAGAATTGTCTTTCCCTCTTCTGCCTCGATCTCTTTTTCATCAACAATCAGTTTGACCATGATAGTTGTTGCCTTTGCATATCCCGGTGGATGGATTTTCTGCAGCCGATATAATCGCTTAGTTAATCGCTTGTCGATTTGCTTCAGGGGGTCGCTCGATAATGGGTGCCAGCTCCGGCGGTGAGACCTTTTCCACCGCGTCGTATTCCGGAGGACAGGCCACCATACATTCCCCGCACTTGACACAAAGCTCCTGATCGATCGCCTTTTTCCTTCCCTTTGTCGTGAAAATGGCTTCCACCGGACAACAGCCAACGCAGACCTCACAACCCCGGGCGCACTTTTCAAGGTCTATGTAGTAGGCGATGAGGGGCCGACACTTCAACGCCGGACACTGCTTCTCGATGACGTGTGCCTCATATTCGTCGAAGAAATACCTGATTGAAGTGAGCACCGGATTAGGAGCGGTTTTCCCCAGCCCACAGAGCGAGCCATTCTTGATGTCCTCGCTCAGCCTTACAAGAAGCTCCAGGTCCTTTTCCCGTCCTTCTCCCTTGGTGATGCGGTCCAGAATATTGAGAAGATGACGGGTGCCGATTCGACAAAAGGTGCATTTGCCGCAGGACTCCTTTTGGGTAAAATCCAGGAAATAGCGCGCCACGTCCACCATGCAGCTGTCTTCGTCCATCACCACCATGCCGCCGGAGCCCATCATCGCTCCCGCCTCGGTGAGCGAATCGAAATCGATGGGGATGTCCAGAAAGCTCTCTGGCAAACAGCCCCCTGAGGGCCCGCCGATCTGTACCGCCTTGAAATCCTTCTTCTTCGGAATTCCGCCGCAGACATCGAAGATGAGCGTTCGGAGGCTAGTACCCATGGCGATTTCCACCAGCCCCGCGTGCTTGACGTTGCCCACCACGGAGAAAATAGCTGTACCAGGGCTGCTCTCTGTTCCAATGGCCCTAAACCACTCTGCTCCTTTTTCTATGATCGAGGGCACGGAGGAGAGCGTCTTAACATTATTTACGATTGTCGACCGTCCCCAAAGGCCCTTTTCCACCGGATATGGCGGGCGGTGCTGTGGCATCCCACGGTTTCCTTCAATTGACTGGATAAGCGCAGTCTCCTCGCCGCAGACAAAGGCCCCAGAGCCCTGAAACACGGAAACATCTAGATCGAACCATGTGCCCAGAATGGAGGGCCCAAGTAAAGAAAGTTCTTCGGCGCTATTGATCGCTTGTTCCATGGTTTTGACCGCAAGGGGGTATTCCGCCCGGACATAAATAATGGCCTTATCCGCCTCCACTGCATAAGCACAGATTGCGAGCCCTTCCAGCAACTGGTGCGGATTGCTCTCAAGAATGGTACGATCCATGTAAGCGCCAGGGTCCCCTTCATCAGCGTTGCAAATCACAATTCTCCCTTCAGTTTCAGCGGCTCTCGCAAGTCTCCACTTGCGCCCGGTGGGAAAGCCAGCACCACCCCGGCCGCGCAGCCCTGAGGCCTCAATTATGTCGACCATCCCTTCGGGCTGAGATGACAAAGCCTTAACCAACCTGGAATAGCCCCCCTCAGCGATGTATTGATAAATGTCGTTAGGATCGATGAGACCGCACTGCGCCATGACCACTCTTTCTTCCAGGTTGAAGCGCGGAAAGTCCATCACCGCAGGAATCAAGTCGTTTTCCTCCATGGCCCCTAGCACGTATTTCAAGACGGGATCTCCTTGCTCCAGGTAACTTCTCACCAGCGTGCGCACCCTGCTTTCGCTGACTTGGTAATAACAGATGGGAGGAAACCCCGAGGTGGGATGATCGATTATGACCAAGGGTTCTGCATAGCAGTGGCCGAGACAGCCAACCGGAACAATCCGGGCTTCAATGGACTTGAGGGCAAGCTCTTGTTCAAAGGCCTGCTTAGTCTCGGCCGCTCCAGAGGCCAAGCCGCAGGTGGACATGACGATATAAATGGTGGGAATGGACTCGCTCTTTTTCTGCTGGGATCGGTGTTCAGCCTCCTGCAAGATGGGGGCAAAATTGTCTCTAACAGCTTCCTGATGCACCAGATTCCCTTTCCGCTCTCTCCCTCTCTTCACGCTCACGCTCAACCTGGAATTGTACGAAGATGCCTTCAACCTTGCTCGGCTGCATGTGTCCCTGAACCGATTCATCAACCACTGCAACAGGTGCCAGAGCGCAGCAGCCAACACAGGCTACCCGTTCAATGCTGTATTCACGGTCAGCAGTGGTTTCCCCGTCCTTTACTCCTAGCTTGCGTTCAAAGTTCTCCAAAATAATGTCACCACCAGCTACATGGCAGGCAGTACCCAGGCAAATTTTGAACTGGTGCTTGCCAGGAGGGTGAAAGCGAAACTGGTTGTAAAAAGTGGCCACCCCGTAGACGTCTCCGAGAGATATGCCAAGATATCTCGCGACCACCTCCATGGCCTCGCCGGCGAGGTAAGAATATCTCTCCTGGATAGACTGGAGGATGGGAATTAGGTTTCCCCTATTCTTGGCAAAACCGGGCAGCATGGAGGCAATGTCCTCTACCATCTGCCTTTCTTCACTATCCAATTCCATAGCTTTCAAGCCAACTCCCATCGGTCCCCTCTTTACAATGAGCCTCCTTGTTCGCAAAAAAACCTGAAGACAAGATCATAACTCCCACAGTGGAGCGAAAAGAATCCTTTGTCGGAATTGCAGCTGATCAGTCCTAAAATCTTAGGCCGAATGAACTGTATGCAGCAAAGCAGGTGTATCACGCTCATGAATCAATTCCTTCAAACTCTCTAAGAAACATCACTTCACGGGCAGCTTCTATGAAAGGGAGATTGGCATCTTTGTCAACAAAGATGACTGACTCTGGCACTGTTTTCTCATGAATCACGGCAACGACTCTTTCTTTAACCTTCAGACAATCTCCAGAACCTCTTAGTTGGTCGTCCTGACTTCGCATCTCATTATTTATGGCTCGAGCCAACGCTTCTGCTGGAATCACACCTTTTTCAAAGACGAATGCAGCCACTTTTTCCTCCTTAAATCGCACTCAGTTATCGAAGAACTCATCTAGTCTCAGAAGCAGATCAGGCTTTACTTCCCTCCGGATTAGTCCCCACTAGATGGATTTCCTCTGAATCGGCAAGTTAAAACTTACCTGTTCAGAGCAAGCTCAAAGCTGGTGGATCTTCTCTTAAGAATTATTCCTTGCAAACCATCAGTCTGCTCTTTCCAGATCGAGACTGGCTTAGAGTAACCCGGGAGAAGATCTTTTTCAGGCATTGCAGCCCGCCCTCAACAAACTCACGGGCGTCATCGGAACCCATAGAAAGCAACCTCAAGTGGAAAAGAAGCTTAACAACAGGATTGCTGGGTACCTCATGCTCCATAATTAAAACCGCGCCATCGGGCCCCATTACCCGCTTCATCTCCCACAAAGCATCCTCACGAGTTTGTCCCTTCAATTCATAGAGAGCATGGGAACAGGTAACTGCGTCGAAACTGTTATCGGAGAAGGGCAGTTCCGCTGCATCCCCCTCCACGAAAACCGCCCCGGTAGCAACGTTCTTTTCCTGGGCTTTGCGCAGCATACCGTGAGAGAAGTCGTAGCCTACCAATACGGCATCAGGACAGCGTTCGGCAAAGGCCAAAACCACCGATCCTGTACCACAACAGACATCCAGTATGCGGGGGACAGCCTTGTTTTCCAGCTGTGCTGCATCCACCAAAAAGTACCGTGTATCGTCATTATCTCGCCGGGCATGAACTTTGATAAAACCATCGTAAAAATGGGAGAAGAGGTCGTAATATTTTCGTCTCCCTGTTCTCAAGCGCGACATGGGAAAGCTATCCATCCATGTTTCTATGAAGCTCTTAATTTCTGCAACGCCTGTTCGGCACAGATGGTAATCGGTTCTAGACTCGGCTCAGAGGAACAATCCGGGTTGCCGGCACACATCAGGGTGGTTAGCTCTGCAATCGTCTTTTCACCCAGAATCAGAGCATTTACGGTATCGATCTCTTTCACCGGGGCTTCGCTGTCACTGATGATCTGGCCACCGATTAATTTTTGGGTCTCTTTGTCAAAAATCAGTTTTAGGGTCCAGGGCTTAACCCCGGGGATCATGCCGTGCTTACTCCTTGAGGTGACCGTGGTGCTTAGCACTTCAATCCCTTCTCTTCGGGCTTCCTCCTCGGTCAAACCAACTGAGCCAATGTACTTGTCAAAAAGCCTGACAGCCGAATTGTTCAGGACCCCGGGAAACTCGATCTCATATCCGGCAAGCCTTTTGGCCGCTAGCCGACCTTGGATAACGGCAGGACCGCGTAATTGTCCTGCAACAGGTTTTTTGGTGACAAAATTATATTTTTCCACACAATCGCCTGCCGCCATGACATCAGGAACCGAAGTCTCCAGGAATTTGTTCACCTTTATACCAAATTTGCCGAGCTCCAATCCAAGATCCTTTGCCAGTTCCAGATTCTGTCTCACACCTACTGCAAGCAGGACCATGTCGCCTTCTATGGTCTCACCGGACGCCAGTTCTACCCCAGATGCTAATCCGTTTTGTCCAACTATCTTGGTCACCTTCTGATCCATCTTCATGGTGAAACCTTTTTCAACAAGGTGCTCCTGAACCTGTGCACCCATATCACTATCGACCATCAGCGGCAGTGGATACCCCAATATCTCGATCACTGTTACTTCGTACTGGTCCGGTTTAGTTTCGCATAGCAGCGTAGCAACCTCCAGATTGGTGAAGCCAGCCCCGATTAAGACCAGTTTCTTAGCCTTTCTTTCTTCCAAGAAATTCTTGATCCTCTCCGCATCAGGTGCACTCCTGAGGGTAAATACTCCTTCGAGTTCATGACCTTCAATGGGAGGAATCGCGGGGCTCGCTCCAGTTCCTAGAAGAAGCTTGTCATATGGAATTTCTCGTCCATCTGACAGTATCACTTTTTTCTTGTCCCCATTGGCTTGGGTCACTCTATCTATGATGACATTGATTCCTCCATCGGTGAACATTTTGTCCGGGTTCGTTATTGAGTCCACGGTGGCCACACCTGCCACCACATGGGGTAGAGCTCACCGTACAATAAAACGTTCTTCCTCCCGAATAACGGTAACGTCCACTTCCGGCATCAATCTCTTTGCGAGCATTGCCGCGGGACCTCCTACCCCTCCCATTCCAATAATCACCAGCTGTTCTCCTTTTTGCATCATTGTTCCTCCTCCGATAGCATATTATTCACTCTTTTTGCGTGCTTCGCGTTAGCCCCATCCACTCATGAAGGGCAACCTGGAGAGTCTCTGCCGCAAGGTAGGCGCAGTGTGCTTCTTCCTCCGGTAACCCTCCCAGGGCCTCGAGAATGGTATCACCGCCAATTTGAGCGACCTCGTCAAGTCCCTTGCCGCTGGCCAACTCGGCGACCATTGAACCACAGGCCACACTTGAACCGCATCCGTCAGTAAAGAAATTTATCTCTTCTATATGGTCATTCGTGATGCGTAGGAAGATCTCCATGGTATCCCCGCATCTGCCCGTCACCCGCCCGACACTCGAGGCGTCAACTATCCTCCCCATGAATTTAGGGCTTTGCCACCTTGAAAATACCTCTTCCCCATAGGTTTTTCTGGTTTCTTCAAAGATCTGCTCCTGTAGCTTGTCAACAAAATCATCCATAGGATTTTTCATATCCAGTCAGGCTCCTTTAGGTTCGTCCAACGGCACCACGGGTCTAGGATGGGAGAGTGGTAGTTCAGTTAATCCTGGCTATAAAACTGAAACCTCCGTAACTGCATCACTACTCACGGGTCATAGCGGTACCACACTTGGGGCAACCCACCTCGTTACATGGAACACCCCGCTCATGTGGAACCTTTTTGCCACAACTGGGACAGACACATTCGCCACCAGGCCCGCGACCAGCGCCACCCATTCGGCCTCGTCCCTCGCCCCTGCCGCCACCGGCGCCACCTCCTTTGGCCCCCCTTTCAGGACGGTCTTGCATTTTGATCCTCCTTCTCTGCTCCACTTTGGAGTTCTTGCAGAATGTTACCCAGTTTTTTCGTTTCGGTTACCACAATCTCTACATCTGCATCCGAGAGGACATACCCCGGGCCCTTACCTTCAAGGCTCTTGGAATTATAGACGGTATCAACGAACTGTTGCAGAAGCCAGTTGCTGACCTTGAGCCCCTTGCCCTTCTCTTCATCCTTATAGGGGTTGGTAAGGATCCTCTCCTCTATTATTGATCTATCCTTCTCACGCATTTGCACAATATAGTAATAGGGTGCTTCACCGAAATGGCTTGAAAGCGACACCTTATCTTCCTTTAAAGGGATTGCGCAGACCCGAGTTTCTTTTTTTTCCGGTTCATAATGGATCAAGACTCTATCCACATTGGGAACACTCTTACCGATCTCAGCTTCGATTTGTTGACTAACATGGTGGGCCCTTTCCAGCTCCCTGACCCTGAGACCGATGTCGGCTTCGATAAACTTAAAGCGTCCGGAATTTCTTCCTCGAAGGGAATGAATCGCAGTTACCTGGGGGTGGGACAAAATAGCGCTTTTCACCTTGTCCATGCTCTCAAAATCAAGGGAAGCATCAAGAAGAACCCGAATGGCATCGAGAAAGATGGTGACCCCGGACCTGAAAACGAGGACCACCACCACCAAGGCTGCCACCTTGTCCAGGGGCCAGTGAAATAGGCCACCCAAGAGGCCAAAAAATATGACAGCTGAGGAAAACATATCAGTGCGAATGTGCTGGGCATCGGCAATCAGGCTCGGCGAGCCAATCTTTTCACCTTCTCTCAGCTCATAGCGAGAAAAGAGAAAGGTAATGGCCATGGTCACCAGAACTCCGGCCATGGCATAGGGCAGAAACTCGGGCTTTAGCGATTCCTCCCTGAACAATACGGTTTGGACGATTTCGTAGCCGGCAAAGAAAATAAACAGTGAGGAGATGAGACAAACCAGGTTCTCTACCTTGAAAAGACCATAGGGAAACCTAGTGGATTTTCTCTTGGAGATCTTAATGCCGGCAAGAACGGTAGCAGAGGAGATGACATCAGAAAGCGAATGGATTGCATCGGCAAGGAGAGCAATCGAGCCAGAAATATGGGCCAAAATTAACTTGATGAGGACGAGAGAACTATTGATCCCCACTGAGAACAAGCCGATTTTCTCACTTTGATCCATAGCCATGAAGACAACTCGTCTGGATTATTCTCGTTTACAGGAGCCCCCTGATGAACAGGGTGGAGTATCGCATCGCTCCTCTTGCCCACAACAGGTAAGGCCCGCGCTGCCAGATGCTTTTTTGGTCAACAGAGAGGCAACTGACAGAATTCTGCTCACTCTCTGGCTGCCACAGTGACCACAGCAGATATCGCTTGGCCTCTCTCCACCCACCAGCAGTTTCTCTGAGACAGCCCCACATTCCTGGCACTGGTATTCATAAATCGGCATGGTAAATTCCCCTAACCCGAGTTAATTTTCTTTTAGTCCATCTCTTCCAGGATCTTCTTTAGTTGTTCGCCGTGGATAAAGCCATCAACGTCAACCTGTACACTCTTGACTCCCGGCACATCCAGGACTGCTTCTTTTATGCTAATCCCTAGTTGAAAACCGAGGGGACACAAGACCGAGGAGGGACGAAAGGTAAGGTGAACATCTCCGTATTCATCCACCGTTAAATCCCTCACGAGTCTCATTCGCATAACATCCATACCAGTCTCGACATCTATTACCTGCCGCAATCTTTCTTCGACCTCTTCCAGCAATTCCATGAGATGTATTGCTCCTCTATCCTATGCCAGCCACCCCCAGCACTTCCGCAAGGTTCCTCCAAATCCTTTTGATTTCATCAGCCACGGCGCCATTGGAGTACTCAACGATATTTTTTTTCTCCACTAGGGCCTTGGAAACTACAGTATCGTAAGGAATCATCCCAACGAGATTAACTCCTCTTTCCTCACAGTAGGAACGAATCTTATCACTCATTTCAGGATTCAGATCGTATTTGTTGATGCAGGCCGCGGCAGGAATATTGAAGTGTTTGGCCAAGGCTGCCACCCTCTGCATATCGTGTAACCCGGGTAGAGTTGGTTCTGTGACAATGAATACTAGGTTGGCCCCGGTAACCGCCGAGATCACCGGGCAGCCAATGCCGGGAGGGCCATCCACGATAATGAGATCCAGCCCCTTTTCCTCGGCTATCAGTTTGGCGTTGTGGCGGACTATGGTAACCAGCATGCCAGAGTTTTCTTCGGCAATACCCAATTTCGCGTGGACAAAGGGACCATAGCGGGTGTCCGAGACAAACCACTCGCCGCAGATGTTCTCCTGCATCTCAATGGCCTCAGTCGGGCAGAAGTGGGCACACACCCCACACCCCTCGCAATCCACCTTGTCCACCACATAGTCCTGACTTATGGCATCGTAGCGGCAAAGCTCCAGACATTCGCCGCACTCCACGCATGCGTCAATATCAATGAAGGCGGTGTGCCCGCCGCGAAAGGACTCTCGTGACTGAATGCTCGGTTCCAGCAGAATAAAGAGATCCGCAGCATCCACATCTGCATCTGCCAACACTTTGTTCCTCGCCAGGGCTGCAAAGCAACCTGCAATGGAGGTCTTACCGGTCCCCCCCTTTCCACTGATAATGACAACTTCCTTCACGAAACTACCTTTCTAATTCGGTCGGCCGGTTTAGCCAGTTTAGCCGCTTATGCCGGTTGATATGGTTTCAATCGTTGCAAAAAGCTTTTGAAACTTCTCTTTATATTCAGGGATTACATCGATTATCATCTCTCCCCGTGAGTAGGCCTCGGCGATCTGCCGATCCTCCGGAATTTCCATCAAGATAGGGATGGACCGCCCCTCGCAGAACTCTTTGACCGCCAGGTCGCCAATGTCAGAGCGGTTGATCACCACCCCGGCTGGGATTCCCAGTTCAAAGACCACCTCCACCGCCAGTTCAAGGTCGTTGAGGCCGAAGGGAGTGGGCTCAGTGACCAGAATGCAAAAGTCGCTCCCCTTTATTGAAGCAATCACCGGACACGAGGTCCCGGGAGGGGAATCAATGATGACCACACCATTCACCTTTGCCAGGGCTCGCGCTGCCTTGATGAGCGGGGGAGACATAGCTTCTCCCACCTCAAGAAGCCCATGGATAAAGGCCAAAGAATTAGACTCCCCCTGTTCCAGAATCCCTATGGACTTTGGTATTTCCGAGATTGCCGCCTCGGGACAGACTTTGCTGCACCCCCCACATCCGTGGCATAGCTCAGGGAAGACCAGCACATGCTTTTTTACCACGACGATGGCGCTGAAGCGGCAAATTTTAGCGCAATCACCGCAGTAGGTACACTTGTCAAGGTCCACTTTAGGGCGGGGTACGTAGACCTCTTCACTCTTTTCAATTTGGGGGTTCAAAAAAAGATGACTGTTAGGCTCTTCCACGTCGCAGTCAATGAGCTGGGCTCCACCACCGATGGACTTGGCCAGATTTGTGGCTATGGTGGTTTTGCCGGTTCCGCCCTTGCCGCTCGCTACCGCAATGATCATCCTAGTGTCCCTCTCTTGTCTGCTGATCTATCGTCACCTTCGGCCCAGGGTTCTTTCAAAGTCTAATCCTCCACCCCGAAAGCGGCCGCGGCCGCCACCCCGGCAAAATCCTCTCCACCCCATAAAGCCAGGGCTGGGAGAATCATAGCGGCGATCGCCATAACCGGCTCCCCGTCGCCAGGGGAGAAGGGATGGACGGTTGTAGCCAGGAGTTCGCACGGGCATGGCGCAAAAACCACGTCCTCTGCCCATCATTGGTCCCATACCTCCCGGTCCGGTTCCGTCAAATCTTGGCATTTTGCTAGCCTCCTATTTCTTCTTTTCCAGCTTTTTTATCCTCTCCTCAATCCGTTTCATCTGCTCTTGCAGCTTGTCTTTCTGCTCTTTCAGTTCCTCAAGGTCATTGGTAGAGGTAACTTGAGGGTCAGAAGAATAGCCTCGGCCCATGCCTCGACCCATACCTCGGCCCATACCTCGACCCATACCTCGACCCATGCCTCGACCCATGCCTCGGCCCATGCCTCGGCCCATACCCGCACCCATACCGGTTCTACCTCCTGGGGAGGTTGTACCGAAATTGGCACCAACCGAGGGGCCAGTGGCCTCCTGTAGCTGGCCTTTCATATATTGCTCTAGAGCTTGGCGCACGGTTCCCGCCACGCCGACATAGACCTTCAGGCCGGTGGCCGCCAGAGTATCAGCGGCATTGGGACCCAGATTCCCTGTTATCACTGCATCCACTCCCGAGTTGGCTACCATTTGAGCAGCCTGTATCCCCGCACCACCGCTCATCATAGCGGCCTCGTTGTCGATCACTTCCAACTCTTCGGTTGCGGGATCAACCACTACAAAGCATTGACAGCGACCAAAGCGTGGATCAACCTCGGCGTCGAGATCCGGTCCGGTGGATGAAATTGCAATTCTCATAACCTTTCCTTCCTGGTTAAACTAAGGATTTCGTTATTTAACTAACCAGTGCTCATCCGGAAACTCCCTAATGTCATTCTGAGCGGAGCGAAGAATCTCTGCGGCCACACTTACTATGAGATTCTTCGTCGCCTTTCTCCTCAGAATGACATCCAGAGACATGGTCTCCGGTTGGCCCCCAACTAATGGTCGCAGATATTCTGACCCGTAATCAAGGTTCCCTGCAGATATTGCTCCACGAGTGCTTCTGGCGGAGAACTGG
>JASFEM010000006.1:0-71306 GCA_050124835.1 Syntrophobacterales bacterium | reverse complement strand
CTGAGCCTTTAATTATTATGTACTACCCATACTTTTTAGCTTACATGGTCAGTGGCTTTGTCATCAGCCTAGTTGTCTTGTTCTGGGCTCTCCGACATGGGCAGTTCAAGGACCAGCAGCGGGCCCGTTTTCTGCCTTTGGAAGACAAGCCTGTAACCGGGCCGGCCAGGCTTTCACGAATTGGTCGTTGGCACGCCGTTATCTTGGTTGCTTTGGCCTGTAGCGGGCTGGTAGCCACTGCGGTGGCAATAGTGATCTCGCTGATTGTCGCAGGTGGATCTTCTGGTTAGTAGGAAAGATATACCCGCCTAGAGGAATTAGATAATGCGATATTTTGAATTAGTGAACTTCAGGCACTTCGTGCTTTACTTGTTTCCGGCTTTGGCGACCATTGTGATTTTTGCCGCCGGGCTCGGGTTTTATTACCTGCGACGGCGGGATTCAGTCGAAAGAGAAAACCGCATCATCGAAGAATATCCAGGTGGTATTCAGGGCCGCAACGCCCCCTTTCCCGTTGTGCTGATTCTCATCATCGTCGGCACCGTCATCTGGTCGCTGGCCTACATTCTTTTTATCGGCTTGCTGGGAGTGAAGATATAATGGCTCATGAACACACGACTTCGAGACTGAAGACCTGGCTGCTGGTCGCCGCCTGTGTAGCGATTGTCGCCTTTCAGGGATGGCTGGCATTTACCATCATCGGCGATCTTGGCCAGCCAGACTGGGACTACAGGCCCGTCAAGGATGTGCCAGGGGAATCCGCCTATACTTTGACAAATCCCTACCACCCACTGCCTTTTCCCCAGCATGTCTACGGCAGACAAGGAGATGAGTATAATCCCCTGCGGATTCTTAATTTATATGAAACCTATGAACTGTCAGGTAAAGGGCAATGAGAAAAGTATTGGTCTTATTATTCGCTGGGGCCATTTTGATTTTTATCGCCTATGAAGCGCTGATTTACTACGACAATGAATTCCGCTTCGGCCGCATGCGGGAAACCCCGGCGGTAAAGCCTCACGAGGAGCCACTGCTGGTCATGGACGTCGGGGCGGTGCCGGTTTCCGGCGGCGACTCCTTGCTGCGAATTATGAAGCCAGAAGAGCTGCGGTCACCTTTTGCCATGGATGCCGAAAAAACTATTGCCCGCGGCAAATCAGTGTATTTCACCTTCTGCGCTCAGTGCCATGGGAACAATTACAACGGCCGAGGTACCGTTGGACAGAGTTTCGAACCGCTGCCGACGGATTTGCGCAGCGCAAAAGTTCAGAGCGAAAATGAGGGTAAGCTTTTTAAAACGGTTAGTTACGGCATCCCGAATGGCCGCCAACCAGCGTTGCATTTCATCATAACTGTCGAAGACCGCTGGCGCGTAGTGGCCTTCGTTAAGTCTCTCGGCGTCCGTAAGTAAAATGAATCCTGCCTCAGATCGCTGCGATCTCTGCAGCCTCCCTCTCCGCTATCAACAGTTCACCTCAAGCTTTTCGGAAAAGACCTTCCACTTCTGTTGCCAGGGATGTAAGCAGGTGTTCCACATGCTGATGGAGGCGACCGAATCGCCCGATCCTGAATCATTTCGGCAGACTGAACTCTTCAGAAAGTGCCAGGAGATTGGCATAATCCCGAGGTCTGAGGCCGAGTTGGCAGAAAGAGCCGGAGGCCAAGAACCGGCTGTTACTGTTCCTGCTGGTGAGGGAGAAGAGCCACCAGATCTTGAAGCTTCTCACAGCGGGACCAATCTGAGTTTAAACCTTCATGTCCACCAAATGTGGTGTCCCGCCTGCGCCTGGGTTATTGAAGAAACTCTTAGAAGAAGTCCTGGAATTGGTTCAGCTTCCTGCAATTTTGCCACCGACAGGGTGAGGACCGATTACAATCCGGTTATCACTTCTCCTCAAAAGATCATTGCCTCAATAAAGGAACTTGGTTACGAAGCCTCCTTGCCTGGTGAAGGGAGAGAAGCTAAAGAGCGAAAGGCTGAACTCGTCCGCTTTATCGTTTCAGCATTCCTCACCATGAATGTTATGATGCTGTCATTTGCTCTATATTCGGGGTTCTTCACTGAACTGAGCAGGGACAATGTCTACAAGCTTTCCTCGCCCATATTTGTCATGGCCAGCGTGGTTCTCTTTTACGGTGGTAGCAACATCTATCGCCGCGCCTGGGCCGGAATTTCCGCTGCCGCCTTCAGCATGGAAGCGCTCATAACGGTGGGCGCATTTAGTGCTTATTTCTACAGCATCTACGGACTGCTGAGCGCGAGTATTCACCTATATTTTGACACCGCCTCCATGCTCATCACCCTGGTCCTTCTGGGTAAACTGCTGGAGAGAAGGGCCAAAGATGAAGTCCAAGAGGACCTGGCAAATTTTTTCTCTCTCCGCCCTACTAAAGTAAAGATCTGCTCTGAGCAGTTCCCACAGGGTCGCTATGTAGAGGCACAGCAGTTGCGCAGAGGCGATACCTTTAAGGTGGAAGAAAAAGAGATACTCCCGGCAGACGGCCTCGTAGTGGGAGGGGAGGGAATTTTGGATGAGTCGTCCCTTACAGGTGAACCTTTGCCCATTAAGAAAAAAACTGGAGATCGAATCAAGAGCGGCAGCAGGGTTATTCAAGGGATGCTTACCATCAAAGCTGAGGGGGTGGGTGAGGACTCAATTGTTGGGCAGATGATTGCCATCATGGAGCAGGCCCTGGGCAAAAAAACACCCTTCGAGGGCAAGGCGGAGCGTGCCTTGCAGTGGTTTGTGCCAGTCGTCCTGACCCTGGCAGCAGGAACCGGCCTAGTCTGCCTGCTTTTCGGGCTCACTTTCGAGAAGGCACTGATCCGGGCGGTGACGGTCACAGTCATTTCCTGCCCTTGCACTCTTGGCATTGCAATCCCCATGGCCCGAGTAGCGGGCATATCTCTGGCAGGCAGGAAAGGGATTTTGGTCCGAGACTTCACCTCCTTCGAACAGGCAGACCGAGTGAATTCCTTCGTTCTCGACAAAACCGGGACTGTGACCAAGGGACAATGGTCATTACTTGAGGTTGTTCCGGTTGGACCTTTTTCCACAGAAAAGATCCTCGGGTTAGCCGCAGCACTGGAAAAGGAGTCTGATCATCTTATTGCTGCTGAGATCACCAGGAAAGCAGCAAAACACCAAGCCGAGCTGGCGACCCTGCAAGAACGGGAGGTCTTTGAAAATGGCATATCAGCGGTCTTCGATGGAGAGAAGGTTAAAATAGGATCTAGAGGATTTCTCGCCGATGAAATTGAGACCACCCCTGATCTTCCGCTGCCCGAAAATAAGCCTGAACACTCCCTGGTTTTTATGAGCTTTGCAGATAAGCTCTGTGGTGTTTTTATATTTGGTGACGAGCTAAAATCCACCGCTACCCAGGCGGTTAAGTGCTTACGGGAAGCCGAATACCAGGTTGCCCTGATTTCCGGAGACGACGACTTGACCACCAAAACAATTGCCCGTGAAGTGGGAATCCAGGACGCACTGGGAGGGAGACTGCCCCAAGAGAAGGCAATCTACATTTCTGCGCTGCAAAATCAAGGGCTTCGGGTGGCCATGGTGGGCGACGGCATCAACGATGCTCCCGCCCTTGTCCAGGCTGACTTGGCCATCGCGGTCCATTCCGGCAGCCATCTGGGCAGAGAGGCGGCAGACCTGACCCTAATGCGGGGGGACCCTCTGCAAATATGTGATTTCATCGAACTGGCTGGAAAGGTTAAAACAAAGGTTCACCAAAACCTTGGCTGCTCTTTCATCTACAACCTCGTCAGTATCCCCATCGCCATGAGCGGACTGCTAACGCCCCTTATCGCAGTCTCTGCCATGTTATTGAGCAGTTTGAGCGTAATTGGCAATACGCTCTTGCTCCTTAAAAAGGACTAACCTGCTCCGTCAGTTGTCCATTGGGCATAGGGTAAAGAGCATGGGGCATTGACGATTGCGGATTGCGGATTGCGGATGTGAGATATGAGATGTGAGATGCTACGGAAACAGGGCTTTATCCCACATCACACATCTTTTGTGCTTTAGGCATTTTAGACAATTTAGCTCACTTTAGGCATTTTAGGCATTTCCTTCCCTACCCCTTACCTTTTTGACAAGCTATAATTTGATGTTTAGAATTCTTAAAATAATTCTAATCTAGTATTTTGTATTGATTTAGAACAAAAGCTGGTCCATTGGGGGAATGGACTGGGGAGGGTGAGAAGGAGACGATTATGGAGACGGGAATGGAGTTTAAGAATATCGGCCTTCGCGGCGTCGTTGTGGCCAGCACCAATATCGGTGATGTAGATGGTTCTGCAGGCAGATTGGTTTACAGAGGTTATTTGATTAAAGACTTGGCCGGTAAAGCTTCGTTTGAGGAAGTTGTTCATCTCTTACTCAATGAGATTTTACCGACTCGGGACCAAAACAAAGCGTTCTCGGCCCAACTCGCGGCAGAGCGAGCAGTACCTGCCGAGCTAATTGCTGCTCTCAAAACAAGGCCAAACAGTGCTTTGCCCATGGATATCTTGCAGGCCAGTGCGTCCATGCTCGCCCATCATGATCCCGAAGTTGAAGATCCTTCCAGAGAAGCCAGTCACCGTAAAGCAATTCGATTGATAGCCAAATTTGCCACCGTTGTCGCCGCCTGGGAACGTATCCGTAATGGCCAGGAACCCATCGACCCCGATCCCAATCTAAGTCATGCCGCAAACTTCCTTTACATGATGAAAGGTGAAGTACCTGACGAAGATATAGCCGGCTTCTTCGACGCTGCCTTGGTCATGCACGCCGAGCATGGATTCAACGCCTCCACCTTTGCTGCTCGAGAAATTGCTTCTACCCGGGCACACATGTATGCCGCGGTAGCGGGTGCTGTGGGTTCCCTTTCGGGTGAACTGCACGGAGGTGCCAACACCCGGGTGATGGAAATGCTCATGGATATCGGCTCACCCGAAAAAGTAGAAAGCTACGTCAAGGAACAGTTTGATGCGGGCCAGAGGATTATGGGCTTGGGGCATGCGGTGTACAAGGTAGATGATCCCCGGGCGTTGATACTGGCTCCCATGTCCAAGACCGTGGGTGAAAGGTTTGGAGAATCGAAATGGTACGAGATGTCGGCGCTCCTCGAAAAAGTAGCCAAGGAGGAGTTTAAGAAGCGCAAAAATAGGGACATTTATACCAACGTGGATTTCTACAGCGCCTCGCTTTACTACATGATGGGTATCCCCATGGATCAGTTTACTCCCATCTTCGCCATCGCCAGGATCGCCGGCTGGACGGCCCATATAATAGAGGAGCAGTTTGCTGAAGCGGCGCCAAAGCCAATGCTCTACCGCCCCGAATCGGACTATGTTGGAGACTACTGCGGTCCCGAGGTCTGCGAGTTTGTGCCCATGGAAGACCGCTGAGTACTGTGTGCACTAGGCACTAAACACTAGGCACTAGGCGCAGGTAGAAAGCAATTGCTCAACCAGACTTCGCTGAACCATGTAGTGTCTGTGACCTATTGCCCATCTCTGGTATCTGACTTTCAATAAACGAAAAAAATTAGGACTGCTAACGCTTCCCAGAGCTTGGTTCCAGGTTGTGAGAGCTTTGCCGGGAAGTTCGTTTTATATGGAAATGCAAAAAAATAGAGGATTATATATGTTGGATAAAGCTAAAACCATGGTCCTGGCCTCATTTGTGGGGGACTCTCTCGCACTTGGCGTGCATTGGATCTATGATGCCTCGAAAATTTCCGGTGAATATGGCCAAGTGGAAACCTTTATAAAGCCAAAAAAAGATTCCTACCACCCCACCAAAGACATGGGGGAATTGACCCACTACGGCGATCAGGAACTTGTGCTCCTGGAGTCTGTGGCTGCAACAAATGGCTTCGACCTGAAAGATTTTGCGGAGCGCTGGCAGAGTCTCTTTAAAGACTATAATGGATACTATGATGGTGCCACCAAAGGGACCCTCCGAAATTTTTCGAAAGGAAAGGGTCCGGAAGATTCAGGCTCACCAAGCAGCAATTTGGCTGGCGTCTCCCGCATCGCTCCCCTGGTTTTTTGTCTCCGGGATGACCTGGATGGTCTGGTTGAGGCTGCAAAAGTCCAAACCAGGATGACCCATACCAATCCATTGACCGTAAGGAGCGCAGAGTTCTTTGCCAGAGTGGCCTGGAAGGGTCTGAGGGGAACACCTCCCTCCACAGCCGTGACTGAAGTTGTTCAAGAGATGTTTCAAGACACCATTATAGACGAGTGGGTGCAGGAGGGCTTGGAATCAAGATCCATGGACAGTGTGGCTGCCATTGGTCGCCTGGGACAATCCTGTCACACATCAGATGCTTTTCCAGGAGTGATCCATCTTATTACGAAGTATGAAGACGATCTCAGGGAAGCTCTGATTCAGGCTGTCATGGGCGGCGGCGACAATGCTGCCCGGGCCATGGCTGTCGGTATGGTTCTCGGTGCACATCTGGGAGCGGAGCACTTACCTGAGGAGTGGGTCAACGGACTCAAGAAAGGGAAGGAGATAAAAAGCCTTCTCGACCAGATCCGCTGATGGTGACTTTTGATGAAACGCTTTCCTCTTCCCATAATCCTATCATTACCTCTGGCTCTCTTGCTTTTCTTTTGTAGCCACGGCTCAGTCAGCGAGCGCATCCTCCGGGTGGCCGACGGCAAGGTGTTATCCCTCCCTGAAATAGTTGAAGATCTGATTCAAGCCCGACTGGTTTTCGTTGGGGAATTTCACACCTATCAAAGCCATCACCATGCTCAGCTTGAAACGATTCGCGCCTTAAAACAAGCCGATGTATCAGTGGCAATCGGCCTCGAGATGTTCAGACGCGACAGTCAGCCGGATCTCGACCGATGGGTTAAGGGGGATTTGAGCGAGAAAGAATTTGAGAAGATCTATTACAAGAACTGGAATTATCCCTGGCCCTTGTACAAAGACATATTCTTATATGCCAGAGAGCATAAGATCCCCCTGGTTGGCCTCAACGTACCACCAGAGGTAACCAAACAGGTTGCCCGTGAGGGTTTCGATTCTCTCACCCCGGAACAACGTGGCGACCTTCCCATGGTATCCTGCCGGGTCGATCCCGAATATATGGCCTTCATTCGGCGGTCTCTGGCAATGCACGGGCACGGGGGTTTGAATTTTACCCGGTTTTGCGAAGCCCAATTGGTCTGGGACACGGCCATGGCCTGGAGTCTACTTGGCTTCCTTGAGAAGAACCCGGACGCCTCAGTGGTGGTCATCGCCGGCAGCGGCCATTCCTGGAAGCGAGGCATACCGGCACAGGTAAGTAGTAGAGCCGATGTTCCGCTGAAAGTAATTCTTCCTGAGATTAGTGGTAGAGTGGACCGAAAACACACAACACTCAATGAAGCCGACTATGTTTGGTTGGGGTTGAAATAAGTAAAAGGCGCAAGGCCTTTGCCCAGCTTGCAGCAGACAGCCAGCAGCTGGCAGCATTGAAAACTAGGCACTAGGGACTAAGCACTAGGCACAGCGGGACGACCCGCCCGCCTCGCCTGAAGGCGAAGCCGATGGCGGGCAGGCACGGGGGCGGGGAGAAACGGCGAGAAGGGGATTAAAGGGCGGACGATAGAGGTCAGAGATCAGAGAACGGAGATCACTATTTATAATTTCAAAATCCGAAATCCCAACTCCCGCGGGTCAAAGGTGAACAGTGAACGGTAAACGGAACAGATACCCTTTTTAAAATCCGCAATCCGAAATCCGAAATCCGAAATGGTATAGCTCTATGCCTTCAGTAATTTGGAATCAACAATGACTAAATTCGTTTTGTTTGACATTGATGGCACTCTCATAGGGTCGGACGGAGCTAGCAATCGCGCCCTGGACCGTGCCTTGACAAAGCTTACAGGTGTCAAAGAAGGCTTTAGGGGAATAAGCTTTGCGGGGAAGACAGACCTGCAGATTGTGAGGGAAGGTTTGAAAAGTTTGGGCCTTTCCCAAAGTGGTGACCTGCCGCACGCTATAATCAACCTCTATCTTTCTTATCTCAGTGGCGAGCTCTCCAATGGCGCAGGTCACGTTAAAGTTGGCGTTTGGGAAATTCTACAAATACTTAGCGACACCGAGGATGTTCATCTCGGTCTTCTGACCGGCAATTTCAAAAAAGGGGCGGAGCTCAAATTGGGCCAGTTCGGCCTAATGGAATTTTTTCAGGTCGGCGCCTTTGGAAGTGATTCTGAGGATCGACACGAGCTCTTGCCAATTGCTGTGCTAAGACTCAGGGAGATCGAAAACGTCTCTTTGGCCTACGACCATTGTGTGGTCATTGGCGATACACCAAGGGATGTGGAATGTGCCCGGGTCCACGGTGCCTCTTCCATTGCCGTGGCCACCGGCCCCTACTCAGTTGAGCAGTTGAATAAAACCGAAGCCAACCATGTGGTCTCTGACCTCTCCAACTCCGACCAGATTGTTCAATTGATCATTAACCTTTGATCATCCGTCCAGTTATTAGGCTTGCCTTTTACCCTTCCCGTGCTTATTAGTTGTTTCTCATTACAGTTCCAAAGTAATCATTTTTAGGACAGGAAGAATTAATGGTTTGAGTGACGATGGACCGACGCATGTTTCTCAGAAATCTTCTGAACTTAGGAAAGAAGGCAGCCCTGCTAAATCTCGCTTTGGGTTGTACCAATCTTCAGTCTGGTGCCGCCAAACACGGGGAGGACCTTCCGCCGTCGCCTTTCAAAGACTACAGTCTCAGAGGATTAGCTCAAAAAAAACTACACCACGGCGAAGACCGCTTCATAAATCCCTTCACTACAAAAAAGCATGGGAACATGCTGCGCGTTTTGCATTGGAAGCTGTTCGGTGAAAATGAGTTCAGGTCATATTACGACCAAGAGCCGGTGCAACCCGTCTCCATAGACTGGGAGCCGGTTCGAGCTCACGGAGAGCTCTCCGTCACCTTCCTGAAGCATGCCAGTATTATGATCAGAGACCGAGATCAGTATATCCTGGTGGATCCGGTCTTCTTTGAAATATTCCCTTTCATAAAGGATTACACTCCTTTGCAATCGGGGTTGGCTGAAATGCCCCGACCCGACCACGTCCTCCTAACTCACGGCCACTACGATCACCTGGATACCCACTCACTTGCCAAGTTGGACAAAGACACCCACGTCATTACCCCGCTGGGATATAATGACACCTTTGCCGATCTCAAAATGACCCGTCGCACCCAACTGGATTGGTTTGATACCTTCCAGGACAGCAAAAGGGAAATCATCTTCCTGCCTTGTGATCATTGGACCATGCGCAATCCATTTGAGGGTCCCAACCGCTCCCTCTGGGGTTCCTACATGATCAGAACTGCTAGTGGCCCAACGATTTTCATCTCGGGGGACACTGCCTATTTTGACCGTTTTCATGAAATTGGCCGAGAATTCGCCATAGACCTGGCGGTTATTAACCTTGGCGCCTATGAGCCGCGCTGGTTCATGGCAGGCAGCCACATGAACCCAAAAGAAACGGTCCAGGCCTTTAAGGAACTGGGAGCCAAAAGGCTCATGATTGCCCACTGGGGAACCTTCCGCCTGGGTGATGAACCCGTCCATTTTCCGCCGATTGATATCAATAAAGAGATGGAAGAGGAAGGTTTGACAGACCGCCTGGTCCATCTCAAACACGGTGAGACACTTTTCCTCTAGTGACCCTGCCTTGAAAAATCTCAACATCTTGTGTCAGACTTAATTCCAGCAGAAGTTTAGATTAAGGGATGTAATCCACAGTTCGCTCCCCTCCTTTTGTTCCGCTTAATTCAACTCAAGGGTGCTTTGTCCCATTGACAGTCACTGTCACATAATTATTTTTTGTAGTAGCCGAGATATTGAGAGATTCTATACTTTCTATAAAAGTCCTCGATTGTCGGCATATACAGAAAAACTTCTGCCTAATTATTGACGGCTGAAGACCCATTTGGACCATATAATCGAGCGTCTACAGCTTCACGTGGTCGATGCATAGGCTGCCTCGAAATGAAGATTTACAATTGGAGCGCATAATGAGTACTCCCAGGGATTTAGTCAGCGACACCCAGACACTGCAGCGCAAATGGTTTCGAATGCCCGGCCTTTCCGCGCAGATTTTCATTGCCCTCGGCCTCGGTCTGGTGGCGGGCATCGTTTTCGGCGACATGATGAGGGTCTTCGCGCCTGTCGGCGATGTGTTCATCGGTTTGCTCCAGATGTCCGTGTGGCCGTACGTCGTGGTGGCTCTGATCGGCGGTCTGGGCCGCCTCACATCCAAGCAGGCGGCGAGCCTCGGGCTCCGAGCAGGATCATTACTGCTTCTGTTCTGGGGCATTGGGGCGCTGGCAGTACTCGCCATGCCGGCGACTTTTCCCAGCTGGACCTCCGCGACATTCTTCAGCACCAGTCTCGCCGAGACACCACCCGCCTTCGACTTCATCGGGCTCTACGTGCCTTCGAACCCCTTCTCATCCTTGTCCAACAGTGTTCTGCCGGCCGTCGTGCTCTTCTGTGTCGCGTTGGGCATCGTGCTCATCCCAATGGAGGAGAAGAAACAGTCCGTGCTCGCCCTGCTCGACGCTCTAACCGACGCCTTTATGGCGATTGCCTCATTCGTTGTGCGACTGGCCCCCATTGGCGTGTTCGCACTTGTGGGCGTCGCTGCCGGGACGATGCGCGTGGAGGAATTCGTACAACTGCAGGTCTACATCTACTCTTACATCGCCATTGCGCTGGTGCTGAGCTTCTGGGTAGTGCCCGGCTTGGTTACGGCGCTCTTGCCGATTTCCTATCGCCAGATCATGCGCTTCGGAAAGGATGCGCTCATCACCGCCTTCGCAACGGGTTCGTTACTCGTGACCTTGCCGCTCATCGCTGAGGCTGCGAAGAAAGCGTTGGCCGAGATCGGGGAGCGTAGTCGCGACTCTGAGAGCGCTGTCGATGTGGCGGTGCCCGTCAACTTCACGACCCCGCATCTCGGGAAGCTGATCGCGCTCGGTTTCGTGCCATTCGCCGGCTGGTTGACAGGCTTCGCGATGTCCGCGGGTCAGTACCCGCTGTTCCTCTCTGCCGGTCTCCCAAGCATGTTCGCAGAGGTCATCGCGCTGCCATTCCTGCTGGACTTGATGCGGATACCCGCCGACACCTTCCAGCTCTTCGTCGCGTTGGATGTCTCCACGGGCCGCTTCGGACAGTTGCTCGGCGGTGTTCACACGTTGGCGCTGGCTCTTCTAATTGGCGGCTCAGCCATGGGGCTACTTCGAGCACAGCGAGCTGCCCTTGTTCGCTACCTCGTGATTACGGTGCTCCTCACTGCTGCCGCGGTTGGTGGCTTGCGGGCCATCTACGAATTCGCTCTGCCACATGATTACGAGAAGGATGAGAGCTTCTTGGCGATGACGCTCGCCGGCGAGCCGGTCCCGTTCACAATTCGGGAAACGGTTCCGGTAGGCGACTACGTGCCGGGGATCTCCCGGCTAGACCAGATCGTCCGACGCGGCGTACTCCGAGTGGGGTATCTTGAGGACTCTCTGCCGAACGTGTTCGTCAACTCTAAGTCGCAGTTGGTCGGCCTTGATGTTGATCTGGCCAATGTCCTCGCACGCGAAATGCGAGTCGATCTCGAATTTGTCAAGGTGTCACTCGATTCGATGGCAGCCGATCTCACTTCTGGTCGATGTGATGTGGTGATGTCCGGTTTGACGATCACGCCGGATCGCATGCTCCAGATGAGGTTCTCAGATCCCTACATGAAGGCCACGATGAGCTTCCTTGTGCGAGACCACGTGCGGTCGAAATTCGCCAGTCGAGAGGCTGTCAGGTCGTTGGTGAGACCGCGTATTGGAGTGCTCGAAAATGCCTACTACGTGGATGAACTCCGGGAACTCCTTCCGGATGCGGAGATAGTTAAACTCGCATCACCCGAAGATTTCTTTCGCCAGCGCAGCGATGAGTTGGACGCGATGCTCATTACCGGAGAGCGGGGCGCAGCGTGGACACTGATGCACCCCGAATTCAGCGTGGCGATCCCACAGCCGAGTGTGCTCGCCGCACCTGTCGCCATCGGTATGGCGCGCGACGCCGAGCCCCTCAACGACTTCATCAATGCCTGGTTGCGTCTGAAGCGCGAGGACAAGACGCTCGACCAGCTCTACGAGCACTGGATCCTAGGGAGCGGTGCCAAGCCGCGGCAGCCGCGGTGGTCGGTGATCCGCGATGTTCTCGGCTGGGTCGATTGAGGAGCTCCCTCAGCGCTCGCTTTGACCCAGGTCAGCAGTGTAAGCGTGCTCAACCGAAGTCCAAACTGGACCACCTGAAATGTGAATTACATACTTTAATCTAAACTCTGCCCCCCTAGAAACGCCTACCACATTCTGTACTAGGGTCTTTAGAGCCTATAGTTTGTATTAGGGAAGACATTGTCGGAAAATCTCTTTATCCACCTTTGTCAAAGGAGGGATTGGAATGAGTTTTCTGGATTGATCGGTATTACTTCGCTTCTATGGGTTTTATGTGCAATAATGAAATTTACAAGATAGACTCAAAAGCTACGAGTAGACATGAGGGATGAGAAAATGTCCGGCAATAGACTAGGTGAGGTAAAAGATCGGCTTTCCAAGGCCTCGCCGGGGCCAGTCAAAGACGACATCGATTGGCTGCTTCAGCGTGTTGAGGAGTTGGAGACAGAAAACGAGCGGTTGAAAAAGGATAATGAGTGGCTGAAAAAAGAATTGGCATATGCTGAGGTTCCAGGGGAAGTAGGCTACTGAGAAGAGGGTGACGTATCAGTTCAGATCTACAGACTCAATCTTCCTCGACGGCCAAACACACCCTACCGCAGACTCGCCATACTGATCAGCTCAGGAGATCCTTCATGTTTTTATCCTGCTGATCATGAAAACCTGCGCAATGATGACCTTTTCATATTGATCTGGTGAAAATGCTCATCACAGGGTAAATTGAAAGAAATGGAAAAATGGTTCGCTGAACATGGAATCGTGTTTTTGCAGGATATTGGCATCCAAGAGGGGCAGTACATTTTGGATTTCGGCTGTGGAGAAGGCTATTATACCATACCGGCCGCCATTGTGGTTGACGGCCAAGGAAAGATCTACGCAGTTGACAAGGACAAAGAAGTCCTCACGAAACTCTCAGAGCGGGCAAGATCGATAGGCTTAGACAATATTGTTTTTATGAATTGCAAAAGAGATTTGAAGGTTGACCTAGGCAATGAAAGTGTTGATGCAGTTCTCCTTTACGATGTTTTGCATTATATCCGGCAGCGGAAAGACTTGTATGAGGAAGTGTACCGGGTTTTGAAGAAAAAGGGGATTCTTTCCGTTTATCCGAAACACTGCAAGTCAGATTTTCCTATGTGGTGCCTCGCCGATCTGGAGATAGAA
Source organism: Syntrophobacterales bacterium (assembly GCA_050124835.1). GTDB lineage: Bacteria > Desulfobacterota > Syntrophobacteria > BM002 > BM002 > BM002. The sequence continues at coordinate 57,899 of JASFEM010000006.1, read as the reverse complement.
GATGTTATAGAAGAAATAGATGCCGCAAATTTCCGATTTGAAGAGAAGAGTTGGAATAGACTTGTTCACTTCGGCGGTTATGCCCAAGGATATGTTTTGCGTTTCATAAAAGAGTAGCCAAAAAAGAGCTTTAAAGGATTTATCCCTTCTTAGAGCCAATCCCGACTGTAATCTGGATACTTTGCCTTTATCTTCCAAGCAAGGGCAAAACCAAAGCCGACCCAATCATTGGCATGACCTCGGCAAAGCCACCCACTATTGCTAAGGCCCTAGATCTAAACCCGAGGCTTGCCATAGCCTACGTCAACCCGGGGGCTGCCTATTTAGATTTAGGTCGATCTGATCATGGGTGCCAGGATCTTCAAAAGCCGTGTGAACTGTAATTCTGTAAGCCAACGGAATGGACTAGGCAACAAGATCTTCGTCAATGACAAGTAGGGGTATGGAGCGATTTCTCTTAAGCGTTATTGGGATAAGTCTATGCCTTGACAAGAGGAGGCCTTATAGGCGCTAAAATATGAAGCCCTAGTAATCAGGTAGAGGACTTCAACTAACATACTTTAATCTACGCTTCGTCATTCGAGATCCCGCCACTATCTATAGTAACTTCCGAGGATTCAATCAGATTCACAGTGCTTGGTGCTTAGTGCCTAGTTGTACTTTAGGGGACGCTTTCAGCTACGCTTTGCTGCCGGCTGCCTGCTGGTTTCCCGCTACGCGCCCAGCCTGTGGCTGAGATAAGTATAGCGTTTCTGCGTCTTATCGTTGTCGACCGCAAGAGCAAGCGCTTTTCTTGTGCCGACCAGGACCACTAGTTCGCTACCCCGGGTCACAGCCGTGTAGACAAGGTTCCTTTGTAAGAGCACGTAGTGCTGGGTCAAAATGGGGATAATTACCGCCGGATATTCGGAGCCCTGCGCTTTATGGACAGATATGGCGTAGGCCAGGACAACTTCGTCGATGTCAGCATAGTCGTATAATACTTCAACCCCATCAAAAACGATGGTCACTTCCTTGGTTACAAAATCAATGCGAGCGATTCTCCCCATATCACCATTGAATATCTCTTTGTCGTAGTTGTTTCTTATTTGCATGACTTTGTCGTCGACCCGGAAATGCATGCCTCCTCGGCTTATACTCTCTTCTCGAGGATTGAGCGCTTGCTGCAACCTCAGGTTCAGGTTCTCAGCCCCCACCGTACCCCGGTGCATGGGAGTCAGTACCTGAATTTGCTCAACAGGGTCCAAGCCGAAACGGTTGGGTATCCGCTCTCTCGTGAGCTCCAGTATGATCCTTAAAACCTCTTCTGGATCTTCCTGCTCGATAAAATAGAAATCGTCGTCCCTTCTATCAGAGGTTTTGAGTGAGGGGATAATACCATTGTTGATTTTATGCGCATTGACGATGATGGAGCTTTCCTGGGCCTGGCGAAAGACCTCGTCTAATTCCACCACTTTGACCGCACCCGAGTCGATGATGTCCTTGAGCACGTTTCCGGCGCCAACCGATGGTAGCTGATTAACATCCCCCACCATTATAAAGGTGGCGTTCGGGGGAACAGCCTTGAGCAGGTGGTGCATCAGGATAGTGTCAATCATCGAGGCCTCGTCCACGATCAGCAGGTCACACTTGAGTGGCCGATCCTGATCTTTCTGAAACCCACCCTTCTGCATGCTATATTCCAATAGCCGATGAATGGTCTTGGCCTCATGACCTGTGGCCTCACTCATCCGTTTCGCCGCCCTGCCAGTGGGTGCAGCCAGCATGATATCCACCCCGAGTTTTGCAAAAATTTTCAGAACCGCGTTTATGATTGTGGTTTTCCCGGTCCCCGGTCCCCCAGTGATCACCAGCACCTTGTCCTCGGCAGCGCACCTTATTGCCGCCAACTGTTTCTGGGCCAGGGTGATATGAAGTTGGTTCTGAACCCATTCGACGGCTTTGCCGGTATCAATCCTCCTTATCGTTTTGGGGGTGTTCAGCAGAATCTTAAGCCTAGCGGCAACATTGGTTTCGGAAAAGTGGTACTTGGGCAGGTAAACCGCTTTATAGTTTTCTCGAAACTCCTCGATATCTTGGTTCAGATCCTCGATAACAATTTTTTGGTCGACACTAACTCTGCCAAACGCTTCGACCACCACCTGCCGGTCCACCTTGAGGATCTCCTGGCACTTCTTTACCAATCGCTCATAGGGAAAGTACACATGACCATCTTCGACAAGTTGGTTGAGCACGTAAAGAATCCCCGCTTCGGCCCTTAGCTCAGCATCTCGGGCAAACCCCAACTTCTCGGCGATGCTGTCGGCTGTGACGAAACCGATGCCAAAAACATCTGTCGCCAGAAGATAAGGGTTCTGCTTCACCATTTCGATGGACCTGCTACCATAGTGTTTGAAAATCTTTGTGGCATAGCCTGAACTGACCCCATGAGATTGCAAGAAAATCATTACCTCCCGAATGTCCTTCTGCTCGGCCCAGGCTCTTTTGATCATTTGGATGCGCTTTTTTCCGACACCCTCGACCTCAGCAAGTTTCTCTACCCTGTTTTCAATTACCTCCAGGGTCTCCTTGCCAAATTTTTCCACAATACGTTTGGCCATTACCGGACCGATACCTTTGATGAGGCCGGAACCCAAGTATTTCCCAATACCTTGTACCGAGGCTGGCGTTTGAGTTTTGTAGTGGATTATTTTAAACTGCTCGCCGTATCTGGGGTGATTCACCCACTCGCCCTTCATCGCGATAACCTCTCCAGGAGTGGGAGCGGCAAGATTTCCCACCACGGTCACCAGCTCTTTGCGGTCATGCACTTTCACCTTGGCGATGGTGAAACCGGTCTCCTCATTGGCGTAAGTGATTCGCTCGAGCTGCCCCTCGAGTTCGACAAGCATGCTCTATCTTTCCTTCTTAATTGAGTGTGGAAATGTGTTCAGAGTTACTTGAGCTTTCAGGCCTTCGCGTGCTGTTAAGGCAATGGGCGTATGTCAGAATATGTCAGGTTCGACATCTTGAGTATAGTCTACTCCTGGCATACCAAAACCGTGGTGTCTCAAAAACTCATCCCGCAAGCCATCCATATCTGCCAGGTCTCTGATGTTGTCGGTTGTCACTTCTCCCCAGAGCCCGGCCACTTCTTTTTGGACATCCTCACGCATTTCCCAATCGTCCAGACGTATCCTGCCCTTATGGTCAACCGGGGGTGGCCCCCCCGTAAAGAGAAACTCGTGATACAACCTGTACATCTGCTGGATACAACCCTCGTGCAGTTTCTTCTCTTTCATTACTTTGTAAAGAAGGGCAATATAGAGGGGAACTGCGGGTATTACGGCACTTGCTCTTGTCACCAGCGCCTTGTTCACACTGATAACTGCCCTTCCCTCGGACGGCTTCAGAAGCTCATTGATCTGAACCGCCTTTTCCTCCAGGTCCTTCTTCGCCCTGCCGATGGTTCCATCCCGGTAAATGGCCCTGGTAAAATCGGGGCCGACGTAAGAAAAAGCTGTGGTAAGGAAGTTTTTGGCCAGTACCCCCTCTCTCTGGAACATCCCTATCCAGAGTCGCCAATCCTCTCCCCCCATGACTTTTACGGTGTGACCAATCTCCTCTTCAGTGGCAGGATCTGCGGTTATCTCACTTACCTCCCCTGTGAGAAAATTAACGGTTTTGGAGGTGAACCTCTTACCTATGGGCTTAATGACAGAAGAGTATAGCTCCCCTGTCTTCGGATCCATTCTTCTCGGTGCAGCAATGCTGTAGACCAGAAAATCAACCTCACCGAGGTTTTCTCTGACAATCTCCAGAACCTCGGACTTGATCTCTTCCGAAAAAGCATCGCCGTTCACGTTCCAAGCCTGGTATCTCTCTTTCTCAGCCTCCATTTTAAATGACTCGGTATTGTACCATCCTGCCGTGCCCGGTCTTGATGCTGTGCCCGAGCTCTCATAGCCAATACCAATGGTGGCGGCACCTGAACCGAATGCGGAGACTATTCTTGCAGCCAGGCCATAGCCATTTGAAGCACCAATAACAACGACTCGCCGCGGGCTGGCAACTTTATCCCGAGCCTTTACATAATTGATCTGGGCCTTCACCTGAGCCGCGCAACCTAGAGGATGTGCATTTACACAGACGTTATTTCGTATCTTCGGTTCGATAATCATGGCCCAAAATTTCCTCTAGATTTGGTGACCGTCTCAGGAGGTCCACATGGCAGAATTCCGCAGGCAAGAGCACGAAACAAATCCACAGATCTGATCTGGGATCGGGGATGATGGAAAGCAGTGTATTGTAGTCACTGTTCGACTTGATTAGCCATTGTCTTCGCCATCGCCGCCCACCGCCGCCTCACTGGACCGCCGAATCTCATAATCCTGATGACCCGGAGCAGCCTTTTTGTCCACCTTGTGTATGTGGAGGTCTCTCTGGGGAAAGGCGATCACGATGCCCGCCTGTCGGAACCTTGCATCAATATCACGGTGAAGGTCACTCCGCACCGTCAGCCTGTCGTCAACATTGGATATCCAGACTCGAAGCTCAAAATTCAGTGAGCTATCACCGAATCCCATGAAGAGAATCTGCGGCTCGGGCAACCTCATCACCTTGGAGTTTGCCATGGCGCACTCCATGAGCGTTTCAAACACCAGGGGAACGTCAGAACCATAAGCCACCCCCACCGGTACGATAATCCTGGCAAACCGATCCGTAAGCGTCCAGTTGGTCACCTGGTTGGCGATGAGATCGCTATTGGGAACGACGATTTCCGAGCGGTCAAAAGTCTGGATGACTGTTGCCCGGAGGCCAATTTTTTGGATCTGAGCCCACTGCTCGCCCAACTGGATGTAATCACCAACTTTGACAGGCCGTTCAAATAGGAGGATGAGACCGGAGACGAAGTTGTTCACGATACCCTGGAGTCCGAAACCAATTCCCACGCCCAAGGCACCGGCAATGATGGTGAAATTCCTGAGGTTAAAACCCAGCGCTACCAGAGCCAGGAGAAAGCCCACCAATACCAAACCATAGTGGACCAATCGTGCCATTGAGATCCGCACGCCGGCTTCCAACTCACGTTTGGTAAAAAATCCCTCCATGAGCAACGCCTGCACAATCCAGGACAAAAGCAGGGAGCCATAGAGAACAGCAGCCGCCGCAAGAACCAAGCCGACGCTAATCCGCCAGGAGCCGATGGTAATACTCACCGACAGCAACGATCGAAGTGCCTCGATTGGGGTGGTGTATAACTGCCAAGCCTCAAGAAGGTAACCAAGTGACACAAAGGCGATGAGGAGGTTGGTCAAAAGCGCAGAGCGCCGAATGATCACCTCAGCATTACTGCGGACGAAAGGGATTTCTCGGAGAAATGAGCCGCGGACAGCCAGTTCTAAACCGCCGCGCGCCATGAACATAAGCATCCAGGTCAGCAGGATGACATAAATCGTGCTGAGCGAAACCTCGAACAGCACGATGGACAAGTCGCTGTAACCCACCACCTCTGCTGCGAATACCAAGATAAAAACGAGGCCGCACAATCGTAGCGACCAGATGTAGAAAGGTGAACCGTCTTTGCGTCTGGCTTCGAGAGATCGCCAGAAGCAGAAAAACACGACAGTCAGAGCCATCAAGAAAACGTACAAGCGGAAAAGTGGAAGGGGCAGCGCAAAAACCTCTAATAATTTGGTGATTATCACCAGGATGGCCAAGCCAAAGAAAAGCCGTATTCTCCAGAATCCAGTAATCAACCCTTCGACGAGCCGAGCTGCAGCGATGCTGAGGGCAGACCACAAGATTAAAGTCCAGGCAGGAGGCATTGTTTGGTAATAGGCACTAAGCGTAACAGCGGCGACAAAGACGCCAACAGAGATCGGCCGGTAGGCAAAAAACCGCCACCGCTTTTCTTCCTCCAGGAAGGTTCGGTAACGAACTATGACAAAGATGATGATCAGCGCAAGGAAAACCTGTGATGCAATCAACACCCCTGAGCTTTTAAAGAACTGTTTTCCGGGCCAGGCAAATGCAGCCAATCCTCGCTGCAACTCCTCCCACAAGTTTTTGTTGAATTTGGCATAGTATTGAGACGAATACATCGGGGGAGTTGACTTGCGCAGGATGTCTACGCGTAAGGTTGCCATCAAAGCATCTACTCCGGAGGCCAGGGAGTAAAGCCAGGCCTGCAGGTCACCCGCTTCCTGTTGTAACGTTAATATTGGCTTCAAATGCTGGGAGATGAGAGCCAGCGCTTTGTCGATTGTTTTTTGGGCTTTAGTGAAGGTGGGTTTCACCGCGCTGGCTGGCACCTCTTTCGGCAGCGATGCTTGCCATTGCTTCCAGAGTTCTTTCTCGTCAGACCACTCTTTTTTCCAAGACTCCATTCGATTAAGCGATTGGGTAAGAGGCTGGATGGCTCTTTCAAGGAAAGCGCTCTCCACGCGTAATTCTTCCTTGAACTTGCTGTACTGGCTGGTTTCGTAAGTTTTGGAGAGTTTCAAGCTCTCCAACCGTTGGGAGAGCATCTGCTCATTTTTCGCTACGCTCTTGATGTTTTCCTTAATGGGGGATAGATCGGGAAGTGCTGCTATCTCATTTTCGAGATCGGTCAAGCGCGCGGCCAATGCAGTGGCTTTGGGGTCAAGTTCGGCCAGACCCGGTGCCGCAGCCGGTTTTTCTTCTTCAGCAGGGGCAGGTTTTGCAGTTGGTGGTTCCTGAGCGGTCACTTGTATGGAAAACGTCACAAAAGTGGCGGTCAGTATTACAACCAACAAAAAAGTTTTTACGCTACGCCATCGCATAAGCTACCTCGAGCTGCAGTTACTCGTTAATAGGTATGCCTCAAATCGCCAAGCAATTTATTATAATTCGGCCAACAAGCTTGCCCGAAGTCAAGTCACACTGCAAGCAAAATTCTATAATTCCACTTAAAGATTACAAGCAATGATAAGGCTGAAGAGAAAAGTGTCAATACTTATGATTACATAGCGGAGTGAATGGATCTTGGGTGATATGAGGAAGGGCAGGCTGTCCTCCATCTCATCGGGATGGGAGGGCGAGAGAGCGATTTTGCTGAGCAAAAGCTATCAGCGTGTCAATAGTTTAATCACGGGCGGGGGTATTAGCCCCGCCCGTGACAATGAAGAACATTAGGTAAAGAGGCAGATCTTGCAATCCCTGGCGTACACCAGGAAATCCTCAGCCGTCCAGACGGGGACGCCATCAATCAGCTTGTCCTCTTTTATCTCCATCATGTCGATGGTCATCTTGCAAGCGATCAACTCGACCCCTTCCAGCTGAGCCACCTCCTGGAGTTCTGCCAGGCTGGGAATATTGGCCTTGTCGATCTTTTTCTTCATCATGCCGGTGGCGATGCTGGACATCCCGGGGATGGCACCCATGACGCCGGGGGGAACGAACTTCGCCCTTTCAGCGCCACCTTTGAGCACCATGTTCAACCCCATAAATGAGTAGAAGATCTTGCTCTCCATGCCCTGCCGGGCCGCGTTGATTCCCAGGACCAGAGACGGGTAAGCCCCATCCAGGGTGTCCTTTACACAAATAAACGCTGCTTTTTCTTTTTCTTCTGCCATTGTTTTTTTCCTCCTAAATCTCAAATATAAAATAATATTAGTCGACTAAAAACCCATTGTCCACGACTGAGATAACTGGTTGATCATCGTTTTAGAATCTCCAGGTGAAGCCGAAATCAAGGGAATTCTCATAGAGTTCCGACTTAAACTTGGCTGGAGTACCAAAGGGGTCCGTGCCTGTCTCCTCTAGATCGTTCTTGAAGGCATGCATGTAGCCCAGGTTAAATGAGAAGGCTTCATTGAACTCATAGCCGATGCCCAGGGTGAGGTGGTGCTCCACTATGGCCGGGAAGCCGACAACCCTGAAAGATTCATAATAGTAGCGCGGAAAGGTTGTTCCCTGGACAGTTACAGTGTCATTCGGACCCGCTGGACCAAAACTGCCGTCCCAGCCATCATGGTCATCCACCGGATTCTCGGCATAGTTGTATCCTAACCTGAGGAACAATTTGGGGATGGCTTCCCATTGCGCCCCCAACGCAATGACATACTGGTCGTTCCAGTCAAAATCGTCGTATCCATTGGCATCCGACCAATTGATCCATTTCCCATTCGCCTCGAGCAACAGTCCGATCCCGACAAACTCGTAGGCAACTCCCAGTCCCACCTGCTGTGGAGATTCTAACTTCAGATTTGCCGAATTGTTAGTCGTAGGATCGGCGAGCAGTACATCCCTATGGTTTACCTCTTGAGGCGAAACGTAGGTTAAGCCCAGCGACAAGTTGTCCAGAGGCCTATAGATGATACCCGGTTGCACACCGGCAGACCAGTTGGGAGAGTTGCCGTTTCTCAGGTCGAGGTTTGCATAGTTGACGTGAACTGCCAGACCCAAAGACAACCGGGGCGTGACCTGATAGGCAACCGCCGGGGCAAACTTCATGATCTGTAACTGGGTGTACTCTCCCTGAATGAGGGGGGCATAACGCTGGTCCGGATTGCCAGCGCCAGCAGGATCGAAGTCAAAAAATCGCGGGTTGTCCAGGTCGGAGTCCCGGTAATCCACCCCAAGACCTGATACGCCGTAGGCCGATAGTCCGAACCGCAATCTGGAATCAGCCCCCCCTACGGGAACGGAAAAACCTATGGCGGGGATGGGATAGATATTATCCTCACTGTCCTCCTTGATGGTCTGACCAAAGGCGGTTACTTCGGCGCTAGGTTTGGGCGCAAACATGGTGGCACCAAAATCAAATTGTGACGTGGGGCAGTACGGCCCGAAGCACATGGCTGCCGGGTTGGCAAAAACCGCGCTGATGGCATCCTGAGGTGCGGCTATTCCCACGCCACCCATCGCTCTTGAAATGGGGCCAACACCGATCAAATTGTCACCATTGGTGGCAAAAGCAGAAGGTGAGAGCGTTGTAACCATGACAAGAATTGCAAGAATCGTAAATATTTTTTTCATTTTGATTTCCCTCCGTGTTTTCCTCCTTTGTCTTCAATCAGGTTAACTTCCTAAAATTGTCTTCCCTTCACCTCCTTTACATGAATTGTTTTCTCGCTGTGTCTTTACTAAGTGGTTATCTATGAAACCATTTCAAACTCTTATGGCGTCAACCGCAGAAATATAGTTAATAGTATTAACCATATGATCAAGAAAATTGGCACTTTACACAAACCCTTCGCCGGTAAGAGCTTGTGCAGCAACCTGAGAATCTAGCTGAACTTCCGTCGGAGATAGGGGTAAGAAGGGTTTCTTTTCAGTTTTCGGTGGAGAGACAGAAAATAAGAAATCGAGCTATGATCATCCCAAGTGCGAAAACCTTCTGAAGGAAAAGTAAAAGTACTAGCTACCCCTGTGACAAATATATATCAAAGTGTTTCTAGACCAATTGTTTCTTGACGGCCTCCATGCTTGAGCGGAGCACTTCCAGGCATGAAAGCACCATTTTTCGCTGATCGGGCTCGAATTCCAATAGCAGTTTCTGATGAAGATCCGTAATGATGGCACTCAATTCTCTCGACTTCTTCTGTCCTTGGGGGGTAAGGCCGATGAGCTTAATCCTGGCATCCTTGGGATCGTCTACGCTTTCGACCAGTTTCTTCGCCATCATGCCGTTGATAATCTTGGTCACCCGACTTTTGGCCACGTCAAGCTTTTGAGAGATGCCCTTTGCCGTCAGATATCTCTCTTCGCCAAACAGCATCAAACAACGCAATTCTGCTTCAGGAATGTTAAATTTCTTAGATAGGTAGGATGTTCTTTCTTTACAGCAATGCAGAATCTCTTCGATGAGGTTTTGTAATCTTTCGGCTTGATAACCCAGCAGTTCGTCTATGGGATCTGTGACATTATCCTTCATAGTATGAACTACTTTACCGACATGAACTTGGTAAGTCAAGTGAAAATTTACAAGAAAATTATATTCTTTTAAAACTCAATATAATTAGTTATATATATCGCTTTGACTCGTATTGTTTGAGGACGGGATAACTGAATTCTTAGGCTAGAAAAACGTCGTAGAGGTTCTGTTTCCAGTAATGCCATTAACTAGATCGCTTCAGATTAGCAGCAGCCTGTTGAATAAGACAGGCATTCTCCTCCCCTCCTGAATTGGTAGGGGACTTAACGTGAAGCCTTTTAGAATCTTTTCGTGAATCATGCGGGTTAGGAATCCATTTGACTTTGGCGAGATTTTTTTAGCGAGACAAGAAAATCATGGAAAGTTTTCGATGTGAGGAAGATAAGCTTGGTTTGTGGTCCAAACGATATCTCATTGCCATCCGCCAACTGATACATGACGTGTGGTGTTATCTTTTCATCATTAATGAAAGTGCTATTTGTTGATTTCAGGTCAGCCACGTAGGCGTCATCATGAACAGAAGGAAAATATAGAAAGGCATGTGATTTGGAAACCGTTTTATTGTACAAGACGATATCATTACTTGCTGATCTTCCTATGGTAATTACGCCTTCATTATTTTCAATTTTTTTGCTATTTATTTCGATGACTCTTGCTTCCAAAAAATCGGAATCTATTACCTTTCCTGATAGCTCATCTAAGATATCTATCTGTTTTGTGCTGAATTGGAAAATCACATCACTGTCAAAATCGAGCTGAAATCTTTCAACGAAAAATCCTTTAGGATATGTTTCTACGAAACTTGTCAATGAGGTATCTTCTAAGACCTTGAGATAATGAGCGATTTTTTTGTATCTAATTTTCCCCGGGAGCTCTTTCTCGCCCACTCTCTTGAATTGTTTGAAAGTCCTCATAAACTGTATGGCCACACCTTCGTTTTCCTCATCGACCCGGGTTACTATACCGCGACCCTCCATGTCGATTGTGGCGTTCTGTTCCGAGAAAACTGAGGGAAGGGAGATTGCTATCGAAACCTGATCGTCAGTTCTGAAAGATTTCCAGTCCTTGGTCTTAATGAATGTTCCCACCTGGCTGATGTTTTCTGTTATCCCGCTGATGTGACCGGTCTTCTCCGACTTGGATAGTCTGGCTGGAAAGTAGCCGCTGCACCGCATGTACTCCCGGTTATGACTCAACTCCCGCAGATCAGAGTTCTCTGTTTCCTCATCAGTCAGTTGTTCGTATCGCGAATCTATTTTATCTCTAACTCTAAGCGATCTCAGATAGGATTCAGCCTCGGCGTATTTGCCCTGGGATTTATGTAAGTCAGCAAGGTTACCTAATACTTGCATCCACTCTGAGGGTTCCCGACCAAGAGCATTTTTCTTGATTTCCAGGGTTCGTCTAAATAGAGATTCTGCCTGACTGTACTTACGTTGGGCGAGATTATGCAAGACGTGTTTGTTCAGGTATTGTGAGGTTTCGGGATGGTCCGGCCAGAGCACCTTTCCTTCACGCTGGGTTAGTGTTTGTTCGAAAATGGCAGCCTCGGCTTCTTTCGCCTGTGAGAAGTAAATAATCGCAAGATTATTCAAGGACTCCGCAACATATGGATGGTCTGTGCCGAATGCTTTCTCGGCAAATTTAAGGGTCTCTTCACCTAAGCTGGCAGCTACCGAATACCAGCCTTGTTGATAAAATGCCACCGCTTTAGAATTGAGAAACTTCCATTGTTTTAATAATTTCATATAGTTAACCTGACACGAAATGAAAAGTACCAGTTTCCCGGCATTTTCATGAAGCCGCCTGCCTACGCCACGCTGAAACAGCAAGAAAAATGCCAATAGAACGGCTCACAACGCGGAAGGAAACAAGTGTTTGAAATAATTAAATTTAGTAGAGTAACTGGGTTGGGAATCAGACCGGTCACAGCGTCTAAGGCAGGCTACAGAGTGGATATCAAGCAAATTCGGTATGAAGAACTCCACCCCGCGGGTATACAAATAAGAACACTTAACCCGCGCACAACGGGCTTTAGCGCTGGGATATTCGAAGTAGATCTTCTTTGTCTGCTCTGTGATTTTTTTGGTTTAATAGCCAAAGTTGTCCTCGTATGAAGACAGATTGAATTGTGGGACCAACCACGATTCGACTTTCAAGCTGGCAAGTCATAATTGGGCAACAGGCCGTCAATACCTGATTGCTTTGATCACAAAATAAACCCCCACAATGACCATGAGAACCGCGGATGCCTTGTAGATCACATCTCTCCTTTTCAACCAGCCGAGGTCGGTAAGCTTGGCAACCAGAAAAAGAGCTGGCACCGTGCCCAGGCCAAATGACAGCATGAGCCCCATTCCGAGGATAAATCCCTCCGTTGAGTTTCGGGCCTCCATCCCGGCTCGCGCTGCGGCAATCAGGGCTGTGTACACCGGCCCGCAGGGCAGCAGTCCCAACAACAATCCCAGAGGGTAGTAAGTCCCGGTGGTCCTGGCGTCGGACAACTTGCGAAAGCCGCGGCCCAGGACACCCTTGGGGTTACAGTAATCTCCAAAAATTGCTCCCAAGGGAACCCACCCTGCCATGGCGAGTCCAAGCACGATGATGAGTACGCCGGCAAATATCATCACACCTTTTTGAAGGCTCGCGATACTTGAGGTTACTCGGGTAAAGCTTCCCAAAACTCCCACAAAACCGCCGAGTAAACCGTAGGTGGTGATTCTCCCTCCGTTGTATAGCAGATGGGGTACCATGACACCCCTTCCCTTCAGGCTAAGGGAAAGCGAGGCGACAATTGGCCCGCACATACCGATGCAGTGGCCAAAGCCCACGGTAAAGCCCGAGGAAAAAAGGATGAAATAAATTGTTTCAGTAGATGACATCGAAGACGAACTCCACCGAGCCTCTTTCAGGTATCACTACTGTAGCTTTCCAGGTCCGTCGACCGCTGGGACATCGGACGATGATTCCCTTGCCCTGGAAAATGGACTCTCCCGCTGGACTCAATATCACCCTGTTTCTGCCCATGTTCATGCCAGGCATTCCAAGATCGATGTATGGGTTGAACGAACTTTTCTCTCCAGTAAAGGTCACGGTAAAAGTGAGGTCTTCCATGGCCTTGACAGGTTTGGGATTGATATCCAGGCTCACCTGACTCCCTGCCACAACCGCGCTGCACGGGCCAGCATTGACGTCGCAGTCCACTTTTTGCGGCCCTATTTCCCCGCTGCCGACCAGGGGGCAAACAGCGAACGCCATAAGGCTGAAAACTACACCAAACAGCCAAACTTTCACTTTTGATTGCATAGGGCACTCCGTGAGTTAAGTGTCTAAAGTGAGCTAAAATGAGCTAAAGTGCCTAAAATCCGGAGGACTACACTCGCTAGGGAAAGGAATATAATAAAACTACTTTCATTTCTCAACCAGTAAGGTTGGGCGACTCGCCACCCAGACAATTTCCATTTTAGACATTTTAGACACTTTAGCTCACTTTAGGCAATTACCGTTGCATCGGCCTTATTCGTGACTATATTTGAGGCAACTGTTTAGAAAAACCGACCATTTTCCTGCAATAAATTTGGTTTGAGACACAACAGAGGAGGCTCAGAATGTCACATTTATTGTATATCGAATCATCACCCCGAAAAGAGAGATCTGCTTCCATCGAGATCGCCAAAACTTTCATCTCAGAATATGAGCGAACTCACCCCGGCGATACCGTCGAAACTCTAGACCTTTGGTCCATCACACTTCCAGAATTTGACGGCCACGTCATTGATTCCAAGTACTTCATCCTTCACGGTCTCGAGCACACGGACGAACAGCGCCAGGCCTGGAGCAGGGTGGAAAGTATCATCTCGCAATTCGCCGACGCGGATAAGTATCTTTTTTCCCTGCCCATGTGGAATTTCGGCATACCCTACAAGCTTAAGCATTATATCGATGTAATCGTTCAGCCCGGCTACACCTTTAGTTTCAGTCCTGAGGAAGGCTATAGAGGATTGGTAACCGGTAAACCGATTGCTGCCATCTACGCGCGGGGTGGTGCTTACGGTTCTGGTACTGGCGCTGAAGCCTACGATCTGCAAAGGCCCTATCTGGAACATATTTTGGGATTCATTGGTTTCGGCGATTTCCAGACCATATTAGTGGAACCGATGCTGGGATCGCCTGAAGACAAAGAAAAGGGTATGGCGGCGGCCAGAGAGCAGGCCAAAGCGATTGCAGCAGGGTTCTAGGGGCATTGAAAGTACTCTTTCGTCGGACACGCAACCAGCTGGCAGCGTGCAACTGGCAGCCGTTGCAACTAGGCACTAGGAACTAAGCACTAGGCACAGCGGAATGACACGGGGATTGGGAGCAACGGCGAAACGGGGATTAGAAAAGATTAGAGATCAGAAGTCATAGATCAGAGGGCAGAGATCACTATTTATAGTTTCAAAATCCGAAATCCCTCTGGTGAGAGCTGAACAGTGAACGGTAAACGGAACAGATGCCCTTTTTTAAATCCGCAATCCGAAATCCGAAATCCGAAATGGTCTAGCCCCATGCTCTATGCTTCTACCTAGACAATTTGTGGGGACTGGAGTATTATGCCTGCGTTGCAAAATCCAGAACTCTTAAGAATTAGGTCCGAAGTATAGGAGGAGAGCTTCATGGCAGTGATTACAATCAGTAGGGAATGTGGTGTGGAAAGCGAGAAGGTGGCGTCTCTCCTGGCGGAAAAACTGGGTTGGGAATATATAGGAAAAAAGTTGGTAGCTAGGATAGCAGAAGAATTACGCATTTCAGAAAGCGAAGTGGAAGCGTTCCGGCAAGACTCACAGTCGCGCCTACTTCGTTTTGTAGATAGATATACATGTTCGCTGGTACAGAAGGTGGTGGATCGTGAGCGCGGCTGCCTGGATGACAATGCGTACTTCGACACCACCAAGAGACTGGTTGAGGACATTTACGAATCCGAGGACGCCATTATTCTTGGCTGGGCTGGGCAGTGTATTTTGCGGGGCAAGCCCGATGCACTCCACGTGCGGCTGATCAAAGATGAGGAAGGGAAAATTGAAACCATCATGAAGCGTTTCAAAATAGGCCGAAAGGCAGCCAAGGATTACATCAATAGAGAAGAAAAGGATTCAAAGAGTTTGATCAGACACTACTTTAATGTCGATTGGGATGACGTACATCTTTACGATTTGGTCATCGACATGGGAAAAATTTCTGTTGAAGAAGCCGCGGACAAGATTATAAATAATCTAAAAATCAAGAGCAGTTGACCAACGCTCTAGATTTTCCATCTGGGCCTGATGACAATTTCACGAATTTCAGGCCCGCCCCGCAAAGAAGAGCTCTGCAGCAACCTTATTTAAACCTCCTTTCATTAAGAGCTTTCATTTAGAGAATGAGCGACAACAGCAAATCACTGCCAAAAAAGCTAGTTGCCGACTACATCGTCGGACCAGCGGAGTCTTTCTTCAAGAAAGAGGCTTCCAGCAGTGTTCTACTGCTTGTGGCAAGCATAGGAGCTGTTATTTGGGCCAACTCCGCTCTCGCCCCAATTTACCACGATCTCTTGCACATTGATCTCACCCTTGCACTCGGTGAATACCGTATCACCAAGACTCTGGCCCACTGGATCAATGATGGTCTCATGACCTATTTTATTTTTATTGTGGGTCTGGAGATCAAGCGCGAAATCCTCGTTGGCGAGCTTTCTTCACGCAAGAGCGCCCTTCTCCCTGTAGTTGCAGCACTTGGAGGCATGCTCGTCCCCGGTGCTATCTTTTTCGCACTCAACCGTGGCACTGCCACCGTTAATGGTTGGGGCATACCCATGGCCACCGATATCGCCTTCGCTTTGGGGGCCATCGCTGTATTTGGTAGAAGATTACCCGTCGGCCTGAGGGTGTTTCTCTCCGCATTCGCCATTGCCGACGACCTGGGGGCAGTAATCATCATTGCGGTCTTTTACACCAAAGGAATTGTCTGGAATTATCTCATCATCTGTATTTTCTTCGTGATTGGGCTCGTAATTGCCAATCTCCTCTGGATCAGGTGGACCTTCCTCTATGCCCTCCTCGGTCTTGGCATCTGGGTCGCTGTCCTGGGCTCTGGAGTCCATCCGACTGTGGCAGGATTCGTGGTCGCCATGTTTATTCCAGCCCGGGCGAAGTATGACACCGATATATTCGTTAAGAAGGTGAAGGAGATCATGGATGAGTTCGAGTGCGAGGAGCAGAGCTGCGGCTACTCCATCCTTCTAGACCGTGGCCACCTCAATGCGGTCCACTCCCTGGAACTTGCCTGCCATGATGTGGAAACGCCATTGCAGCGGCTCGAACACGCCTTGCACCCGTGGATTGCCTTTGGGCTCCTCCCCGTGTTCGCCTTTGCCAACGCCGGGCTTTCTCTGGAGGGGATGAACCTCGCAAGCGTTTTGGCGCAACCTCTCACTATAGGTATTGCCCTGGGGCTTTTCGTTGGAAAGCCCTTGGGTATTGCTCTGTTTTCCTTTATTGCTGTAAAAACGGGTCTGGCTGTGCTCCCCAAGGGGGTCAGATGGTCACACATCCTCGGAGCCGGCATGCTTGGGGGTATCGGTTTCACCATGTCCCTATTCGTCTCCGGTCTCTCCTTCACCTCACCCCTATTACTCAACTACTCAAAATTGGGAATTCTGCTGGGTTCAATCTTTTCGGCAGTGGCAGGCCTTCTTTGCCTAAGCTGGGCGTGTGCCCTGCACAAGAAGCGTGAGGAAGCCACAGCAGTGCAAACAAGCGAAGCGAAATAGTCTTCATTGCATCATTTCTGTTACAGATGGCCGTAAGTATCCAGGGCCTCCAGCAGTGGGGTGCCTTTGCTGATATCCTCACGGGCTCTGGAATCTTTGCTCGCCCATTCCACCGCTTTTGCGGCAATCTGGTCCAAGAGAACAGCCGGCACCACAATCACCCCGTCATCATCAGCCAGAACCACATCTCCCGGCGCCACCGTCACCCAATCTTCCAAGGAACCGCGAACCCGTATGGGTTCTTGGCGAGCAATTACCCGCCACCGACCAATTGACTGGGCCGGCGTGCGGTAGCGCGCCATCATTGGTAAATCCAGGCCTCGAAGGTAGGCGAGATCCCGCACACCACCGTCAACCACGACGCCAGCGCATCCGCGAGCCTTCATAGCTGTAGCAAGCAGGTCACCGAAACAACAGACGCCGCGGATGTCATTGCCCGCCCAAACCGCAACTACGCCAGCAGGCATACCATCGATGGCTGCCAATTTGTCTCGATCACCTCGGCCCGACCAGCTTTGCGATTCACCGGAAATGGTGTAGGCGGGACCGGCGAATCGTACACCCGGGCCAGGAATAGGAAAGAGGCTGTTGTCGAGCACCGGCGGCAAACGACCTAGGGTGTCGAAAATGTCTGCGATAACCGCTGTTCCGGCCTGACTTAGAGATTTCAACAACTTTTCCATCAAACACCTCCATCCCGTTGTATTGATATTGACCAAATCAGATTCACCCTGCTAACCACTCCTGATATACCTCATGTATTCAAATGAGAAAAAATAGGACGCTAACTCTTTAATCGGCTCTGTAACTATTTCCCCCATATTCCGACTATTCCTCAGTTGACTTGTAATCACCCGTGTAAGAATGATTCGTCGAGTGATTAGCATGAAAGGGTATCTACCTTCTGAGGGATGAGCAGTGGAATACGAGTTTATGGTGCCAGTATATCACGATGTTGTTGGTGAAGTTTCTCTGGAGTCGATGAGTTTTATTGGGGCACTTCTACTTATTCTCTTGGTTGCAATTTTGCTTTTCAAACTCAAGCTACCAACACCGAAAAACCACAAAGAAGAATAGAAGCACTTGGCAAAAACTTCCTGCATATTATTCTTGCTGAAAGTCACGGCTATGTAACAAATACAGCCATCCATCCTCCCTTCACTGTCCAACAGCCGCATCCCGCTGCCAGGCCCCATGATGTAGCTGGTTGACGACACCAAGAGTATCTGCCAGACTATCCTCTGTAACATGAGCTTAAACAGAGGAGTATAGGAATGATCATCAGAGAGGCGACTCAATCTGATGCAAATGGAATCGCGAAAGTGCATGTAGACTGTTGGCGAAGCACTTATGATGGTATCGTGCCTGGGGATTTTCTAGCTGATTTGTCGTATCTCAAAGCTGAGAAGTTTTGGAATGACGTCTTAATTGATTCTGATTTACAGGGGTTTGTCTATGTCGCTGAAAATGATGCAGGACAGATCGTAGGGTATATAGCAGGCGGGCCTGAGCGTGAAGGAAACCGGCCTTATGAAGGTGAATTCTACTCTATCTACATTCTGAAGGAGTTTCAAGGTCAGTCCATCGGACGAAGCCTGATTGCGGCGGCAAGCAAGAAGTTGCTACAATCCGGCTTGAAGTCCGTGATGCTATGGACATTTGCGGTGAATCCCTACCGTGGGTTCTTTGAGTCATTAGGAGGTCAGGTCGTAAGTGAAGAAACCATTGAAATTGGGGGATCACGGCTGGTTCAAGTAGCTTACGGTTGGTCAGACGTCAGCGAGCTGGCAGCGAAGAGCGAATGAACCGAAAAAACGGGGTCAGAGCTTAATTATTAATTTGACAAGCGGTTCTAGTTAATAATTAAGCTCTGACCCCGTTTTCCTTGCTACTCCATTCCTCTTTAGCAACCTATTCTGTATAATGCTTACTTCTGATTTACCCTCTAACGCGCGCGGAGAGACAGGATTGGGATAACCGCATGGAAGAAATTGATTCGGCGCTGCCTCTAGTTGCGATCACCATGGGAGACCCCGCCGGCATTGGCCCGGAGATTATCGCCATGCTCTTTCAGCGTGCCGACATGGGGAGCAATTACCGGATTTTGGTGGTTGGGGACCAGAGCGCTATGAAAAGGGGGTTGAAGATCGTCGGCGAAGCTGATCCTTTTGTTCATATCAATGCTATCGAACCCGAAAGCTTACAGGATCCAGGACCATATTTTCTTGCGATCTCCAGTCTTTCTGAACATGACATCAAACTTGGTGACCCCTCTGCTGCGGCTGCCCACGCCACTATTGACTTTATTCGTCAAGCGGTGCTAGCCGCAAAAGAAGGTCTTGTTGATGCGGTCTGCACCGCCCCCATTAACAAAAGCGTTTTGAAACAGGCGAGCTTTGCCTTTCCTGGACACACCGAGTTCCTGCAAGACCTTACCGGCGCTCGCCGAACTGTGATGATGCTCGCTGGCGCCACTTTGCGGGTTAGTTTGGTAACGATTCACTGTGCCCTTGCTGACGTACCCAAGCGTCTCAACATCGATCTGGTCGCAGAGACCATAATCATTACTCATGAGGCCCTGGCCAAAGATTTTGACATCAGGCAACCGCGATTGGCAGTGGCAGGCCTCAACCCCCATGCCGGCGACGGTGGCTTGTTCGGTGATGAGGAGGAACGCATTATAGGCCCGGCCGTGTCGCGCTGTCGGCAGCAAGGGTTGGATGTGAGGGGGCCGCTGCCACCCGACATCGTTTATTATCAAGCACACCAGGGCGAGTTTGACGCTGTGGTCAGCATGTACCACGACCAAGGTCTTATTCCACTTAAACTGCTTCACTTCCAGGATGCGATTAATATCACTTTGGGGTTGTCCATCGTTCGAACTTCAGTGGATCACGGCACTGCTTATGATATTGCCGGCACAGGAAGAGCTAGTCCAAAAAGTCTATTCGCGGCCCTGGATCTGGCAGCAAGTATAGCGCAACGGAGGAAACGCAGAACGCAGCAGGCAGGTGGCAGATTGAAGGTATAAGAAGCGGAAGGTGATTGAAATTCCAAATTACAAATCACAACTAACAAACAAAACACAATGACCGAAATACAAAATTCCAAACATGTTTTGGTCATTGAATATTGGAATTTGAAATTTATTTGTAATTTGGTGCATGGGATTTGGAATTTGTTATACATAGGACGAGATAATGTAGGCGAGAAACTGTGCAAAGCGCAATGGAGCGAAGCGTAATGACCAATCATTCAATGAGAATTGAACAGTGAAAAATATCCTTATTCGTGGTGCCCGACAGCATAACCTGAAAAATATTGATGTGGATATTCCCAGGAATCATCTGGTGGTGATAACCGGGATCAGTGGCTCCGGGAAATCCTCCCTTGCCTTTGACACCTTATATGCTGAAGGCCAGAGGCGTTACGTGGAATCCCTGTCCTCATACGCCCGCCAGTTCCTGGAAAGGATGGATCGGCCAGATGTTGACTATATTGAAGGTCTGAGTCCTGCCATTGCCATCGAGCAGAAAACTGCCGCCAGGAATCCTCGCTCCACCGTCGGCACCATTACCGAGATCTACGACTACCTCAGGGTTCTCTATGCGCGGGTTGGTCAGCCCCACTGCGTTGGGTGCGGCAAAGAGATCCAGGGCATGACCGTTCAGCAGATGGTTGACGGGGTTTCAGAACTTCCAGAGGGCACCAGGATTCTCATCCTTGCACCGCTGGCGGGAAACGACCTCGGCCGGCCAAAGTATGTTTTCAGCCGGCTGCGGAGGGAAGGATTTGTCCGGGTTCGGATCGATGGTACGGTCCTGGAGCTGGACCAACCCATTCAGTTGCCCGGTGGTGTCGCTCCTCGGATCGAGGTGGTTGTCGACCGACTCGTAGTCCGACCAAATGGCGCAAGGCGGCTTACAGATTCCATGGAACTTGCCCTCCGCAAGGGTGAAGGAAGAGTTCGAGTGGCTATTCTTGACGGCGACGAATGGGACTTCAGCGAACAGCCCCTTTGCCACTCCTGCAACCTCAGGCTGCCGGAACCCTCTCCTCAACTCTTCAGCTTTAACAACGCCCTCGGTGCTTGCCCTGACTGCGCCGGGCTAGGGATGAGGGAAACCTTTGAGGGTGCAGTTCCACATTGGCTTAAGAAACCACCTCAGCAACTCAGCGGTGACGAACGCGAGCGCTCGTCCGCTTTTCGCTCCAAGAAGCCGTGCAGCACCTGCCAGGGGGCGCGACTTCGGCCGGAAGCCCTGGCAGTAACCATTGAGGATATGAACATTTACCAGGTGAGTAGGCTTGACCTGGCTGGTTTGAATGGCTGGATTGATAGACTCCGCTTTCCTTCGCAGCATATACCAGTGGCTAAGCAGTTGCTTGACCAGGTAAAGCAGCGATTAGAGTTTCTTCACCAGGTGGGACTTTCTTACCTTAACCTCGAGCGTGCCTCCACTACTTTGTCGGGCGGAGAGGCACAGCGGCTGCGGCTCGCCACCCAGATCGGCTCCAGACTCGTGGGTGTTCTCTATATCCTCGACGAACCGAGCATCGGTCTGCATCAGCGTGACAACCAGCGTCTATTGGATACTCTCAGAACGCTTCGCGACCAGGGCAATACCGTTTTGGTTGTAGAACACGACGCCGAGACCATCATGACAGCCGACCATGTCGTTGACATTGGGCCAGGGGCTGGCGTGCACGGTGGTCATCTTGTCTTTAACGGTGAGCCTGACGCTCTTCTTAAGCATTCAGACTCTCTAACCGGCCAATATCTTTCCGGCCGGTTGAGCATTTCAATTCCAGTGAAACGGCGGTCTCCCAGCCGCGGCTTCCTAACCATTGAAGGTGCCAGTGCCAATAATCTCGACAATATATCCGCGTCCATTCCCATCGGTTTGTTTACCTGCGTAACCGGTGTTTCCGGCTCAGGTAAGAGCACGCTAATCCTGGATACGCTCTATCACGCGGCAGCAAAAAAGTTGTACCGCGCTCGCGGAGAACCTGGCGCTCATCGCCGGATTCGAGGTCTAGAGACGTTCGACAAAGTGGTTCACATTGACCAGGGGGCCATTGGCCGTACCCCCAGATCGAATCCGGCGACCTACACCGGTGTCTTCACCCAAATCCGTAACCTCCTGACTCAGGTTCCGGAAGCGCGGGCACGTGGATATAAAGCGGGCCGTTTCAGTTTCAACATCAAGGGTGGACGTTGTGAGGCCTGCGGTGGTCAGGGTACCCTCAAGATAGAAATGCACTTCTTGCCCGATGTTTATGTCACCTGTGATGCTTGCGGAGGTCTCCGTTTTAACAGAGACACGCTGGAAATTACTTACAAAGGCAAAAATGTCGCCCAAACACTGGATATGACCATCAACGAAGCCCACCGTTTTTTCGGAAACATTCCGCCAATCAAAGGAAAACTCACCACCTTGCAGGAAGTCGGGCTCGGTTACCTTAAACTCGGCCAGGCAGCCACTACCCTGTCAGGTGGCGAAGCACAGAGGATCAAGCTGGCACGTGAATTGAGCAAGCGTAGCAGCGGCCGAACCCTTTATCTGCTTGACGAACCCACCACCGGTCTTCATTTTGAAGACATCAAACAACTCCTCTATGTTCTAAATCGCCTGGTGGACGCCGGCAATACGATTGTGGTCATTGAGCATCACCTGGATGTGATCAAAACCTCTGACTTTGTCATCGATCTTGGGCCCGAAGGGGGAGCAGAGGGAGGCAGGATCGTCGGTAGCGGAACGCCGGAGGAGATCGCACAAATCGCCGAATCGCACACCGGGCAGTATCTCAGGCAGGTCCTGCAACAATTGTCACTAAATAATTGACCTTCGCTGTCATTGAGCTTCGCGTGATTTCTTCACCAAAAATGTACTATTTTCCTTGACAATTTAATGACCCTGGTTATCATTTATTTATCATTCCGATATTGTTCATTGTCTTAACCATGGATTTAAAGCTTACTAACCATTCTCTTAGCCTACCTTGGTGGCATTTCACCTAATATAGCGCATTTGGTGCTGTGAGGTTGATGGGCATCTAACTAGGACGAGGTATAAAGGAGGGTAATCGTATGAGAAGTGCACTAAAACGTATGGCTCTATTGCTGGTTATCGCCAGTGCGATCGTCGCAATTAGTGCGATGACCGCACAAGCCGGCGATAAGATAGTAGAGGAGATTAGGGCCGCTTACACGGATAACGTTGAGGTCAGAGTCATACCGAAAATTGACAATTTCATCATTCTTTTCGATCAATCCGGATCGATGTTCATGACCGAGCAAGGCACAGTCCCTGCGAAGGCCAAAGTGGGTAAGGATATTATGTCTGCCTTGAATGAGCGTTTACCTGAGCTGGGCTACAACGGTTCAGTTATGGTCTTCTCGCCAGACAGATCGCTTATCGGTCCCGAACAGTTCAACAGGACGTCATTCGGGGAATCTATCGAAAGCTTGCCGGAGACTGGCCGAATCCATGGAAACCGAACCCCTCTGGGTGATTCCATCATGCAGATGGACGGGTTGCTCAGTAAGTCTGCCGGGAAGACTGCCGTTCTTATCGTCTCTGACGGTGAGAAGAACATCGGGATGGATGCGCTGGAAGCAGCAAAAACGTTGACTGAAAAATATCCCAATGTCTGCTTCCATGCCGTCTCACTGGCTGACAGTGACCAGGGAAAAACGACACTCCAAGACATCACCAAATTGAATGACTGCGTGTACGCTGACGGCAATGAGCTAACAGCGGATGCGGCTGCCCTTGACCAATTCGCCAAAGACGTCTTCTATACGGTGCAAGTTAGAGAGATTGTAGAAGAGGTCGTGGCGGTCGAGGCAGTAGCAGCGGTTCCGAGCATGGATACCGTACATTTTGAATTCGACAAGTCCGATCTCACCCCTGAAGCGAAGATGAAGTTAGATGAAGCCGCTGAGATCCTGCGCAATCGCTCTGACTTGAGAGTTGTCATTCAGGGCCATACAGATAATACAGGCCCGGAGACCTATAACCTGACGCTATCCGAGCAACGGGCTCAGGCAGTCCATGAATACCTTCGCGCAAAGGGTATTGCGCCAGAGCGGATGGAGACTGTCGGCTATGGCTTGTCCCAACCAGTAACGAGCAACAGCACGCCTGAAGGGCGAGCTCAGAATCGGCGGTCAGAGATCCTTCCCGCGAGGTAGAGACCGCAGCCTCTTGCTTAGAGCGGCCCCACGCTGAAGCAGTAAGCCCCCTTGGAACCAAAAGGCGGTTCCTGGGGGGCTTTTTTCTGCGCTCCCGGAAGTTTTTCATCAAAGTCAGTCCATTTATTTCCCAGTTGCTGATGCCCATTTCCTATATAAGTTATTACCGTCCCATCGTCGCTCCCGGTGTTATCCGTTGACAAAAATCGTCAACCGCGAGAAATCAGCGCACCCTTGAGCCTTCCCTTAAAGGCCTCGGTAGCCCACGGTCCGAATTGGCCAGGGAACGACGATTAGCGATTTTACCCCACCTCTATACTCGTCTCTAAAATTACCGGGGCATGCTTTTTGCTACCACTGCTGATTGTTCTCGGGCCTATTCCCGCTAGAGGTCACAACTTGTGATTTCTCAATAATTAGGTGGCCCGTAGGTTGGTTTCAGGGACATACAAGGGTTAGAGATGAAGCATTACTTTAGAGGGCAAGGCGGTTGGATATTAGCGTTGGCTATTGTCTTGTTTGTACTAATTTCCGCTGACTGTCTTGCAGAAAGCCCCACGCCTTCCCGCCAGTCGATAAGTGCTGGGCTCGAGAGTGATGCCAACACGTTCGATGAATCTGACAAGAATCGGCAGAGCCCTGCAACCCATGCACAAATTGAGAGCAAAAAATCTGCTTTGAACCTCGAAGGACGCCCTAAGCCCTTAGTAAAGACATTGAGGGGAGCATTGGTGGGTACGGGCTGGCCCACCGTATCCGGCTATGTGGTAACGAGTAACCACGTGGTTTCGGATTGTAATGACGTGGTCGTCATCAGCAGGCTGGGCGAAGAACTGCCTGCCCGGGCGGTACTTCGAGATGAAGTCAGTGACATCGCGCTACTAGAGGTCAGTGAACCTCGGAAACTGCCGCCGGCTTTACCCTTAGCGAAAACGAAGGCAAAATTGGGTACCGCCGTGTTCACTATTGGATTTCCCCGGGTGCACTACATGGGGAAGACGCCGAAACTCTTCACTGGTGTGATTAGCAGCGTAAATGGCCTGCGGGACGACCCTTCGAGCTACCATACTACCGTGCCGATTCAACCCGGCAATAGTGGCGGACCTTTGCTGAACATGAACGGTGAAGTAGTTGGGGTAGTCACTTCCATGCTCGGCATCAGGGATATAGAGGACGGGCACATCCGCATAATGCAAAACGCCAGCTGTGTCCTCAAAATTGCCTCTGTCAAAAAGCTTCTCCCTCAGTTGCCGAAAAAAGACTTCGTTATCGACGTGTTGCCGCGGCACTCGGACAGTTTGGAGGTGCTTGCCGAGCGGATAGAAGGCTCTGTACTCATGGTGATAGCAAGATAGATTTAGACCTGCTTATTAAAGATTCGAACTGTATCGGAAGCCCTTTCAAGAATTTCCCACCTTTTGGTACTAATCTCTCGACATGAAGTCATTAAGTAACTCGGGCGAGCGCCAAGAAATGACGCAAAGCATAATGACAGCGGAGCGACGTAGGAGTGGTGTCTAGTGGCGGCAAAGCCTAGTGACCAAACATTGAATCAACATAGGTCACCCTTTAAGGGTATATCCCCTTTTGATAGTGAGATGCCACTAGGTGGTGGATGAAGAAATATGGTAGGCGAGATTGTCTAGCTTGATTGAGAAGTCCACATTCTCCACTCGGCAGCAGTCGGGAACCTGAATCTGCACCGGAGAGAAGTTCAAAATGCCGTTGATCCCAGCCAGAATAAGCTGATTAGCTACACTCTGTGCGCTGGCAGGTGGCACAGCGATGATTCCCATTTCAACGTTCCGCTCTTTAACCACTTCCTCAAAGCGGTCCACGTGTTCGATGACGAGGCCGTTGGGCAGCGTCTTGCCGATCTTCTCGGGATCCACATCGAAGGCAGCCACGAACTCGTATCCGTGTTTCAGAAAGTTGGCGTGTCGGATAAGGGCTGAGCCCAGGTTGCCCACACCGAACAGTGCCATGTTCCACGGACGGTTGAGGCCGAGTATTTCTTTGATCTGATCGTAGAGATCTTTGACCCGGTAGCCGACACCTCGCACACCAAATTCACCGAAGTAAGCGAGATCCTTCCGAATCTGGGCTGGATTCACCCCACACTGTTTGGCAAGTCGCTCCGAGGAAATTACCTCCACGTCATTTGCCATCAATTCGTCGAGATTTCTAAGGTAGATGGACAGGCGGTTAATTGTAGCCATAGGAATTTTGGCGAACTTCATCATAACCTAAGATTCCTTCTGCAAATCAACAAAAATTATTACGACCTTACTCCACTTCCCCCTGCAAAAACCGGGCAGAAGCAGTCGCAACCAGCTGAAATCTGGCAGGCAGGCCAGCCGATCCTTCTCTGAGGGTGAGCAAGGGATTGACCCACGCTTGCGGCCAATCCCTCGCTGACGGTCTCAAGTTAAACTCTTAGTGAGCAACAAGTCCTACGAAGCCCTGGATGAGCTTGGACACCGGGTTGGCGTAGATGAGAATCAGGCAGATAACCAGGGTATAAATACAAAGAGACTCGATCATCGCCAGACCAATCATCATGGTTACGGTTATCTTTCCGGAAGCCTCCGGATTTCGGGCTACACCTTCCACCGAACTCTTGATGGAGATCCCCTGGGCCAGACCACAGCCGATTGAGGAGATGGCAATGGAGAAGCCAGCTGCCACGGCGGAGTACAGGAAGAACCTGAGGCCCACAACCTTCTCAGCTTCTGTCGCCTCAGCCGCAAACGCTAAAGCGGCGAAACCCAGAACCAGTACCAGAGTCAGAAACAGCACTTTCCTCTTCATGCAAAAAGCCCTCCTTGTTTGTAATTATTTGTTGGCCTTCTTCCTATTACGACCTTCTTCCCAAGTTTTTTGCTTCTGCTTGCCTAGCCCACATCGGACCAGAGGCATCACCACAAATCTTTAGTGGGCATGCTCGATCGCTCCGGCAAAGTACATCATGGAAAGCAAGCAAAAGATAAAGGCCTGCACGCCGCCGGTAAACAGACCCAAGAACATCACCGGCAGGGGTGCAAGGTAAAGACCCGCCAGAAACATTAAAATGGCGAGCACCAGTTCTTCGCCGAAGATGTTGCCGAAAAGTCGGATGGATAGACTGAGAACGCGGGCAAGATGACCGATTACCTCAACAACGAAGATGAGGGGTGATAGCCACCAAATGGGGCCCATAAAATGTTTTACGTATTTTGGCCCGTGGAACTTGACTCCGATTACGTGGGTGTAAAAGACCACGATAATGGCACACGCCAAGGTGGTGTTGACATTGGCGGTGGGGCCGAACATGCCTGGAACCATTCCCAGGTAATTGCTGATAAGAATGAAAAATGCCAGTGTGCCTATAAGGGGGAACAGGTAGCGGCCCTCTTCTCCGGTAACTCCCACCATGAATTCCTCAATACCGCTGATCACCACCTCGAAGAAGTTCTGGCCACCCTGCGGCACGAGTTCGATGCGGCGGACGGTCAGCTTTACCACGACCACCAGAAAGATCATGACTAGCCAGGTGTAGGTCACATATGGCAGGAGCAGCTTCTCCAGCAAGGTGTGCGCTTCAGCAAAATCGTGGACAATGGGAAGACCAAGTGCTTCAAAAAGAAGATTCAGAAAGATAATCGGGTGTTCCATAACCTAGACTACCCCCTTGAAGTTGAAAAAGGATTTACGCGCTTCGTCAAGACCCACCAGCGCAATACCGATAACGATTATGGATAAACCTAACAGCATACCAAAGGGGCTCACCCACCCCTTGATCAGCAACAGCGCAATGATGATGCCCAGAACCGCAAATCGCAGGTAATACTTCAACAGATAAACGAAGCGGGTCTTTCCTTTTCTCTCAGGATCAAGGGCCCTGAGCAGACTCCGCTTCATCAGATAGAAATTGGCGATTGAAAGCACTCCACCAACCAGTACTCCTAGGGCAAACTTGCGGGAAAAAAAGGCGAAACTACCGCTGGTGAGAAGTGCCAGCAGGATCCAATTGAATTGCTCTATTCGTTTAAGAAGGGCCTCATCCTTTAGAAGCATGGTGGCCGGGCCAGAAACGACCCTCACTCCTCCTTAGCGCGCTTAGTCATGAAACGGTAGAAGTTGCGAAATCCTGCAATAATACCGAGTATGAGAAAGATGACGGTTAGCCACGGGCTGGTATTGAACACTCTGTCTAACCAGAGTCCCACAGCCAAGCCAATAAAGGTGGCGATGACAATGGTGAGTCCCAGAGTGCTGGCGAGCCCAACCAGCTTGAGAGCTTTCTTGGTGTCTTCCTTCATGAAGTCCACCCCTCTCTGCCTGGCCTTGCCCACCTGCCCAAAAAAATACCTGCTTAGAAGCAGTATTTGAGTTCGTGTAAAACTTCACGTACCTCGTACCACAGCACTTTAGTAAAGTCAACTTTTTTTTGTGAAAAGAATTGCGTTCGCAAATGAGTGACAGTAAGGGGTGAGGGGTGAATCGTGAAGAGTGAAGGGTCAAGGGTCAAGGGAACAGATACCTTTTCTTAAATTCGAAATTCGCAATCCGAAATCCCAAACCCGAAATTCTTAAATCTGCAATCTAAAATCTAAAATCTGCAATCCGCAATCCGTAACATTTCCCTGTCTGCTATATTTCTTTAAACGTTTCGTCCGCTGCCGCCAGCGTTTTATCGATGTCCTTTTGGTCGTGGGCTAGACTGACAAAGGCCGCTTCGAATTGTGAAGGAGCCAGATAAACACCCCGCGCCAGCATGGCGCAGAACATGCGGGCGAATCTTTGGGTGTCTGAAGTCTGAGCGGAGTCAAAATCTATCACGGGTTGGTCTGTGAAAAAAAGACTCCCCATAGACCCCACTCTATTCATGCTTGATGGCAATTCATGTTTCGCTGCTAGCCGGCTCATTTCATCAAATAGGTAAGCGGAACGTTCCTCAAGTTCGTCGTAAACACCAGGTTTAGTGAGCAACTTCAGGGTTGTCATCCCAGCCGTTACAGCCAGAGGGTTGCCTGAGAGGGTACCAGCCTGGTAAACCTCTCCCAGAGGAGCCACCTTGCTCATTACATCCCGCCGCCCTCCGTAGGCACCCACAGGCAGTCCACCCCCGATGACCTTACCCAGACAAGTGAGATCCGGGCGCACCCCATATAGAGACTGTGCCCCGCCCAGCGCTACTCGGAAACCGGTCATAACCTCATCGAAAATGAGTAAGGCTCCGGTTTCATCGCACCAGAACCTGAGACCTTCGAGGAAATCTTGCCTGGGAATCACCACTCCCATATTTCCAGCCACTGGCTCGATGATAATGGCAGCAACGTCCTCTGCTTGGCTCTGCATCACCGTTGCCACCTGCCCCAAGTCGTTGAACCTCAAAGACAGGGTGTGTTTGGCAAAATCCTTCGGGACTCCGGCACTCCCTGGTATACCCAGAGTCGCGGCACCTGAGCCCGCCTTGACCAGCAGTGAGTCCGCATGACCATGGTAGCAGCCGTCAAACTTGATAATCTTGCTTCTACCCGTGTAGCCGCGTGCTAACCGGATGGCGCTCATGGTGGCCTCCGTGCCCGAATTCACCATGCGCACCATCTCCATGGAAGGCACTATTTGAGAGATCATTTGGGCAAGTTCAACTTCCATGGTGGTGGGGATACCGAAGCTGGTTCCGTTGTCAGCAGCAGCCTTAATAGCAGCCACCACCTCTGGATGTGCGTGACCGAGGATGAGCGGGCCCCAGGAGCCCACATAATCGATGTAAGCATTGCCGTCCACATCGTAAATTTTTGACCCCTGCCCCTTCGTGACAAACAAAGGGTTAGTACCCACGGCTCGACAGGAACGTACCGGGCTATTCACTCCACCAGGGATCACTTCTTCGGCCTGCCGATACAATTTATCGCTACTAACTTGAACCATTGCGTTCTCCTCCGAGGCATTTCTAATTTATCATTTCACATTTATCATTTTGCATTGGCTTTGTCGGTGGGAAATGCCCACCCTACATTTCTGTCATTAGTAGATATTCATCGCTACGACCTAATGACTTAATGACCAAATGACGGCGAAGCCAAATGACTTAGTGATGCCTTACGCTCACCTTTTACCTATTATCCTTATGGGTGTCCGCTTCAGACTCACTGAAGTAGGCCATCGTTGTTTTCTTCAACTCCTCCTCGGTATAAAGGAGATCATACTTTTTGAGTCCGGCTGCTTTAGCCATCTTTTTGGCGATCTGCCGACATCCTTTTGGCGAAGGTGCGTGAATCATGGTGAAGATGCGGTAGGGCCAATCTGGCTTTGCAGGTCGCTGGTAGCAGTGGGTTACTTCGCGGCAGGAGGCAAAAATACTTCCCACTTGTTCGGCCCTTTCAGGTTCCACCTCCCACACCACCATAGCGTTTGCTTCGAATCCAGAACGCTGGTGTCTGAGTGTAGCCCCAAAGCGTCGGATAGTCCCGTCAGCCACCAATTCACGAACCTTTTCGAGTAGTTCAGTCTCGCTTATTCCAAGTCGCTTGGCCACAGCAGCAAAGGGTCGCTTCACAACCGGCAGGTCTTGCTGCAACTCATGGATAATTCTTTTTTCAAGAAGTGTGAATGGCCGCCTCCCATCCATAACGCTGAACTCCTCCATACGTCTTTCTGCCCAACTCCATCATGCCATTATTCCATTATTCCACTACTCCAATTACATTCAACGGCAGCCCGGGGACTTCCAGTTCCTCTGGACCTGGATTCTTTCAGTTAAGGGGCTATCCCGCTTCCGCCCGGACCATTTCCTGGTGATAAGCGTTCATGAGTTCCTCCAGACTCAGAGCTCCAGCCAGCCGCCCAGACCTCTCATCCTCTAAAATGGGAAGCAG
This sequence comes from Syntrophobacterales bacterium, assembly GCA_050124835.1. Classification (GTDB taxonomy): domain Bacteria; phylum Desulfobacterota; class Syntrophobacteria; order BM002; family BM002; genus BM002. The sequence goes on along the minus strand of JASFEM010000006.1, from coordinate 27,171 downwards.
TCCGTATCCACTACGAACGAATTTGATCAAAGCCTCGTAGAGAGTTTCATTGAGACCTATGGCCACGGGTTTTTCTGCCAGGTCTCCCACAACGATCAGATCCGACAAGGCATCCTCAAAAAGAATAGCTCTCATGTCGGGAAACGACAAGATTCCCACCAAACGGATTTCTTCGTCCACCACTGGGAAGAAGGACTCTCTAGTCAGGGTCATCAGACGCTTCATCTCTTTGAGACGCATGTCCATGGGAAGCATGGTTAGCGGCTTTTCTGGCCTGTAGATGTCTCGCACCTGTATGTTTTGTAAGACATTGATAGTTAAGTCTGCCAGGTGCGCAGGAGAGGCGAATTTGTTCTTGACCTGCTTTTCATAGATACCCCAACGACCAGACAGGATTACGGGGATAGCAGAAACAAACATCAGCGGCACCACGAGTCCATAACCTCGGGTCATCTCTGAGACCATCAGCAGAGCGCCGATTGGAGCTTTTGCCACCCCAGCAAAAAATGCCGCCATTCCCACCAAAGCAAAGGCGGTTGGATGACTGACTACCTCTGGAAAATATTGACTGCCCAGCTGTCCCACCACGCCGCCCAGCATGGCACCTATAAAAAGCGAGGGTCCGAAGACGCCGCCACTACCTCCCGAACCAATGGTAAAGGAGGTGGCAAAAATCTTGGTCAGAACCATCACCGCCATCAACCCCACAGAAAGTTTCCCCAGCAGAGCAAGCTGAATGGTGCCGTAGCCACCACTGAGTACCCTGGGGGTTAAAAGGCCTATGCAGCCCACAAGCAGGCCACCTATGGCAGGGACAAAGTGGGGCTTGATGGGAATCCGCCTGAAAAAATGGTCCCTGAGCCCATAGAGCGAGCGGGAGTAAACCCAGCCTACCGGGACGCATACCAGGCCTAGAACCGCGTAGAGCAACAGTTCTCGAGGATCGGTAAACGTCCAGGTTGGTGTGGCAAAAATGGGCTGGTGTCCAAAAATAAAGGTAAAGGATGAATAGGCCACCACTGAACTCATGATACACGGGATGATGGCGTCGCTCTCGAAGTCTTCCGTGTAAAGCACCTCTATGCTGGTAATGGCACCACCGAGAGGAGCTCGAAAAATAGCGCCCAGACCGCCGGCGCATCCTGCCAACAAAAGGATTCGCCGTTCCTTAGCGGTTAGGTTGAACACGCGACCAAGCCATGATCCGAAGCCAGCACCAATTTGAGCAATGGGACCTTCGCGGCCTGCGCTTCCGCCCGTAGCAAGGGTGATGACCGACGCCGCGCTTTTGATATATGGCACCCGGGTACGGATCTCACCTTGCTTATTATGGAAGGCGTCTATCATGGCATCGGTGCCATGACCTTCGGCCTCAGGTGCCCAAGTGTAGACGGCAAGGCCCGAGAGCAAGCCACCGATAGCAGGAACAAGGAACAGAAGCCAGGCTTTTGGTGAGCCATGAGGCATGTTGTGAACTATTCGTTCGCCTGCTGGCGGCTCCATGGGATAGCCGGCCAGGTAATCCAAGACAAAGTACTTGAGCCATTCCAGTGAGAAAAAAAAGGCAGCAGCGCCCAACCCCGCAACCAGACCGATGACTAGACTATAGAGCATCCAGCGCGAGATAGTATGCTCTCTCAAATAGCGGAAAAAAGATGTCCAACGACCTTGCTCTGCCATACTATTTCCTCGATTAAGCGATAACACTCAATCGAAAGTTATTTGTCATAGGGTAAAGCATCAACCGCTATTCTCGTATCTCAATCGAGGGTACTTTTCTTCGGTATTCCCGCATTTTATGGAGTTTTGCCTTGAAGGGCAAGGTATTTCCGTTGGCACTCAGGGATAGAAGCCGCGATCGGCCTCCAAGTTTATCCTCAAACCGGATAGAGAATCTATGGTGGAGTGGCGTTATAGAATATATTACCTGTAGCAAGTTCAAACCATTCCCAACACTCCAGTACGCCATTTAGCCGTAATCTCGCTCTGCATTTCGTGGCACTTACTTTCACGAGGATTTACAAACACCATTATGGGGGTCAAAAAAAAAGGCGGCCCGCAGGCCGCCTTTTTTGCTCAGGTGTGAGAGTCTCACTATATCTTGGCATAGATTCCCTGTTTGAGGATAATCTCCTGGTATTCCTTGAGCTTATCACAGTTCTCAAGGCACTTGTTTTTATCCTCGCTGACCAACTCACAACCTACGCAAGGGCTCTTTATCATTGCACTGTCCCCCCGTTATTAATTGGAATGATGAACCCAGTACTTCTTAAAATGTTTACTTAAATCATGGAGAGTTTGCCATGTCAAGAAAAATCTTGTAACGTTGACTCCCTATCCGGGATATGACATAGTCAAAACGTCCTTTTGTTTCGAATTTCGTACTTCGGATTTCGGCTCTTGGATCCTCTGCCTCAGGTCTAATTACTAAACAAAACAAATCTTAAACAGCCAGTCTAGGTGACTTGATCTGGAACTGCATGCAGTCAACGCCACACTATCCTGATTTTAAGCCGTTGAGCCTAGAAGACCGGGGCCAGATTACCTCCTTTTTTAGCAGACAACCACCGGTTACCTCAGAACTAACCTTCACCAATCTGTTCATGTGGCGGCACCATTATAAATACCAGTGGTGCCTTGGCGCTGACTCCTTGCTGATTACCGGGGAAAACGCTGAGGGGCTGCCCTTCGGTTTGCCACCGGTTGGTCCGCATGATCTAACCCCTTCTTTTCGCATGCTGTTTGATTTTTTGAGCCAACTGACACCCAAACCCCAAATCCACCGGGTTCCCGAGATTTTGGCACAACGCTACGGTGAAGCTCTTTCACTCGCTGTTGAACAGGACCCTGCCAACAGCGATTATGTCTACCGCACCGAATCGCTCATCAATTTGAGCGGACGGAAATACCATCGGAAGCGTAACCATCTGAACCAATTCAGAACTCGCTATTCCTACACGTACGAACATCTCAGTAAGGAGTATATAGAAGCCAGTCTAGGACTGGAAGAGGAGTGGTGTCGTTTGCGCAGCTGTGCTGAAAATCCGGCGCTTCTCAACGAAGAACAGGCCATCCGCGAGGCCTTGATCCACTTTGACGAACTTGACTGTCATGGCGGTGTGATCCTGGTGGATGGCAGGGTGGTTGCATTCAGTCTGGGAGAACCCCTCAATCCCGACACCGTCGTGATTCACCTTGAGAAGGCCAATCCAGAATTTTCCGGAAGCTACGCCGTGATAAACCAGGAATTCTGTCAACACGCTTGGAGCGATTTCACTTATATCAACCGGGAGCAGGATTTGGGTGAAGCCGGGCTGCGGCAATCCAAGCTCTCCTATTATCCGGACCACATGTCCAATAAGTTCATTCTGAGAAAGACGTAACATTTATCATTTCACATTTCGCATTGAGCATTTCACATTGAGCATTTAATATTTGAAGCCCAATGATCAATGCCAGATGAGAAATGTCAAATGACCAATGACTGAGGGAGGTCGTTCATGATCATAGGAGTGCCCAAAGAGATAAAAACGGAGGAGTATCGTGTGGGAGTCGTTCCAGTTGGTGTACGTCTTCTGGCCAACTCCGGCCACCGCGTGCTGGTTGAACAGGGTGCGGGTGAGGGCGCAGGCATCACGGACCGGGAATTCGAGGCTGCTGGTGCCCATCTGGTAGGCTCAGCCGCCGAAGTCTATGGTGAGGCAGAGCTGGTGATGAAAGTCAAAGAACCCCTGCCACCCGAGTATGACTTGCTGAGATCCGGCCAGGCAATTTACACCTATCTGCATCTGGCTCCTGCGCCGGAGCTGACGCGAGTTCTCCTGGACAAAGACATTATCGCTATTGCCTACGAGACGATACAAACTGCCGACGGCTCTCTGCCTCTTCTCACACCCATGAGTGAGATTGCCGGGCGCATGGCGGTTCAGGTGGGCGCCCATTATCTGGAGAAAACCGCGGGCGGTCGCGGCGTGCTTCTCGGGGGTGTCCCGGGGGTGTACCGCGGTCAGGTCACCATCCTCGGTGGTGGGGTGGTTGGCACCAACTCAGCAAAGATTGCCGTGGGTATGGGGGCCAGGGTTACCATAATCGACATCAACCAGGCTCGCCTAATGGCCTTGGATGATATTTTCGGTTCCGCCATCACTACCCTAATTTCCAACCCTGACACCATCGAGAGCTCAGTGCGGGAGTCTCACCTTGTAGTCGGTGCAGTTTTGGTTCCAGGTGGTCGTGCCCCCAACCTAATTAGTGGCGATATGATCGGGCAGATGAAACCAGGTACTGTGATTGTGGACGTGGCGGTGGATCAAGGAGGGTGTTGTGATACATGCCGCCCCACCACCCACGACCAGCCCGTTTTCAAGGTGAATGAAGTCATCCACTATTGCGTGGCCAACATGCCCGGCGCTGTTCCAAGAACCAGTACCTTCGCCCTGACCAATGTGACCATCACTTACGCCCTCAAAATTGCTAACCTAGGAATCAAAGAGTCTGTCGCCGCTGATCCTGCCTTAGCAAAGGGGATAAACATCTATCGCAACCATGTGACCCACGCGACCGTGGCCCAGGATCTGGGTTATCCTTATAAGCCGCTGGAGGAAGTGATCAAGTAGTCAGGTTTTTTCTTGGTAAAAAATTATTCTAGGAGTAAGCTCTGCTTGCGATAAAAGCTGATCTCAAGATCTCTCATTGCAATCGGGAGGTTGCTCCTAGATGACGTATTGGTTGTCATTCTGACTGAATAAAAAAACGCTATGCGCTTTGCGCTATTGCGGTATGACTGAAAAAAAGATCGCCCTGGGAAAAAGACTCCGACACAGTCCCCTGGTGCAAAGCCTGGGATTACGTCCCAATATTGACGATTACAGCGAGACTGAACTGGAGCTGCTCCGGAGTGCAGGTACCATCTATTATCCAACTAGTCTCTACGAAGACGTCTTCCTCTCGCTGGGCAAACGGGTCTTCCCAGCAAATTACTACCGCTATATGGGCGACAAAATCAAACAGACAGAGCTCTTCACTTTGCTCGATATCCCACACCCCCGTACCCGGATGTACGGCTCCAGCCAGGAGACACATCAAATCCCCACTGATTTTCCCTTCCCTTTTATCGCCAAAATTCCCAGAGGTTCTTCAAAGGGTAGAGGCGTTTTTCTAATCCGAACACAGGGAGACCTCCAAAGTTACCTTAAAAAGTGCTCCCCCGCCTATATACAGGAATATCTTCCCATTGACCGGGATCTAAGAATAGTTTTGCTGGGAGCGAAGGTGGTACACGCCTACTGGCGAATTGCCAGGCCCGGAGAATTCCGAACAAATGTGTCCCTCGGTGGGCGCATTTCGCTACAGGATATTCCCTCCACCGCATTACGTTTAGCTGAAAAGGTGGCCCGCCTTTGTAAGTTCGATGAGGTTGGGCTTGATCTTTGCTACTGCAAAGGCGAATATCTGGTATTAGAGGCCAATATGGTCTACGGTCTCAAAGGGTTCGCCGCAGCAGGGTTAGATATCTATCAGCTTTTATCCCAGCGGGTTAGCGTTGGAGATATATGAATGGCGGTTCGGCAGCACTTAACGACGCGGGGACACGGTGATAAGGAGACGCGGCGAAAAAAGTTTCTGCCTTGGGGCAAAAGACAGCAGGCAGCTTGCAGCGGGCAGCAGAAAGAGGTCAGAAGTCGGAGGTCGGAGATCAGAAGCAGAGGGCAGAATGGAGACTGTAGATTGCAGACTTCAGTATGTTTTAGGCATTTAGTGCTGGGGATTGCGGATTTGGGATTGCGGATTGCGGATTTCGGATTTAAAAAATGGGTATCTGTTTCGTTTACCGTTCACTGTTCACCGTTCACTGTTCACCGTTTACCAAGATTGGACAATGCCCACCAGCTGAACGTTGATAGCCGGGAAGGAAAATGGACAGCGTAAAACCAGCTAGTCAAAGCAAGAGGAAATTTCGCTACCTCGCGTGGTTATTGATTCCCATCTTCCTGGTCCTGGTCTGGGTGTCAGTAGATCTACTCTATTTTCTCCGAACTCCTGCCAGTTCTGATCCCGTGGAAGTGATAGTAGAGGTCCCTATGGGCACGTCGCTTCCGGCTCTGACGGTTATGCTGGAAGAAAAGGGAGTGGTCCGTAATGCTGTGAAATTTCGCTGGCTGGCCAGGCTCAAAGGAGCCGCCAATCAAATTAAGGCTGGTGAGTACCAACTTTCAACCGGTCTGCGCCCTATGGAACTTCTCGACAAATTGGTCCGCGGGGAAATTATCCTTCGTCAGATCACATTTCCCGAGGGGTATACCATAAGGCAGATGGCCCAACTCCTCGCAGCTCAAGATTTGGCCAACGCTGATCTGTTCATCGCAGCAGCAACCGACGCAGATTTCGTCCACCAGCTAGGTATTCAGGCCTCCAGTTTGGAAGGCTACCTATTTCCGGACACCTATCGGTTTGCTCGAGGACTGACCGCAGAGAGCATTGTGCGTTCCATGGTGGCTAGATTCAGCGAACATTTCGGCCCCGCCCAGGAAGATCAGGCCCGCCAACTAGGTTACACTCGCCACCAGGTGGTCATCCTCGCCTCAGTGGTGGAAAAAGAGACCGCCGTAGCGGCCGAGCGCCCATTGATTGCCGGCGTTTTCATGAACCGACTCAGACGACGGATCCGACTACAAAGTGATCCGACTGTAATTTACGGAATCAAAGATTTCGATGGCAATCTCACCAGAGTCCACCTCAACACAGACTCACCTTACAACACCTACACCCGCCAGGGCTTACCCGCCGGGCCTATCTGCAACCCTGGAGCGGCTTCAATCGAGGCGGCACTAAATCCCACCCCCACCCCCTATCTCTATTTTGTCGCCAAAAAGGACGGCACTCATCATTTTTCCGCCACCTTGGCCGAACATAACGCTGCGGTTTTGCGCCACCAGAAAAGGCGATAAAATTTATTAGACCTACGATGGGGCAATTGCCACATAATGTAGTTGTTTATGGGCTGATTATTCTATATATTGATATCAAGTCGAGGCTGTGGTGTGGCGGGAAAGCTGCTCTAATCCGTTGATTTTGTTTTTTTATTGACTTTTTGTGGTGGCATCTGTATAAGTGGTGTCAAGAAGTGGTAATAAGTGGTCAAAAGTGTCAATCCAATAACTTTATGGGGTGTGCATGTTCAGGGGCCGTTCAGTACATACCCTGGATGCCAAGGGACGTATCCGCATTCCTTCACGGTTTCGGGAGATCCTCAAGAGCCTCTACAATGACCGTTTTATCATCACCAATTACGACCGCTGCCTGATTGCCTATCCCCTTCAAGAGTGGGAAAAAATCGAAGAAAAATTAGGAGAGCTCTCATTAGTTCGCCAGGACGTTAAGGCGTTTCAGCGCTTTTTCATTTCCGGCGCCATTGAGTGCAACTTTGATAAGCAGGGAAGAGTTTTGATTCCTCCGACCCTGCGAGAACACGCTTCACTTGAGCGTGAAGTGGTACTGGCCGGCATGGTTAAAAGTTTTGAAATCTGGAGCAAGCCAATGTGGGATGACGAAATAAAAAGATCCCACGAAAACTTCTCCCAGATCACTTCGACCCTCGCCGAGCTCGGTATCTAAGAACAGGGAAAATGACACTAACACAATTTCAAATTTTAGTCATTGATTTTAAAGCGGCTGGAAGGGAGGTAGCATTGTGATCCTCCCTCTACCCCTTCATGACGCGGGGACGCGGAGAAGCGGTAACAGAGTTAACCTTAACCCAAAAACCAATGGTGGGCAAAGACATTTGGGGCATCACGGATCAAAACATATGAACAGCGCAGACCAATTCTACTCTACGTTGCCGCTTCTCCCCGTCCCCGCGTCAGTCCAATGGGCTGAGCCGTCATAGCTCCGCCGAAGTAACTGCCAACGGCGGATAATGTCTGAAACGGCCCTACTGGGTTTTCCAAGGTAATCTGTAAGTAATCCCCACATCACATTGTCTGATGCGGGATCAAATTTGGGATGACTTTGTCCGGTGATGAGCGCAGCCAAGCAGCTTGAGCACAAGCCGGTTCTTCTTTTTGAAGTGGTCGAGCTTTTGCGCTGCGCCCCTGGAAAACATTATGTGGATGGCACCTTGGGCGGTGGTGGTCACGCCCGGGCCATCTTGGAAAAGACCGCGCCCGATGGCCGATTAATCGGTATCGACTGGGACGAAAATGCCCTGAGCCAGGCGCGGCTAAACCTGCAATCCTATTCGGAACGGCTCGTTTTGGTTTGTGACAACTACGCCCGAATGGGATCAATTCTACGCAGGCTGCAGGTCCAAGCGGTGGACGGCATCCTCCTCGATTTAGGTTTATCTTCTTTCCAGGTGGATGCAGCCGAACGAGGCTTTAGCTTCAGCCAGTCTGGTCCGCTGGACATGCGCATGAATACCAGTGGTAGGACCACCGCTGCCGAACTGGTTAACAACCTGAGTGAGAAGGAACTGGCTGAGCTCATCCGGTGTTTAGGAGAAGAGCGCTGGAGTCGGAGAATTGCCCGAAACATTGTCAGGGCCAGGGCTGAAGCGACTATTGACACGACTGAGCGTTTAGCCAAGCTGGTAGTCGCTGCCGTTCCACCAGGCAAAAGGTCACGAAAAATCCATCCGGCCACTCGCACTTTTCAGGCCTTACGGCTGGCAGTGAATCGGGAAATTGATAATCTGCGGGCCTTCCTCCAGGAAGCTCTTGATTGGCTCCGGCCAGGTGGTCGGCTGGCTATCATCTCTTTTCATTCCCTGGAGGATCGGCTGGTGAAGCAGACTTTCGCCAGCTGGGCGCGTTCATGCCGCTGCCCGACAGACTCGCCGGTTTGTAGTTGTGAAAGAAAGGCCCTGGCTCGGTTGATTCGCAAAAGGCCCGTGCTGCCAGGGGCTGATGAGATAAAGGTAAATCCTAGAGCCAGAAGTGGCCGTTTGCGGGTGGTGGAAAAGATAAATGAGCAAGAAACCAAGAAAAAAGACAGCCAGTAAGTCTGCAAAGCAGGCCTTGAAAAATCGCCGGATATTCGCAACCGTGGCCGTTTTTGTATGGCTTCTCTTGAGTGGTTTTGGCTATGTCTGGTGCCGGGTTCAGGTCGTTCATTTGGGCTATTTGCTGTCCGACGTTCACCGGATACACACCCAATTGTTGAATGATAACAAGAAGCTGCACTTGGAGCTGGCCAGACTTAAGGCCCCTGAGCGCGTGGAGCGCATTGCCATCCAACAGCTGGGCCTAAGGCACCCAACCAAGGAGCAAATTGTAGTGCTGCCATGACACCTAAGCCCCGCTCTCACAATCCTGAGGTTCGCTGGATCAAGCTCCGGGTCATTCTAGTGGCTGGGGGGCTGCTCGTGGGCTTCGCGCTACTGATAGCCAGGAGCTTCCAGATTCAGTTTTTTCAATCGGAGGGTTGGTCAAGCGTTGCCAACAACCAGATCAGGAGAAGTCTCCTCTTTGAGCCAAAGCGAGGAGATATATACGACCGAAACGGGCAAGAGTTGGCTGTAAGCATTGAGATGGAATCCCTGGCCGCCAACCCGCGAGTCATAAAGAATCCCGCAGCCACGGCTCGACAACTCACTGCTGCCATCAAGGTCCCTGTTCCGAAACTGGTAGAAAAGTTGAGTCAGCCTCGAGCTTTCGTCTGGCTAAAACACTACCTCACTCCTCGACAGGTCGATGAGGTTAGGGCGCTTGATCTCGAGGGAATCCACTTTGTCAAAGAGGACCGCCGTTATTACCCGAATGTAGAACTCGCGGGCCACGTAATCGGATTCGTTGGCAGAGAACATCACGGTCTCGAGGGATTGGAAACTTCCATGGATCTTCTATTGCGCGGCAATTCTGACACTCATCCCGGAACCAAGGACGCGCGAGGTCAAATAATTTACACCCAGGGGCTGCCTGCCGAATCCGATCCCCAGGGGTACAGCCTCAGACTCACCCTGGACAAACGTATCCAGTACATCGCGGAAAGGGAACTGCAGGAGACAGTACGCAGTCACCAGGCGAAAAGCGGTACCGCTATAGTGATGGAACCGGAATCGGGCGAGATTCTGGCCATGGCAGTTTTTCCGTCATTCAACCCCAATTCTTTTTCCTCTTATCGCCCCTCCTCTTGGCGAAACCGTGCAGTGACTGATGCTTTTGAACCGGGGTCCACCTTCAAGATATTTCTGGTGGCGGCAGCTTTGGAAGAGAAATTGGTTCATCCAGATGACCTGTTTTTCTGCGAGCAGGGCAGTTACCGGGTGCTGAACCACACGATCCATGATCTGCGTAAATTTGGCTGGCTCTCTCTAGCTCATATCCTTCGTTATTCCAGTAACATTGGCGCTGCCAAAGTTGGGGAAAAATTGGGTTCGAACCGTTTTTACCACTACATTCGCTCCTTCGGCTTCGGCAAAGCCACCGGTATTGGCTTGCCGGGTGAAACCTCCGGCTTGATCCGTCCTCCTGAGCAGTGGTCAACCGTGGACCTTGCCGCCGCCAGTTTTGGACAAAGCCTTTCAGTATCCGCCATACAACTCGCCACCGCCCTAGGTGTTGTGGCCAACGATGGCCTTCTGATGCAACCTTTGCTCGTTAAAGAAGTGCTGGACGCGCGAGGTAAAGTCGTCGGGCGGAACAAGTCCCGGGTGGTTCGTCGTGTGATCAGTGCGGACACCGCCCAACGTATGAAGCAGCTGCTAGCTGATGTTATCTCCCCAGGAGGTACAGGCGCTAAGGCCGCGCTCGCGCAATATCAGGTGGCTGGCAAGACCGGAACTGCCCAGAGAAGCAATCGACAGAGTGGTGGATACTCGGAGGATCTTTACACCGCTTCCTTTGTTGGTTTTGTACCTGTGACGGATCCAAAAATCCTTGTTGTTGTGGTGATCAACGAACCTCAAAAGGGGTTCCACGGTGGTGTGGTGGCAGCACCTGCTTTTCGTCGTATCGCCCAGCAAACTCTTCACGCCCTCCAGCTACCTCCCGAAAAGATTAAGAACAAGGCCAAGAGCATTGCAGGGCGGGACAGCACCGACCCCCAAATGCAAAAACGGCTGACGGCTCTACAGCCGGTAGCGTATGACCAGATAGACAGCGACCATAAGCTGGCGATGCCTGACCTCACTGGGCTCAGCCTTAGAGCTGCTCTTGACAAGCTGCGAAATTTTACTGGCTCCTTAGACATTCACGGCTGCGGCCGGGTGGTGGGACAGAATCCTGAACCGGGCAGCAATCTTAGCACGGTTGATTCATGTAGCCTTATCCTGGTGGCAGATTAAGATTAGTGAGGAGACGCATGCAGCTGGAACATCTGGTTCAGGATCTTTCCATAGTGCATTTGCACGGTGAACTGCAGCGTGAGGTGAAGGGTGTCGCTTACCACAGTGGGCAGGTCGGCGAAGGCAGCCTCTTTGTCGCCATTAAGGGCACCCAGAGTAATGGCCATGACTTTATCGGTCAAGCAATAGAGCGGGGCGCCCATAGCCTCGTAGTGGAGAAACCACTCGACCCTGTGCCAGGCGTGACAACCATTGAGGTGCCCAACACCAGAACTGCTCTCGCTCGCATATCAAACCGATTTTACGGTTTTCCTTCTCATGGACTCACGGTCATCGGCATCACCGGAACCAACGGAAAAACCACCACCGCCTACCTGCTCGAGTCAATCCTCGAAGCCTGCGAGTTGCAGGTTGGGGTTATAGGTACTGTCAACATTCGATATCCAGGCCATCTTCGTCCGGCACCAGTTACTACCCCGGAGTCTCTCGATCTGCAGCAGAACCTCAGAAAAATGCTGGATGCAGGAGTTACCCACGTGGTTATGGAGGTCTCTTCACATGGCCTAGACATGCACCGGGTGGATGGAACCCGCTTTGCCGTGGGTCTTTTCACCAATCTTTCCCAGGATCATCTAGATTATCACGGCAGTATGGAGAAGTATTTTGGGGCCAAAAGCCGACTGTTTTCTCAGATTCTTCAGCAAAATGGAGATGCTCAAGCCCTCGCCGTCGTCAATATCGACGATGATTGGGGCCGACGACTTTGCTCGCAGATCGACGGTCCACTTCTTCGCTACGGCATGGCAGCCGACGCTGAGATTCGAGCCGACACGGTTCAGTGCGACTCTTCCGGCATTCAAGCCCAGCTGCATACCCCTGTGGGTTTACTGCAGGTGCATTCATCTCTGCTTGGTCGATTGAATCTTTACAATCTTCTTGCAGCCACCTCAGTGGCAGTGGGCCTCGGACTTTCCCTGGAGGCAATCAGTCGCGGGGAGCAATCTCTGGCTCGAGTTCCTGGGCGTCTAGAGGCCGTTCCAAACGACATGGGTTTCCAGGTTCTCGTGGACTATGCCCACACTCCGGATGCCCTGGAAAAGGCTCTGGACTCCCTGAGAGAGCTTCAGTTCCGAAAGATCATCTGCGTATTTGGCTGTGGTGGAGATCGCGATCGTGGCAAACGTCCCCTCATGGGAGAGGCAGCAGCGCTGCGTGCCGATTTAGTGGTGATTACCTCTGACAACCCCAGGAGTGAAGTGCCCGAGACCATCATGGCCGACATTGAAGCTGGCGTTCGTGGACAAGGTCTCCCCCTGCTCTCTTCCCTTGCCGAATGTAGGAACAACTGCCATCGCGGCTACACCCTGGTGGTGGACCGTTCCAAAGCCATCCGGCAGGCAATCGATTGCGCTGGTGAAGGGGATGTCGTTTATATCGGCGGCAAGGGTCATGAGAATTACCAGATTCTCGGCGACAAACGCATTGACTTCGATGATCGCCTTGTGGCAACCGAAGCGCTAGAGGAGAGAAGGAAACGCCAAACAGAAAAGCACTAGGAACTAAGAACTACTAGCTGATGACCAATGACAAGTACATATGGACACTCGATATGGTCCTGGAAGCAACTGGCGGTGAGCTTTTGGCAACAGGTGGAGAGCAACGTTTTGTCGGGATTTCCACCGACAGCCGCACGCTGCGTCCGGGAGAACTATTTATAGCCCTAAAGGGAGAAACCTTTGATGGGCACCAGTTTGTGGAACAGTCGGTAAGCGGCGGGGCAACTGGCCTCATTGTGGCTCTGGACGAGACAGAGAGACTTGCGGTTCAGGAACTTCAGGTCTCAGTTGTTGGGGTGGGTGATACCCTTCATGCTCTTGGAGATCTGGCCGGCTACTGGCGCCGCCGTCACCCTGTCCCCGTGGTGGCGATAACCGGTTCCAATGGCAAAACCACTACAAAAGAGATGGTTGCTGCTATTTTCAGTAGATCCTGGAAGGTTTTAAAAAACGAGGGAACCTTTAATAACCTGGTGGGGTTGCCGCTTACCTTGCTGCAACTTGACGACACCCACCAGGGAGCGGTGGTAGAGCTGGGAATGAATCAACCAGGAGAAATCCAGCGGTTGACCGAAATCGTCCGTCCAGATGTGGGCCTCATTACCAATATTCAGCCAGCCCACCTTGAGGGACTTGGAAGCCTCGCGGGAATTCAGGCCGCTAAGGGCGAACTCTTCGCGGGTATGGCAGCGACCGCGACCATCGTGGTCAACCGGGACGATCCTAGAGTCCTCGACCTGGCCTCTTCGTTCCCTGGTCGTCAGGTGAGCTTTTCCGCAGCTGGAGCCAATGGGGAGGTAGCACTCGAGCGGATTCTCGCCATAGATGCAAATGGGAGTCGGTTCCTTCTGAAAGTAGCGAAAGAAAGCTACGAAATCTACCTGCCGGTGATCGGCCGCCACCATATCAACAACGCCGTGGCAGCCGCAGCCGTTGCTCGGAGCCTAAACCTACCGGTAGGTACCATAGCCGAGGCCCTGGCAAATTTCCACCCGGTTGACAAGCGCATGGAGATTCTCGTTCTTCCTGAGGACATACATATCATTAATGATACTTACAATGCCAATCCCGGCTCCGTAGCTGCTGCCCTGGAGACCTTGATGAAAGTGAAGAAGAAGGGGAGAGCTTTCGCAGTCCTCGGTGACATGCTGGAAATGGGGGAGGACACTGCGACCCTGCACTGGCAGGTTGGCAGTATAGCAGCCAAAGAAGGGGTTGATCATCTTCTGGCCATGGGTGCGCAGGCCTCTCATCTGCTTGCTGGCGCTGCTGAGGCCGGCATGGACAGCGGATGTTTGACTCAAGCGAACGATCACCAGGAAATGGCTTTGCGGGTTCGGCGTTTGATAGCTGCTGGTGATTGGGTGCTGGTGAAGGGTTCTAGGGGAATGCGAATGGAGAAGGTAGTGGAGATTCTTTTGGCTGAGTCTGAGAGAGAATAAGAGCTGAGCAAAACTGGATCTGAATGGAGATGTAAGAAGTCGATATGGGATGTGAGATGTGGGATGCGAGATGGGTTATCCCACGTCTTATGTCGATCGCCTTGAGATGGCAGTTGTTAAGATCGTGATGAAAAACTTCAAGGATAAAAATGTTTTGGTCGTGGGACTGGCCCGCAGTGGTCTTGCCGCGGCTGAGTTCCTTCAGAACAAGGGTGCCCACGTTACCATCAACGACCAGCTCCCCGCCACGGCTCTTGGTACGGCGGTGGATCGTGCCCGCGAGCTTGGGTGCTCCGTGACACTGGGGGATCATCCTGCGGAACTGTTTAACACCGCGGACCTCATAGTTGTCAGTCCAGGTATCCCCCTGGATTTGGCTCAATTGTCAATAGCAAGAAGAAAAGGTGTGCCAATCATCGGAGAACTGGAACTCGCCTGTCGTTTTCTCCGGCTGCCCATTGTGGCCATAGGCGGCACCAATGGCAAGACCACGACCACAGAATTAGTGGGAGACATGCTCAAGAACAGTGGTCAGAAAGTCTTCGTGGGCGGAAACATCGGCAACCCGCTGATCGGAATTTTTCAAGAAAAGGAAACGTTCGAGATGGCGGTCGTTGAGGTGAGCAGCTTCCAACTTGACTCCATGGAGACCTTTCACCCCCAGGTTGCAGTCCTCCTCAATATCAGTGAGGATCATTTGGATCGCTATCATTCTTTTTCAGACTACGTGGCGAGCAAATGCCGACTTTTTGCTAATCAGACAGTTGATGATACCGCGATAATTCCCGACAATGCTCCCCTTATTAGCACACGCTGTACCATTCGCGGTACCCAGCTGCACTTTAGTTTGACCAGACCTTCAGCTCACGCCCATCTGGAATCGGGTGGGATAGTTTGCCGCATAGCGCCAGGTCAGACGCGTCGCTATGATCTGCGTCACTGGCAACTCGCTGGTAGCCACAACCAAGAAAACCTTCTGGCTGCAGTACTTGCGGCCACCTGTATGGGTGGTGAGCCTGAGGCTATTCAGGAGACCATTGACAACTTCAAAACACTCCCGCACCGCATGGAACCTATTCACCACTGGCGTGGTATCCAGTTTTACAACGACTCCAAAGCCACTAACGTGGACTCAGTGGTGCGCTCCCTGGAAAGCTTCACCTCACCCATCATCCTTGTGGCCGGCGGTCGTGACAAGGAAGGCTCCTATGCACCGCTCACAGCCTTGGTGCGCCAGCGGGTGAAGATGCTTGTGCTCATGGGTGAAGCTCGATTTCGGTTGGCCAAGGCTCTGGGAAATCTCGCTTGCACGGTGGTGGTGGACAACATGGACGCGGCAGTTTCAGTTGCTCTAGACGCCGCCGTCCCTGGCGATGTGGTCCTGCTTTCTCCAGCTTGTTCGAGTTTTGATCTCTACGACAACTACCAAGAGCGGGGGGATCATTTCAGGGCTCTGGTTCACAAATTGGCCGCTGAAAAAGAGAAAACGAATAATCGTATCAGTTGTCCCTGGATAGCTTCTATCAGGGACAAAAGAAAACTGAATGCTCACAAATGAACTATGACAAATGGCGTCAAGGCTTATGGCTGTGAGAAGCGAGGATAGAAACAGCTACGATCTGGTTCTGTTGCTGACCACTTTGGCTCTGATGGGGATTGGTCTCGTTATGCTTTACAGCTCCAGTTCCATTATGGCTCAGCAGCGTTACGGCGATAGTATGTATTTTGTCAAGAAACAAATGCTTTTTGCCCTTATTGGCATCGCTGTGCTCATCGTCAGTAAGAATCTGCCCTTTGGAGTGTACCGCCGCCTGGTCTACATCATCCTCGGGGTGAGTCTGTTGAGTCTCATCGTCGTGCTTCTGCCGCAAGTGGGACACCGGGTTGGGGGCGCTAGGCGCTGGCTTCGATTCGGCCCAATTTCTATGCAACCTGCTGAATTCGCCAAACTGGCCCTCATCATTTACATCTCATATTCTTTGGCCAAAAAAGGCGATAGGGTGCAAGAGTTCTCCATAGGCTATCTGCCGCACCTCCTGATTTCCGCGCTTTTTATCGGATTGGTTGTTATGCAACCCGACCTGGGCACTGCTGTAACCTTCGCGACCCTGGTCTTTCTCCTGCTTTTTGTCGGCGGCGTGCGGTCTCGCTATCTTTTTGCCACCGGCATCGCAGTGATTCCCCTTCTCGGTCTGGCCATCGCCCAAACTAGTTACCGTTTGGAGAGATTGCTCGCCTTTCTCAATCCGTGGCGGGATCCTAGCGATTCGAGTTTTCAGCTGCTCCATTCGTTGCTCGCCTTGGGCTCGGGCGGTCCGTTGGGAGTTGGTCTTGGTTCCGGCCAGCAGAAGCTTTTTTATTTACCTGAAGCGCATACGGATTTCATTTTGGCGGTCATTGGTGAAGAAACCGGTCTGGTGGGTGTATCCTTTGTTCTTTTGCTCTATGGTTTGATGGTCTACAAAGGGATCAAAATCGCCTTACGGGCACCCAACCGCTACGGCACCTACCTGGCCTTCGGCTTGACCATGGTCATCGGCCTCCAGGCGTTGATTAACGGTGCGGTTGTCATGGGCCTGCTGCCCACCAAGGGGCTTCCGCTCCCCTTTATGAGTTACGGTGGTAGTTCTCTGCTGACCAACCTGGCAGCCATTGGGATTCTCCTGAATATCAGTAGCCGAGGCAAGGAACAGAGCGCGGCCAAAGCAAACTGGTCGGCTGGCAGTCCGGGCAGGAGGAAAAAGATAAGGAATGGCTAGAATTTACTGAAGTGCACAGATTTTTGTGACCGGCTAAACCGGCACAACAGGCTAAACTGACTCATGTACAAGCGTTCTTACCATATTCACTTCATTGGCATCGGTGGCATCGGTATGAGTGGTATCGCTGAATTGCTCTTGAATATCGGTCATCGGGTAAGTGGATCTGACCTGACTGAGAGTGAAATTACCCGTCGTCTCGAGACTCTTGGGGCTAAGATCTATTACGGCCATGCGAGTCAGCACGTAGCCGACGCTGAAGTTGCCGTGGTCTCATCCGCCGTTGCCCCAGACAACCCTGAAGTGGTTGCGGCCGAAAAGGATTACCATATACCGGTTATCAAGAGAGCCGAGATGCTCGCCGAACTTATGCGGCTAAAGTATGCAGTACTGGTGGCTGGGGCTCACGGCAAAACGACCACCACCTCCATGGTGGGAACGGTGATGGCTGAGGGCGGCCTTGATCCTACCGTGGTAATCGGGGGTCGATTAAACGCCTGGGGAACCAACGCAAAACTCGGCCAAGGCGATTTTGTGGTGGCTGAAGCGGATGAAAGCGATGGTACATTTCTGCTTTATTCTCCGACCATTTCCCTGGTGACCAATATTGATACCGAACATCTTGATTACTACAAGGACCTGAATGAGATCAGTGAGACTTTTCTTGAATTCATCAACCAGGTCCCGTTCTATGGGCTCAACATCCTCTGTCTTGAAGATGAGAACATTCAGAGCCTGCTCCCTCGGATCAAGAAACGCCTTGTCACTTATGGCTTCTCGGCGCAGGCCGATTTTCAAGCACGTGATGTGGCCTTTGACGGACTCAACTGCTCTTACACAGCCGCCTACCGTGGCACTGAAATGGGAAGGGTTAATCTGCCAATTCCTGGCTGGCACAATGTCTTGAATTCCCTGGCAGCCGTGGCTGTTGGTCACGAATTAGAGATCCCTTTCTCTGCTATTTGTCGAGGTCTTCAGGGAATGACCGGAGTGCAGCGTCGTTTTCAAATCAAGGGAGAGGTAAATGACATCACCATAATTGATGACTATGGCCACCATCCAACCGAGATCAAGGCCGTGCTGAAAACCATAGCACAGTCCTATCCGGGCCGACGTCGCTTGGTACTCTTCCAGCCGCATCGTTACACCCGCACGCACGCGCTTTTCGATGACTTCACCACTGCCTTTTACCAGTCGGACGTTCTCATCGTTACTGACATTTACGCTGCCAGTGAGCCGCCCATTCATGGGGTCCATGCAGAAAAGCTAGCAGCGGCCATCCAGCAACACGGCCATGGCAACACCAGGTATGTTCCGGACCACATCGACCTGGTGTCGCTGCTTGTTAACGAAGCACAGGAGGGTGATGTGATCCTCACCCTTGGCGCAGGAAACGTCTGGCAGACGGGCGAAGAGTTGCTCAAACGCTTGCAGGAAAGAGAGGGAGGCTGAAAGCTATGAACGAAGTTTAGTCTGTATTTGAAAACGACACGGCGACACGAAGACGCGTTGACGCGGCGAGATTAATGATAAATGTGAAATGATTAATGCGAAATAAACAATGGATTCTAAATTAAAAAAACAGCTTCGGTACCTGGACGGTGTGGAAGTTGACTGGAATGTGACTTTGGCAGGACATACCTCATTGCGGGTAGGGGGGCCGGTGTCCTGTCTAATTCGTCCTCTAAGTCTGGCAGGGTTGCGGTCCGCCGTCCAGGTACTGAATCAAAACCATTACCCTCACTTTATTCTTGGCCGTGGAACCAATCTTTTGGTTCACGATACGGGTATTCGCGCAGCAGCCATAAGCCTTGAGAGTGGCTTTTCCCAGGTGGAGCGAGTGGGATCTTCAGGAACGGTAAAGGTGGGTGCCGGGTTAAGGCTCCGTGGGCTTCTCCGCTTCTGCTTGCGAGAGGGCCTCAGCGGTCTCGAGTTTATCGTGGGCATACCCGGCTCTGTGGGGGGCGCTCTCCGTATGAATGCTGGAACCGACGCAGGCGTCATGGCCGATGTCTGCCAAGAGGTGGCCCTTCTTCTCTCTGATGGCTCCCTGACTCGGCTATCAGGAGCTCAGCTCCGCTTCTCGTATCGCAAACTTGAACTGCCAGCAGACTCTGTGGTGCTGGAGGCTGAGTTTTCCCTTACCCCTGGCTCTCGGGAAAACATGAGAGAGCAGCTTCGTCAGCTGCTCAAGGCACGCAAGGAGAAACAACCATGGCAGCTACCATCTGCTGGTTCTGTTTTCAAGAACCCACCAGGGGATTATGCCGGTCGGCTCATTGAGGCAGCTGGTTTGAAGGGCACCCGCGTCGGCGACGCCGAGATTTCCATGCGGCATGCCAACTTTATCGTAAATCGCGGCCAAGCTCGAGCGCGCGATATTCTCGCTCTGATCAACCTTGCACAGGAGAAGGTCTCACAAAAATTTGGCGTCAATCTCGAACTGGAGATTGAAGTCGTTGGCAACAACAATAAGACGTAACTGGTCGCACTGCCAAATGCGGTTATGGACGGACACAACAAACTGACCAGTAAAGAACCCAGGTCTGTCGAAGATCCCATTATGCGGGGGAAGGACCAGGTTGCCCAGATTCGAATGAAACTGAGTTCATAAATATGGTGGCCAAATTTAATAAGTATCGTCTGAAGGAGCGCAGGTTGTACCGGATACTACGCTGGGGGTTGCAGTTCCTTTTTGTCTGCCTCGGTTTTTTGCTACTGAGCGGGCTTTGTTTTGGCGTCTATCGCACCCTGCTGACCTCACCTGTGCTCCAGGTCACCAGTATAAATGTTAGCGGCTTGAAGCGGCTTGACCCGCAAACAGTCATTCAGCAAGCTGGAATTCCTTCTGGCATCAACATTCTATCTCTTGATCTGGATAGTGTTAGCCGGAGGCTCACCAGCCATCCTTGGATAGTCTCGGCCCTGATCAATCGTGAGATCCCGGACCGGATTCGCATAGAGATCGAGGAACGCAAACCTGTTGCCCTGGTCAAAGGGCAGCACTTCTACCTGATTGATTCCCGGGGCATATGTTTCACTCGCGCGATGCCAGGCGAATATGGAGGTTTGCCGATTATTACCGGACTCGACCCGAAGTCTTTGGGTCCGGGTCTTAACCTGCCCCGGAAGTTTACTGGACTCTTCCAGGATCTCTACAAAGAGTGCCAGCTGAAACTGCCCTGGCGACTTATTTCGGAAATTCGTTGGGACAGCCATGCGGGGTTGAGCATCTTCACTGTCCAGGGTGGAATTCAGGTAGACCTGGGTAACGGTAACTACGGCCCCAGGATAGACAGGCTTAAAAAGGTGCTGAGCTATTTGGAGAAAAAGGGGGTTCACACCAAGCTACGGGGGATTGATCTTAGCCACGGAAATAGGGTTTTCGTCAGGGGAAACTTTCCGGTTTTCCAACGAGACCACCGTAAGCAAAGGGGGGTGTAAAGATGGCCAAGAAGGAATCATTGATCGTAGGACTTGATATCGGCACCACTAAGATTTGCGCCGTGGTTGGCGAGGTGACCTCAGAGGGAATAGACATAGTTGGCATCGGCACCCATCCCTCTGTTGGTCTGCGCAAAGGTGTGGTGGTCAACATAGAGAGCACAGTGGAGTCGATCAAACGGGCAGTAGAAGAGGCCGAGTTAATGGCAGGCTGCGAAATAAACGCGGTTTATGCCGGCATTGCCGGCGGGCATATCGAAGGGCATAACAGCCACGGCGTTATCGCCGTAAAAAACCGTGAAGTCAGCCAGCAAGACATCGACAGGGTAATAGATGCTGCCAAGGCCGTTGCGATACCGTTCGACAGAGAGGTTATTCATATTCTTCCGCAGGAATACATTATTGATGACCAGGGTGGCATACAAAACCCGCTGGGCATGTCGGGGGTGCGCATGGAGGCCAAGGTTCACATCGTCACCGGCGCGGTTACCTCAGCCCAAAATATCGTTAAATGTTGCAACCGCGCCGGCCTGGATGTCTGCGACATTGTTTTGGAATCACTGGCTTCCGCAGAGTCAGTATTGAGTCGGGAAGAGCGCCAGTTGGGAGTTGCACTGGTGGACTTTGGTGGGGGCACCTCAGATCTGGCCATTTTCTCAGATCACAGCATTCGCCATAGCTCGGTTCTTTCCTTGGGTGGCAACAATTTAACCAATGATATTGCCGTGGGTTTGAGAACGCCTGTGGAAGAAGCAGAGAAGATAAAGCAACGCTACGGCTGCGCGCTTACCGCCATGATTCAAAAGGACGAAACAATCCAAGTACCCAATGTGGGTGGCGGCAAACCGAGGGTACTCAGCCGCCAAATCCTGGGCGACATCCTGGAACCACGGGTTGAGGAGGTCTGCTCGCTGTTGCAGCGAGAACTCATGCGTACCGGCTATTCGGATCTCGTGGCTTCCGGACTGGTGATTACCGGGGGCTCCGCTTTGCTTCCGGGCCTTGCCGAAATGGCCGAGCAGATTTTCAACCTACCGGTGCGTACCGGCATACCCAGTCAAATCGGTGGACTTAAGGACGTGGTCAAAAATCCCATGTATGCAACGGGTGTAGGATTGGTTCTTTACGGTGCGAACAGCAAACCCAGAAAACTTTTTCGTATTCGTCAAAATAACATTTTCAATCGGTTGGTTGAGCGTATGCGCCGTTGGTTTAGTGACATCGTTTAAAGCCAATTTAAAGGTTCGGGGACTTAGATATGGATAATAGGAGCTTTCATTAATTCCTCAATTCTCAATTCCCAATTTGAGGACTGGAGGGACGATATGGGAACTTTGGATTTCGATTTTTTGTTGGTCGTATTGTTGATTTGTTTTGGTTGTTTTCTTGCCTTTAATACGTTGTTTCTCCTTTTTAGACGCCGCCGGCACAGAAAGGGCTCGTGAGGTGTCGTGTGGAAACTCCCATGAAACACCCAACTGCAGGAGGTGAATCATGATGTTCGAGTTTGTAGAAAGTGACAATGGGGCCAAGATCAAGGTGATAGGCATTGGTGGCGGCGGTGGAAATGCCATCAACAACATGATCAACGCCAACCTTATGGGCGTTGATTTCATCGCCGCCAACACCGACGCCCAGGCCCTGGAAATTTCCAAGGCCCACACCAAGCTCCAACTGGGCGTTAACATTACCAAGGGGCTCGGGGCCGGAGCTAATCCTGAGATCGGTCGTAGCGCCGCTTTGGAAGACGCTGACAAAATCCGGGAGACTTTGGATCGCTGCGACATGGTCTTCGTCACTGCCGGGCTCGGTGGCGGTACCGGCACCGGCGGCGCGCCGGTTGTGGCCCAGATAGCCAAGGAAATGGGAGCCCTCACCGTGGCTGTGGTAACCAAGCCATTCAATTTTGAAGGGCGCCAGCGCATGAAGACGGCCGACAATGGTATCAAGGAACTCAAAGAAGTAGTCGATACCATCATTACAATCCCAAACAACCGTTTGCTGAGTTTGGCGGCCAAGAAGGCAACTTTCTTGGAAATGCTTAAAAAAGCGGATGATGTGCTTCTGTATGCCGTGAAGGGGATCTCCGATCTCATCACCATACCAGGATTGATCAATCTCGACTTTGCCGACGTCAAGACCATCATGAGTGAGATGGGCATGGCCTTGATGGGCACTGGCATGGCTAGTGGTGAGGACCGCGCCACTGAAGCGGCTCAGAAGGCAATCGCCAGTCCACTGCTGGAGGACGTGACCATAAGCGGAGCCAAAGGTGTGCTCATGAACATCACCAGCGGACTGGACCTCACCATTGACGAGGTTCAGGAGGCATCTTCGCTTATCCAGAAGGAAGCTCACGAAGATGCCAATATCATCTGGGGTACTGTACTTGATCAGAGCGCTGGCGACGAGTTGCGGGTTACCGTTATTGCCACCGGGATTGGCGAGATCGATGTCAGGCCTAAGCCCGACCTAGGCGTCATCCAAGGATCTCGCCGTGACAACGACTTGGACATTCCCACTTTTTTGCGCCGGAACAGGAAGAGCGAGGAAGATGCGGGTGAATTGAGCCGCCCCATGAGTTACAAGGACTTGCCGATAGATGAAGATGAGCTTGAGATCCCCACTTTCCTCAGGCGACAGGCGGACTAGGTCCTGGCTGGATAGCGACTACTTTCCAGGACAGTGAGAAAAATTCCAAGTCTAGGCGGTGAAAAGGTGAGGACGCAGCGAACTCCCTGTGGCATAATTGAGTCGTGGCAAATTATGGCCCTGGTAACGTTGAACAAAAACTGGTTTTTGAAGCACTACCAGGGCGGCACGGTTTCGATGAATTTTTTCACGCTTTCCCGGCGAGAGCGAACATGGGTGACAGATGTCCTGGCAACTGCAGCGCAGACTTCGACAGTGGCTAGCAGACGAGACCGGCACGGTCATAAAGGATTGGGGGGGCAAGATTCCAATCGCTCTGGTCTATCCCAACCGTTACTTCCTGGGTATGTCCAACCTGGGTTTTCAGACTGTGTACCAGCGGCTCAACCGTCTACCGAACGTGGTATGCGAGCGGGTGTTTTTGCCCGAGTCCGAGGATATGGCAGTGGCAAGCTCGGGAACTGGTCCGCTCTCCATGGAAACGCAAAGACCACTGGCGGATTTTCAGATCGTCGCCTTTTCAGTGGCTTTTGAAAATGATTATGCAAATCTGGTTCACCTTCTGCAACTGGCTAAATTAACCCTCCAAGCTTCCCGCCGCCACCAGCACGAGCCCCTAGTGGTGGCGGGAGGAGTCGCCACCTTCCTTAACCCCGAACCCATCGCACCTTTCGTTGATCTCTTCCTTCTGGGTGAGGCAGAAAATGTTCTGGACGATTTCATAGAAGCTTGGCAAGAAGCGCGAAATGACGGGGTTTCCAGGGAAGAACTTCTGATCCACATTGCGCAAAAAGTACCCTCCGCCTACGCACCCTCCCTTTTTCGGGTGGAAACGGACAACAACGGCCTCTTGACCGCTTTTGAACCCAAAGTCGATATTCCACGAAGAATCGAGGTTAGAGCAACAAACTTTGAAGGAGAAGATCTGGCGGCCTCCCCTATCCTCACCCCCCATACTGAGTTTGCCAACACCGTTCTGGTGGAGATCGGCCGGGGGTGTGGCCGGGGTTGTCGCTTCTGTGCCGCGGGCTTTGTCTATCGACCGGTACGTCATCACGAGGGCAAGAAAGTGGTGCGCACCGCCCTGGAGCGATCACCTTCAGGGGGTAAGGTTGGGTTGCTAAGCGCGGCGGTCTCAGATCATCCTGACATAGACACCATCTGCCTGCAGATGCGTCAAGCGGGGGCTCAGTTGTCGGTCTCTTCACTTCGAGCCGACTCTCTCTCTCCCCTCATGCTGCAGGCTCTCCACGAAAGTGGCCTCCGAACAGTGGCCCTTGCTCCTGAGGCCGGAAGCGAGCGGCTGCGGCAGGTCATTAACAAAAATCTTACCGAAGCGCAGATCCTCGATGCTGCAATGGCCGTGGTTAGTGCAGGTATTCCCAACTTGCGCCTCTACTTCATGATCGGGTTGCCTACTGAAACAGAAGAGGACCTGGCCGCCATCATCCGTCTGGTCAAACGCATAAAGCACGAGCAGCTGGTTATCGGGCGAGGGCAGAAGCATCTCGGTACGCTTACCCTCAGCGTAAACTCCTTTGTTCCCAAGCCGTTCACGCCCTTTCAGTGGGTGCCATTCTGTGACCTTTCGTTGTTAAAAAACAGGATAAAAAAGCTCAAGCGTGGTCTCGGTGGGGTGGCCAACGTCAGGGTTCATGCCGATGTCCCACGTTGGGCTTACCTTCAGGCACTATTGGCGCGCGGCGATCGCAACTTGGCGCCGCTACTTGATAAAGTGTCCAAAAAATCCGGTAATTGGACACAAGCCATCAAAACAGTCAATGTCAATCCGGAATTCTATGTGTATCGGGAGCGACAGCAGGAAGAACTCTTCCCCTGGGATTTCATTGATCACGGCGTCCAGAAAGATTATCTCTGGCATGAATACCAGCAGGCCCTGGTTGGTGCCACAACCGAACCGTGTGAGCCGGAGGTATGCGAACGCTGTGGGGTCTGTTAGAAACTAAGGGGTACGACGCGGCGAAACGAAGACACGGAGACGCGGCGACACCTGACTCAGCTGGCAGCTTGCAGTGGGCAGCAGGCAGCCGTTTCAACGAGGCACTAAACACTAGGCACTAGGCACTTACAAGTCATTGCACTTCGCGCCCTGAGCCCTGCGCCTTACGCCTTGAGCCACGATTATACGCTATGCTAGAAAATACCTTCCTTCATTTGCCCCATATTGGCCCAAAGACCGAGATCGAACTTTGGCGTCAGAACATCCTCACCTGGGATGACCTGGAGGTGCATCTGAAGGACTGGCCCAAGCTTCCTGACAGACGGAGACGGATGACAACTCGGCTACAGGAATCCAGGGAGCAACTTGGACAGGCCGGTTACTTCCATGAACACCTTCCCAGTGCTGAGCGATGGCGGTTGTACGGGGACTTTCGGGATCGCTGTGCTTTCCTGGATATTGAAACCACTGGAATAACCCTATACGGCCATGAAATTACCGTTATCGGTCTTTACGACGGAAAGCAGATGTACCACTTCGTCAACGGGCAGAATCTTGAGGATTTCGAGGATGCCATTGAGCACTATGATCTTATTGTGACCTTTAATGGTAGCAGGTTTGATCTTCCCTTCATCACAAGTTTCTTCCGAAACTTTAGGTTCCGCCAGGCGCATATCGATCTGCGCCATGTGGTTCGGCGGCTTGGTTGTCGCGGCGGTCTCAAAAGCATTGAGCCACTTTTCGGAATCTGTCGAAACCCAGAGATTCAGGAAATGAGTGGGTACGAGGCAGTCATCCTCTGGCACGAATATCTTCGGGGAGAAGCGGATGCCCTCAAAAGGCTGCTCCTTTACAATGAGGCTGACGTGGTCAATCTGAAAACAATAATGGATATCGCCTGGGAGCGTTTGTGCCGAGAATTGGAACTCGCCGCCGGCCGATTGTTGCCCTTTAACATGGTGAACTGTGAACAGTAAACGGAAGAGGTACACTTCTTAGAATTCGAAATTCGCAATCCGCAATCCGCAGTTCGCAATTTCATATCCCTTAATTCCACAATCTAAAATCTGCAATCTACATTCTGCAATCTACATTCTCCCTGCTGTCTTCTGCCCTCTGCCCTATGCCCCATGCCAGATTCTGGGACGATTTTTGCATCGGACTCAGGACGAGGCACCTAGTCGGTGGTTTTACTGAATCATAGTACGTCACATCACTCAGCGCGCAACACAGCCGCACTCAGTTGTCGGCGCTATATGCCAGGGTGTTGCTGGTCACTTGGAAAAACAGCTGTGCTTTCTGCGGGAAGCTGATCATTACCGTTGGTTAAAGGCGACAACAAAGGAGAGAGTCATGGAATTGAACAAGTCTAATACAGAAATAATTGAGGAATTCAAAAGAAAACGAACACGTCAGATTATGGCAGTTGGTCCAATAATACTCGCATTTATTGGACTTCTCTCAGTTGAGGGTAATCCAACCGGCATCTTCGGCCTGCCGCCGAACACTATTCTGGTGACCGCCTTCGCGGTGATCATCTCTGTTATAATATTTTCCCTTCTTAATTGGAGATGCCCATCGTGCAATAAGTATTTGGGTAAAGGGATTAATCCGAAATTCTGCTCCAAATGCGGTGCTCAATTAAGTTAGTCTGGAAAAAATTGACCTGAAACGATGGGGAAGGAATGCACACAGCCACTTACTGCAGTCGGATCCTGATCAACACGGCTCGAGCTCGTCGACAGGTCTCGTCGACAGGTCATGTCGACAGGTCATGTCGATGAGCAGCTGAGCTCGGCCGCTAAATCTTATTATCTATTATGGAACTAGGCCACGATCAACTATTAAAATCTGTGGGTCAACTTGTATTTGGACTACTAATTTTCTTTTTAGTATTTTTCCTTTTTCTCCATTGGCAAGCAAGCGGTTACAAAAAATATGGTATATACGTTCATGTAAATGATGAATCCATATTTAAAAATCAGCTAGAACCTTCAGACACTCGTATCATTGATAAAGGTCGCAAGCTAAAAGATGTAATAATAAAGATGGATCACGACATTGATGGTGGTGA
>JASFEM010000005.1:0-73444 GCA_050124835.1 Syntrophobacterales bacterium | reverse complement strand
AGCGAAGAAGTCGAATCTCCTGAAGTCCAGGAAAGCGAAGAAGCCGAATCTCCTGAAGCCCAGGAAAGCGAAGAAGCCGAATCTCCTGAAGCCCAGGGAAGCGAAGAAGCCGAATCTCCTGAAGCCCAGGAAAGCAAAGAGGATGAATCTCGCTAGGAAGGAGTAAATGGTGGCAAGCAGAAGAAGACGACGGGCGTTTCCTCGGCGGAAGGTTTGTCGATTTTGTGCAGATTCGAATCTGAAGATTGACTATAAAGACCCAAAAATGTTGAAATACTTTATTACAGAGAGGGGCAAGATCATACCGCGGCGGATTTCTGGCAACTGTGCCCGGCACCAAAGGGAGGTCACCACGGCCATCAAGCGAGCTCGACATATTGCCCTGATGCCCTATACAACCATTCAGCCGCACTAGCGATGAAATTTAGATGCTGCAGAAGATTTGCCGTGAGCTTTGTCTGCCCTTCCGGTCCATTACATCATAGCGCTAATTTTGTAACGCCCCTCTCTTTAAGCAGTTCCGAAGCCTTTTGCTGATCACGGAAAATCGGACTCAGCCCATTAGATGGATATGAATTTTACCGCAAGGTAGAAGCCAGTGATTCTGGTGTTCTCGGAACGGAGGTTTGTTGTCAATGAGAGTAATCCTGAAAGAGGACATTCCCAAACTTGGTAAGATGGGGGACACTGTGCAGGTGGCCCCTGGTTATGGTCGTAATTACCTCATCCCCAAGGGTAAAGCTGTGCTTGCCAGCAGCAAGAACCTGAAAACTCTCGAGCACGAACACCGGTTGATCCAGCGCAAGGTGGAGTTGGTTCGCAAGGAAGCTGAAGGGTTGGCTGGAAAGATCAATGGATTGACCTTGACCCTCAGTCGCAAAGTGGTTGAGGAAGACAAGCTGTACGGCTCTGTTTCAGTGAGTGATATTTCGCAGGCTCTTGAAGAGGCAGGTGTGGTTGTTGAGCGCAAGCTAATAAAGTTAGTTGAACCCATAAAGACCTTGGGTGATCATCAGGTTCCCATTAGGGTGCACGCTGACGTGACTGCCGAACTCACCATTCAGGTAATCAAGGAAGAATAGGGCGTAAAGGATAAGACTCTGTATCGACCCAAGAGTCCTGCTGAGTTGCAACATATTGGACTTGTAACGATTTTGGCTTGGTGAATTCAGATCTTCGATTGTGTGCTGTCAACCCCAAAAAACCTTATAGTCTTGATCTGAAAACAGCGGTCAGAAATCATCATTGATTCGTAATCCGGTGTTCCTTGAAATTCCTTCCAAGCAAAGCCATGAACCTGTGGTATCATTCTAAGAACAGGCTTTAGCAGGATTAGGGAAGGCCATGAACGAGCAGGGTGGTGAACCCACCAGGGTTCCTCCTAATAACATTGAAGCCGAGCAGTCGGTTCTAGGCGGCGTTCTTCTTGACAACGACGTTTTACCCAGCGTCCTGGAAATTCTTGGCGGTGGGGAGTTTTACCGGGCAGCTCATCGCACAATTTTTGGCGCTGTGATCAAGTTGTTCGAGAGGAACGAGCCCTGCGACCTTGTTACCCTGACCAACCTACTTAAATCTCAGAAAAAACTTGAAGAAGTGGGAGGCGCCAGCTATCTGGCTTCGCTGGTGGACAGGGTCCCTTCTGCGGCCAATGCGAGCCACTATGCCAGAATCGTCAAAGAAAAGTCTTTGGCCCGGGCGTTGATCAGCCGAGCTACTGAAATCGTGGCAACCGGTTTTGATAGCAGTTTGAGGGTAGAAGATCTTCTGGATAAGGCTGAGCGGGCCATTTTTCAAGTTAGCGAAGACCGAATCAACCCATCCTTCTTCCCCATCAAAGACGTCGTCAAACAAAACATCAAGACTCTCGAGCAGCTCTATGAACGTCGGGAAATGATCACTGGTGTGCCAACTGGATTCGTAGAGCTGGACCGGCTGACTTCTGGTTTGCAGCCTTCGGATCTGGTAATTGTTGCCGGCCGTCCCAGCATGGGTAAGACCGCCCTTGCCCTCAACATTGCCCGCAATGCTGCGGTTGAAGCCGAAATACCCGTGGGCATCTTCTCGCTGGAGATGAACAAAGCACAACTGGGTATGCGGTTGCTCTGTTCCGAAGCTAGGGTGGACTCTCAAAAGATGCGTAGCGGTTTTCTGAGTGAGCGGGACTGGCCACGACTTACCCGGGCAGCAGGAACGATCAGCGAGGCTCCGATCTTCATAGACGACACGCCAGCCATCTCTGCGCTCGAACTCCGGGCCAAGTCTCGTCGTTTGAAGCGCGATCAGAATCTGGGACTGATTGTTGTGGATTACCTACAGCTCATGCGAGGGTCTCAAGGCAGCGAGCGTCGGGAGCAAGAGATATCCGAGATTTCCGGCTCGCTCAAGGCACTGGCCAAGGAGCTTGATGTGCCGGTAATGGCGCTCTCCCAGCTCAACCGTCGGGTGGAGGAACGACACGACAAGCGTCCCCAGCTTGCTGACCTTCGCGAATCCGGTGCCATAGAGCAAGATGCTGATGTCATCGCTTTTATTTACCGCGATGAAGTCTATCATTCTGATAGTCCCGATCAGGGCCGGGCCGAGGTCATCATTGGCAAGCAGCGTAACGGGCCAATAGGGAAGACCACACTCACCTTTCTCACCCAATATACCCGTTTTGAAAATTTGGCATTTGAGGATATGGGCTAGGAAATTTCTGGGTCTGTTCTGAGTAGTTCTCCGTTGCTAGGTCGGAGGATTGAATGCAAAAAAGCGCATATGTACTCAACGCCGCGTGGAAGGCTGAGCCATTGAGGAGCAAAGTTAATAGGCGTTTTCCTTAATTCCCCAATCTTTCTGTTTGTGCGGGATTTAGGATTTCGGATTTGCCAATGCGAGTTGAGGATTTCACGATCAAACAATTAAAAGAGATGAGCTAGCAGTGTACTGGAACCAGGATTTGGAGACCATGTCGCCGGAAGCCTTAAGTGAGCTTCAGTTGGGGCGATTGCGAAGGACACTATTTCAGGCGGTTGAATCCCCCCACTACAGTAAGGTCTTTGCCGAGAATGGAGTTAAGCCTGACCGCATCGAGACGATTGCGGATATACATCGACTTCCTTTCACAACCAAAGAAGATTTGCGAGATCAGTTCCCCTATGGTCTTCTCTGTGTTGACCAGAAGGAGATCATCAGGCTGCATTCATCGTCTGGGACCTCGGGACAGGCCACAGTGGTCTTTCACAGCCGGAGCGACATTGAGAATTGGGCTGACTTGGTCAGTCGGTGTATGTACATGACGGGTGTTCGTCAAGACGATGTTTTCCAGAACCTTACCGGCTACGGTCTTTTCACCGGAGGACTGGGCTTTCACTACGGTGGCGAGCGGTTGGGTACTCTGACTATCCCTTCAGGTACAGGCAACACCAAACGCCAAATTCTGCTGATGCAACAGTTCGGCACCACCGTGATCCATCTGATTCCCAGCTACGCGATGCGGCTCATGCAGGTTATGGAAGAGATGGGTGTGAACCCACGGCGCGACTTGAAGCTACGAATCGCCTTCCTGGGGGCCGAGCCACATTCAGAGGAGATTCGGCAGCGAGTGGAACGATATTTTGGGGTGGAGGCCTTCAATTCCTACGGCCTTTCCGAGATGAACGGACCCGGGGTGGCCTTCGAGTGTCCGGAAAAGGAAGGTATGCACATCTGGGAGGATGCTTTCCTGGTGGAGATTATCGATCCTGACACCCTGGAACCCCTTCCCCCTGGGGAGGAGGGAGAGTTGGTGTTAACAACACTCAGCCGTGAGGCCATGCCCATCATTCGTTACCGCACCAATGACCTCACTCGAATTCTTCCGGGGAAATGCCGGTGTGGCCGTGTCCACAGTCGCTTGGACCGGATTATAGGCAGAACTGATGACATGCTCATCATCAAAGGGGTAAATATATTTCCGGTTCAGGTGGAACAGGCACTTATGGAAATCCCGGAAGTGGGGCAAAATTATCTGATTATTTTGGAAAGAGTGGACGAGATGGACACCATGCGACTGCAGGTGGAGATGCGGGCTGATATTTTCCAGGAGGACATGCGTCACCTTAAAAGGCTCCAGAACAAGATCACTCGAGAACTCCGCAACGAACTTCTCGTCACTCCGAAGGTGGAACTGGTACAGCCCAACACGTTACCACGCTCACAAGGTAAGGCTGTACGGGTGGAAGATCGCAGAAATCAATAGCCAGCATTTCAAGTTTGCTTGCAAAATCCTCCGTACCGGATTACAATTTTCACACGGTACCGTTATTTTGCGGAGGAACTTCAATCCGAAAAGTCTATGGTAATACCGCCGGCCTTGGGGCCGGCACCATAAAACGATTGCAAAAACTTTACCGGCGACGTCTGCCCCCCCGAGAGATCATCACCCCTGACCTTTCCCGCACTCTTGCCAGACTCTCATTTGACATCAATCGTCAGCTGGGGCTATTAATCAACCGGAGCGGTGAGATCGAACGGGTCATTGTGGGCGACCACCGTTCCATACTCATACCTGAGCTTTCTCCCACCCGTGGCCACCGTGGGCGTCTACGCGGCTTGCGCTACTTACACACCCATCTAAATGGCGAATCAATCAGCGAGGATGATCTAATGGATCTGGTCTTCTTGCGGTTTGATTTAATGGTGGTCCTGGAAGTGGATAAGCATGGTGGAGCTCGCCGTTTACTCGGGGCCCACCTGCTGCCGGAGAACGTCAACGGCAAGGGGTGGCTTTTCTTGGATCCACTCCCCGCGCACGAACAGAAATTTGACTTCCTCCAGCTAGTGCAGTCTCTGGAAAACGAGTTTGCCCGGCAGCAAGCCTTGGTGGAAGTCAGAGGCGACGAGGATCGGGCAATTCTGGTAAGTGTAACTAGCGCTCCCAGAGCGGAAGCCGAGGCATCGATGGCAGAGTTGTCGGAGTTGGCTCGCTCATCTGGTATTGCAGTTGCCGACCGCATCATCCAGCGGCAACAGAGGATAAATCCCAAGTATCTCCTGGGTCGCGGCAAACTGAGCGACTTGGTGCTACGAGCCCTGCAATTGGGGGTGGATCTCATTATTTTTGACCAGGATCTCAATCCCTCCCAGGTTCGGTCAATTACCGACTTTAGCGAGCTTCGAGTTATCGATCGGACTCAGCTCATTTTGGACATTTTTGCACAGCGCGCCAAGAGCCGTGAAGGTAAGATCCAGGTGGAGATGGCTCAGTTGAAGTATATGTTACCGCGGCTGGTGGTTAAAGATGATGCATTGTCCCGGCTCACTGGCGGCATTGGCGGTCGGGGTCCGGGCGAGACCAAACTGGAAATCAACCGGAGGCGGGTTCGAGATCGAATTGGCCGACTGGAAAAGCAACTGCTTCAGATAAAGAGCCAACGAGGACAGCGGCGGGGACTGCGGCTGCGTACCGGTCTTCCCACCATCTCCATCGTTGGCTACACCAACGCTGGAAAGTCCACATTGCTAAATGCCCTTACCAATAGCAGGGTGCAGGTGGGGGACCGGCTTTTTGCCACCTTGGATCCGGCCAGCCGCAGGCTGAGGTTTCCCCGCGATCAGGAAGCGATCATCACCGATACTGTCGGGTTCATTCGCGACCTTCCCAAGGATCTGATGGAGGCATTCGGCGCCACCCTAGAAGAACTTCGGCATGCCGATCTTTTGCTTCATGTGATCGATTTGAGCAATCCCATGTTCGAGGAGCACATACACGCAGTGGAGGAAACACTGGGAAAGCTCGACCTGCATCTCATTCCACTGCTGCGGGTTTTCAATAAGATGGATCTGGTAAAGGATGAAGAATACGTGCAGAACCTGTGCAACCGTAATGGCGCAATTCCCATCTCAGCACTAAATGGTGACACCCTGCGGCCTCTGGTTGAGGCAATGGCGGACAGGCTGAGCCTTGTGCCGGTGGAGGGCAGGTCACAAGCAAGTGAAATAACAAGTAGCTAATTAGAAATCTGGGTTTTGCCAGGTGGAGTGGAGGGTGGAGATCGAGCGGCCGAGCTACAAATCCGAATATCGAAATCCGAAATTCGAAACAAATCCAAAATCCAAATTTTCCAATTTTCAAAACGGTGATTCTGTAGAATACCAGAGTGTTTTGATCATTTGAATTTGTTTAGGATTTCGTGCTTAGGATTTCGGATTTGCCAAAGATGTGGCTGCCGGCTTCCATGCATCAAGGTTTATTTCTCAACTTCGTGCGGTGCCGCGCGAGAACCTTCCTGGCCCGTTGCACGTCTTTGCTTATCTGGGCGGACAGCTCCTCTGGACCGGAAAAAGTCTTCTCATCCCTGAGGCGCTCAACGAAACGCACCTGGATGATTTTTCCATAGATATCTCCACTGAAGTCCAAGATATGGGTCTCCACCGAAAAGGCTCCATTCTTGAAAGTGGGACTGTAGCCTATGTTGGTGGCTCCTTCATAGCGCTGGCCATCTATGAAAACTTCAGTAGCGTATACACCCGGTTTTGGGGTGAGTTCGTCGATGAGTTGTAGGTTGGCGGTAGGGAACCCCAGAAGACGGCCACCCCGGTCACGGCCTTGGATTACTCGCCCGGCTACCTGATAATCGCGCCCCAGCATTTTGCGGGCTTTTTTGAAATCACCAGCCATTACAAATTCCCGAATAGTGCTGGAACTCACCTCTCTACCGTTAACGGTGAGATCCGTAATCACGTGAACCTCGAAGTCCAGTCTCCGGCCCATCAGGCTAAGGAAAGGGATATCTCCTTCTCTTTTATTGCCAAACCGGTAATCCGGCCCGACCACAACCGCCCGGGCCCCAATCTTCTTATGAATGATGTCGTGGACAAAATCATGGGCGGTTATTTGAGCAAATTCCCTGGTGAACTCGACGACGATAAAAACGTCGATGCCGGCGTCCTCGATGAGTTGTACCTTTTGTTCGTGGGGAGTAATGAGCGGCGGCCCGTTGGAGGAGTCAAATATCCTAATGGGGTGTGGATTGAAGGTCATAACTACGGATTCGCCCTCGAAGGTAGCAGCCAATTCTTTGACGCGTTGAAAAAGACTAAGGTGTCCAATATGTACACCATCGAAGTTGCCTATGGTGAGCACCGGATTGCGAAAAGGTTGATGGATATTGTCGATGCCGTCGATGATTTTCATTGAAACGATGCGAACCTCCAGCCACTGGCTGTCTTTGAGCTCAATGTTAAGATTTTACAACTTGACAAATAAAGTGTGTAAGAATACATTAACTTTTTTCAACTGGCAATACCATTTTGTCGTGCCGAAGTGGCGGAACTGGTAGACGCGCTAGGTTCAGGGTCTAGTGCCCGTTAGGGTGTGGGAGTTCGAATCTCCCCTTCGGCACCATCGCCAGATATGCCACCGTCAAGGTGGCTCTTTTGCTTTATTTAGCTTTTCTCTCAGGCCTCCCGGCCTTTTGCGGATGGCCAGTGGGGCTTGCCTGTTTTCAAGATAATTCCCTTCGAAAAAAGCACGGCTGAAAAAGTGTCTTAAAGGCTACTTACTATTGATTTCTAAAGCTTAAGTGGCTATAAAGGGCCCTCCGGCTTTGTCCTGCGCAATTATCTAAGAATCGAACACGGAAAGCTGATCTTGACGGATACCTGATGCGCAAACGAAAAGCGAAACCTTCAGCGAAACCCAATAGAAATAAACGTGTGCAGGTAGCCTGTGCCACCATGGTTGTTTACCTATTTATCTGCCTGCTTGGAGCTGCCTATGCTGAGGACTTCGCTGTGACAGTATACGGTGGACGCGTCACCGACGGTGACGCGTCGCACGCCATTTCACCTAATGTGGATTTTGTGGACTCGAACCTTGTGGTTGGGGCCTTTGCCTGGACGTTCAAGCGTTTCTTGGATGATAAGCTATCGCTGGAGGTAGAAGGGAACGTGGGTAAGTATTTCGGCGATCAGGATCATTGGGAGTTCAACGCTGCGGTGGCTGGCCGTTGGCACAAGTTTCCCTGGAGCGATACGGTGGCGACAACTATTGCCTGGGGCGTTGGACCGTCATATGCAACTGAAGTACCCAAGGTGGAAGAGACCACCCACACGTCGAGCCAGCAGTGGTTGGTCTTCTGGTTTGCTGAGATCACCCTTGGTCCTCCAGAGAGTCGCTGGGCCGGGATTTTTCGTTTGCATCATCGCTCCACCGGATTCGAGACAGTGGCAAAGGACGGAGGATCCAACACCCTCGCCGTCGGTCTAAAATTCCGCTTTTGATTGGCATAGTTTTCGCTTGCGTTGCGTCTAAAGAAAGCGACGGTTTGTTTAGGTAGGTTGGAGACGATCTTAACGGCTTGGTGCGAGGTTATCATATGTCCAATTTCTCCTACGAACGCTTGAAGTTAATAGCTTGGAATAATTGCCGCAGACGGCAAATAATCATCATCGGTGATTGGATTGCACCAAACGGTTAAATTTGATAGATAATGGGCAAATGGCACAAGGATTCCACTGATGCTAATTTCACTGGAAAAAACCTATGAACTGCTGGGCTGGGAAAAACTTCCAGGGGACAAGGAAGATCTATTATTTCTGAGAATGTGGCTACAAGAGATCGTGGAAGAAAAGGGCGAAGACTGGGTGAAAGAGCATAGAGAATTTCTCAGGAATGAGTGGGATTACGTCTTGACCTTACTGCCTAGCGCGGATGTTTGAGATTGAGGTTACTCACCGAATCAGCTTAAAGCTTTCCATATCCCCTCACCGCAATAGACGCGGTAAATGACACAGCTGAATTTTGCCAAAATAGTTGTGGTTGATTTTTGCCCCCGATTCCCCTTGAATTTGAATAACATCTTTCTTGAACCTCTTAGACAATTCTTTTTGCCACTCTAATGGGATTGTAGTTGTAAGATCTAGCGGGTGTCATTTTCGCCTAAAAGTGGTATTTTTCTGCCAAATCTTTGTATTAGATTACCCAATATGGCACCGGGAGTACTTAGACTTTATCAGGCTAAGTATTTAATAATTTGAGTAAAAAAGTAAATAATTCAGTTGGTATGATTTATGCCTGCTAGGTTTTAAACAATATTAGCCAACACAAATTTTCGATCCTGCTCAGTCAGTCTGATGGGGTTTCAAGGAGAGGTGTGGGAGTTTTTAATGACTGTTTTTCAAGTTGAACGTAGAAGCGGCAGAGAAAGACGTTCCGGCGAGGAGCGCAGGCTGAGTATTGACCGTAGATTCAGGCACGTCCCTGATGGGGCAAACGGTGAGGACCGAAGAGTTAGAGCGGGGTGGAGGATAATTGATCTTCGAAGTGGCGAAGATCGGCGTTCCGGTAAAGACCGCAGAAAGGGAAGTGGCCGCAATAAATCTTTAACCGTCCGTTCCATTCACCAGTAAGAGGTTAGACCATCCAGTCTGGACCGCTACTGAAATGCGGCTCTAGATTAGGTTCAGAACAATTATTTTACTTGGCATTTCGAGACCAACTCTTGGCAAACTCACAAAAGATGAACGAAAACAAGAGCATAAAGTTTGATAAGGTCATATGCTCCGGGTGCAAAGCGACTTTAATGATAAGGCCAACAGAAAAGAAATGCCCAGTTTGCAAAAAACCACTACCAATCCCGGAGAAGCGACCGTAAGGGGAGCCTTACGGTCGTACTTTATTGTTTCTTGAGGGAATTTGGCTCTCTCCGCCGTCTGGAGGGGCGAAAATGGCGATACTAATTAGCGGCAAAACCTGTCCCAAGTGCAAGGGCATGGACCGGCAGCGAATCAGACGGAGTTTTTGGATGCGGTTTTTACCCGGCAGCAAATACTATATATGTGAGCACTGCAACGCAAAATTCTTGTCCATATTCGAGCTGTACTCGTTCTACTGGCCGTTTGGGGCCGTTGCATAAATTGTTTTTTCCACCTTCCAGGTTGCCAGCCACCGTCTTAAGCTATCTGCATTTGGCAC
Source organism: Syntrophobacterales bacterium (assembly GCA_050124835.1). Lineage (GTDB taxonomy): Bacteria > Desulfobacterota > Syntrophobacteria > BM002 > BM002 > BM002. Next base: position 63,504 of record JASFEM010000005.1, on the reverse strand, counting down.
TGGCAAACCTCTCCCGCAACTACACACATCTGCATTGCGCCCCATTTCATCTCTACTTGCCGAACATCCCTTTGACCTTATCGGTGGCGCTTCCCAAATCAGTCTTACCAACCGGGGTTTCTATCTCAACACTGGAACCAAGTTCTTTTAATTGCTCGTTGAGAGCAGCGGTTACGGCAGGAGAAGTCATCTCCTTGTAAAGTATCGCGAAAACCTCTTTGAACACCTGCTCAGGGGATGCACCGCCTCTTTTCTCGCCTATGTTCTTTAGATGGATGTCCTGAAGTGATGCCGATGCACTTAGACTTTGCCCGCCGACAGCTGAAACGGACAAGTCTACCTTAGCGTCCTTTATGATGAAATTTCTGATGATGAGTTTCTTACCCTCAGCCTTTTTGCCAGACTGCTGCTTCGCAGAGTCGCCCTTACTGACGCTGCTTTCAACATTATTTAGAATGGTCTTGAAGTTATCGGTTCTACCCGTCTTCTCATAGGTGATCTCAGGTCGAACTACCTCTATTTTGTCGATAATAACGGGGTCGCTGGTTATGGACTTCTCATCCAGATCCACAAATATTGAAGCCACCGTCATGGCCTCCGGCGACTTGAATCCTTTGGGGTTGCCCAGATAAAAACCTTTGAGCTTGGCCTCGCCGGATAATATGGAAATCCCCACACCCGACAACCGGACTTCTGTTTTGGTGATAGTGGGACCGTAGGTGTTGACCGCTTTTTTGATGATGGGGCCCAAGTTCGATATGCCTACGACCAAGACGACGATAATGATAACTACCAAAGCGGTACCGCCAATAAGAATCCATTTTTTCATGCTTTAGCCCTCCTTTTTGGCTAGGTTTTCCTCTGATGATTACAGAATCATTCGAAATCCTGCTCTTGCGTAACTATAATTATTAATTCTGCTAGATCAATATCCGTGTATTTTGGCCTGAAAAATGCTTACTACTCCAGAAAGGGTGGTAGAAGGGCTGAGCAAATCGGAGAGGCCCGCGGCGGCTCGGTCCCAACCTCCTTGGATCGGCACCACGGGTTCTACGATTTCCCAACAATGTCGTAAAATGAGCTGCGTTGTGGTAATGTGATCCAGTAAAGACGGCGTCAGTTCAGGTCAACAGGGGACTGCAGCTGAAAGAGGAGAGTAGCCATGGATGAAGTGGCCAAGTTTTTGGCTGGTTCAGTGGTCTGCAAAGATTTTGATGGTGTGGAGGTCGAGGAAATAGCCAAGATTGCTAAATCCATGCAATTCCAGACCGGAGACGTCATCGTAGCTGAAGATGCTCGTGGGCGGGACCTCTACTTTATCAAAAGTGGGAGGGTGCAAATCACCCTAAGCGGTCCTTCCATCAAAGAGGACGCAGGGACAATCACTAAATGTCTACCCGGACAGGTTTTTGGGGAGTTGGGTTTCATAGATGGCGCCCGGCGATCCACTTGGGTGGTGGCCATCGATGAAGTTGAGGCAGTTAAGCTGAGTTGGGACGATTTTGCCAAACTAACCCAAAGCAATATGACCATTGCCTATAAGTTCATGTATAATTTGGCTCTGGTGATTGCTGAGCGGTTGCGGGACACGACCATGTCGTTGAGTAACGTATTAGGGGTGCGGGGCTAAAAAGAGTCCTGATCGTCTGAAGGTTCTGAGCCGCTATTTCACCCAAGAACACCTCTTTCCACTACTCCATCTTTTCCTGAGCCTGTTTGGGCCAGGGACATGGATTCCATACCAACGTCATAAAGAGACATTCCATGTACGGCTTTCTTGCCGATATGGTGATGCTACTGCATTTAGGTTTCATCCTTCTGGTGATTACTGGCGGACTTCTGGCACTTTTCTGGCATCGTATTGCTTTTGTTCATCTGCCGGCAGTGTTTTGGGCTCTCTATATAGAGCTCAAGCCCGGAACATATTGCCCGTTGACACCCCTGGAGCAAACGTTGCGGCAGCGTGCCGGGGAGCCCTCTTTCGCAGGAGGATTTATTGATCACTACATTGCTCCCATCATCTATCCAAATATGACAATTGAGGTCCAATACTTGATAGGCGTCATTCTGTTGCTTTACACGGTGGCAATCTATTGTGGCGTCTACTGGAGGTACCGCTCAGCTCGCCGTTAGATCGTATAGCGTTTTGTGCTTTTGTTCCTGGCTGCAACGCTGTAGACATTCAGTTTATCTTCTCTGGTGCACTTGCGCCCGCCATATTCTGCCTTATATTGTTGCAAGTTTTGAATGTTCGTGAAGATACCCATGAAAGGGGGCGATCTTAATGGAAGAAAATTGCCTGTGTATGGTTATCACCGAGGATAATCGCATCCTCTGTGTGCAAGATGAGAACTGTTGTGAGGAAGCGCGCCAGAATTTGGAGCCCTTTGAATGTTAATCAGCTCAACATTCAGAGACTCCAGCAGTGCGGATAATATAAAAAATGCCACCGCCACATTGGCGGTGGCATTTTTTTTACAACTATCTGCCTTCGCCGCAATAAGGGCAGTAGCTAAAGTCTTCCTTGAGGGTTGCACCGCATCGAAGGCAGCGGGGGAGGGTTAGATCCGTGCCGGGGGTGTAAACTTCACCGCTTTCGGCGGTAACATGACCACATCTTTCGCACTGGATAATAGGCTTGCCTTGTCGGATGCGAAGTAGCGGTATAAAAAAGAGGGAGAGGTAATCATCAATTCGAGTGAGGTATGCTTGGCTCAGGCCGCAGTTGGAACAGATGCGCGGTTGGTCGTCAAGTCGTTTCTTCCTCGGGCCGATACCGCCAATGAAAATCATCTAAAAAGATCCTCCCATCTCCAGCAGTTGTCCCATTATCGCCAATCAGACACCCCCTGTCCATTCTATACGGTATGACTGCATCATTAGTGAAGCGGAGCGGGATGACCCCGTGACAGCCAAAGCACTTTTTTTTGGAGGGTTGATCATCAGGCATTATTCCCTTATATTCCTCTCACCTGCATTTTCCTTCTCGTCGTATAACAGGCATCCAACTTTTTCGGAAAGCGCTGGTGCTCTTTTAACCTTCGCAAAGGAGAAAATCATGCTCTCGAGAATCTTGCGACTTTGCGTCGTTTTTCTGCTGATTCTGGGTGTGGGGTGTACCAAGGAGACCAAAGAAAAGCCATTCACCTTTGGCCTGCTGCTGGTTGGCCCATACAATGATCGGGGCTGGAGTCAGGCCCACTACGATGCTGGACTTTACGTGGAGAAGAAGCTCCCAGGGGTGAAGATGCTTTACCTTGATAAGGTGAATCCCGCCGACCGACCCGGGCTGACCTTACCCCAACTGGTGGATGACCTGGTGGGTAAGGGTGCTCGTCTGATTATAGCCAATTCGGACGATATGAAGGACGGGGTGCGGGAGGCGGCCGAACGACATCCGGAGATCACCTTCATTCACGTGTCTGGGGATGATGTCCTCACCAAGAAGGCCCCCCCCAACCTGGGTAATGTTATGGGCCGGATGGAATATGGGAAAATGATGGCTGGATTTGTGGCCGCTCTGACCACCAACACCGGCAAGATCGGCTACCTCGGCCCCCTCATAAATGAAGAGACGAGGCGACTGGCCGCCTCCGCTTATCTCGGTGCCGCTTACGGTTGGCGAGAAGTGCGTAAAAAACCCCTTGAGGAGTTGCAGTTCAAGGTGAGTTGGATTGGCTTCTGGTTCAATATCCCCGGTGTGACCGCGGATCCAACACAGGTGGCAAATCGGTTCTTCGATGGCGGCTATGACGTGGTTATTTCTGGCATCGACACCACTGAGGCGGTGGTAGTTGCCAGCCAGAAGCAAAGGGCTGGCCGTCAGGTCTGGGCTATTCCGTACGACTACAAAGGTGCTTGTCAGGGCGCCGATGAAGTATGCCTGGGAGTTCCTTATTACAACTGGGGCCCAGCCTATCTAAAACAGGTCAAGGCGGTGCGTGAAGGAAGCTGGAAGCAGTCGTGGGATTGGGATGGGCCGGACTGGAATAATATCAACAGTGAGGACACCAGCGCGGTTGGGTATGTGAATGGCCCGGCACTCTCAACAGAAGTGGCGGAGAAGCTGAACAGTTTTATCCAAGGGTTGGCCACCGGGAAGATCAATCTCTTCCAGGGGCCTCTCTACTACCAGGACGGCTCTCCTTACCTCAAGACAGGTGAAACCGCCACGGACAAACAAATTTGGTATATGGAACAACTTCTCGAGGGCATGGAAGGCGCAAGCAGTCCCAAGTAGAGGGATCAGGATCAGAGAACAGCTATAAACAGTTTACCCCTGAATTCTGAACACTGACCACTAGCCTTGTGCCTTGCACCTTATGCCCTACGCCTTGTTTTGAATCGATGACTCCTGTTTTCCATTGCGCCACGACTCCATTGAGACCTTTGTCGCTTGCCTCTGGATACTTAATATGCGGGTAGAATTCCAAGATATTCACAAATACTATGGCCGGGTGCGAGCCAACGTGGCAATTAATCTGGTCCTAGAACCCGGCCGAATCTACGGACTTCTCGGAGAGAACGGGGCGGGCAAGAGTACCCTAATGCGGATGCTTGCGGGTCATACCCAGCCCAGCAAAGGGTGCATTTTATTTGACGGTGAGGTGGCAGACGGACTCAACCCGTCCCGTGCCCTCAAAATGGGGGTGGGCATGCTCTATCAGGACCCTTTGGACTTCCCAGCCCTGAACATTTTCGAGAACTTTCTTTTGGGGGGCAGAAAACGAGCCAAGAAGCAAACCTTGCATAGACTGAGAGAACTGGGAGAACGTTTCCATTTTAGCCTGCCGCCCGGGGAGAAAGTCAGTGAACTGACGGTAGGCGAGCGGCAACAGTTGGAGTTACTGCGTCTTCTGGACCTGGGGGTAAAGGTGCTCGTCTTGGATGAGCCAACCACCGGAATATCCATAACCCAAAAAGAGATGTTGTTTGCCACCATGCGTCAACTGGCCAAAGATAGGGGGCGGACCATCGTGTTTGTTACCCACAAACTGGCCGAAGTTGAGGAGCTCTGTGAGGAAGTGATTGTTTTGCGGCGGGGTAAGTTGGTGGCGAGACTGGAATCTCCATTTCAGTCAGACGAGCTGATCAAACTCATGTTCGGCTCCGAGCATGATGGTATTGGCAAAACTCAACTGAGACCAGAGCTGGGCAAAGAGAAGTTCTTGCAGTTGCACAACGTCCAATTGCTGGGTGATAAGTACACCCTGCGGGATGTTTCTCTGCAGATTCGTCCTGGGGAAATCTTGGGTCTGGCCGGCCTAGAAGGGAGCGGCCAGGAGTTACTTTTGCGTGGCCTGGCAGGTCTGGCCCGCGTGGGAAAGGGACGTCTCATTTTCGACGGTGAAGAATTTCAGGGGCGCCCCTATCTTAAGTTTCGCCAAGCGGGTATTCACTTTTTGCCAGCGGCGCGACTCGAGCACGGTCTCTTCCCGAATCTCAGTCTAGTGGAGCATTTTCGCCTAGCTTTTCCTGAGCGCAACGGTGGCCACGGCCAACTATTGCCCGAGGAAGGTATCAAAAAATTTAGCATCCAAGCTCAACTTTCCACCGCAGCCAGGGCGCTTTCCGGTGGCAACCAACAGCGCCTCTTATTGGCGCTAATTCCAAGGCAAACAAGGCTACTGCTGCTGGAACATCCTACTCGCGGGCTAGACCATGGGGCGGGACAACAGGTATGGAGTCATTTGCTGGATCGATGCCGCCGTGATGCCGCCCTCATTTTCTCTTCTGCTGATCTGGATGAGATAAAGGCTCACAGCCATAGGGTTTTAGTATTTTATAACCGACAAATCATAGCCGACCGCCCCGTCCATTCCATCGAAGTTGAAGAAATGGGTCGCCTCATGGCTGGTCAGGGAAGGGCGGTGTAGGATATGTTTCAAGCCGCGAGATTCGGTTTGTCCATTGGACGGCTGGCGGCTGCTCTGTTTATTTCTTTCGTTATAACCACAGTTATTCTTCTAGTCGCAGGAGCACCCCCCTTACATAGCCTTGTAATTCTCTTCGAAGGCGGGCTCGGTTCGGCTGCAAAAGTCACTCAAACAATTGCTGTCTGGATCCCTCTCGTTATATGTTCTTCAGCACTGCTTCTAACTTTTGCCCCCGGTCTCTGGAATATTGGCGTTGAGGGACAGATCATCCTTGGGGCAATTTTTGCCACCGGCTTTCTCCGTCCATTTCCCGCAGGAGGAACGGGCTTGCACCTGGTGGGTGCGCTCGCGGCTGGCATGATCGGCGGAGCTTTGTGGGCCTATCTTGCAGGTGTGCTGAGGACTTGGGGCAGGGTGCATGAAATCTTTGGTGGCCTGGGATTGAATTTCGTCGCTTTGGGTCTCACCCTCTGGCTCATATTCGGGCCATGGAGAAGGCCTGGGGTTGCTTCCATGAGCGGTACCGAGCCGCTGCATCATACCCTCTGGCTCAAGGGTCTCAAAGGGTTGTCCCTAAATCCGGTGAGCTTGGCGCTAGCAATCCTTGCCATTTTTATTGTTATCTTTCTACTCCGTTTCACCCGGTGGGGGCTCAGCCTGAAAGCGGTGGGCCAAAATCCAGAGGCGGCTTTGCTTTTCGGTCTGAAACCAAACAGACGCATCCTTGAGGCCATGGTGGCATGTGGGGCCTTGGCTGGTCTTGCCGGCGGTCTGCAAGTCGTGGGTGTTTACCACCGGTTGCTGCCGGCCATCTCCAGTAATTACGGCTACACCGCCCTTCTGGTGACGATGTTGGCCTCATTCCGGCCCCATCTCATTCCGCCAATCTGCTTGTTTTTCGCTGTTCTAAATGTGGGCTCCATTCAACTCCCTCTCCAGCTCCAGCTGGATTCATCCCTGAGTGGCGTCATTCAGGGGGTCCTTGTACTGGCCGTCTTTCTCGTTCACGGACTCGAAGAACAGGTTTGGCTCCTGCGAAGGAAGAGATAATGGATTATCTGGCATTGACTCTGGCTGGCATCCTTTCGGCAGGTGCGCCCCTCGTTCTAGCAACCCTGGGAGAAACGTTGACCGAACGTGCCGGTGTCATAAACTTGTCTCTGGATGGCACCATTTTGCTCTCTGCCATGACCGCGTTCGCGGTGGCGTTCCTCAGCAACAATCCTTGGTTGGGCCTCCTGGCGAGCGTGGCGGTGGGTATTGCAACCGCCGCCATTGTGGCGCTGATGGGACCGGTCTTGGGAAGATCCCAACTGGCCGTGGGTTTTATCCTTACCCTTTTCTGTCGGGATCTGGCCTATTTTCTTGGCCACCCATTCGCTCGACAACTGGGACCTGAGTTACCTGTCTGGACCATCCCCGGAATTCGTGAACTGCCATTCATTGGTCAAGTACTTGGCCACCAAAGTCCGGTGGTTTATCTGAGTCTGGTCCTCACTGTCTATTTGTGGTGGTGGCTTTTTTCAACGCGAGCCGGTCTCGATGTCCGAGCGGTTGGAGAGGAACCCTGGGCCGCATTTGCCAGGGGTATCAAGGTGCAGCGATTGCGGATTGTCTATACCTTGATGGGAGGCGCTTTGGTGGGGCTGGCCGGTGGAGCCTTTTCACTGGCAGTTAAGCCCGGGTGGGGACGGCCGCAAGGAGCGGAAGGGGCTGGCTGGATTGCTCTGGCTATTGTCATCTTTGGGGGCTGGCATCCGCTGCGAGCCGCTTTGGGAGCTTATCTGTTTGCCACGCTTCAGGTACTGGGGATCCATTTACAGGAGCAGTTGCCCGGACTGCCGGCGCCCTTGTTTCAGGTGGCGCCTTTTCCGGTCATGATCCTAACCTTGCTACTGGTGAACGTTGGAAAAGCGAGTTGGTTTCAAGATTTGACCTTCCGGTACCCCGGCTTGAAAAGATGGCTATCCCGCTGGCAGGTGACCGCTCCCGCAGCCTTGGGCACAGACTTCAGGCCGGAAAAAGAGACTTGAGGGTGCATTATTTAACAATCTCAAATGACTTGAAATACCTATTATCTTTAATTCGCGGGAGTACTTCAGGGCTGAGCCATTCCCGCTTCGGTTGACCACGATTCTAACTGGGGAGGTGAGTCCACCTGAACACAATGGACACACAATCTATGCGGGCGGGGTTATTCTACAGGGGCCGGATCTTCGATGTCTAAATCTTCGCGACGCGCTACGGCCTCCACAAAATAAGCTGACGAGCAATTGATGATGCGGTTCAATCCATCTGTTTCGATCTTTACCAGGGGAGACTCGTATGAGATGACCTCGCCCGTAATGTTGATATAATCGTGCTCCCGACTGAAGTAGAAGGTATAGGTCTTACCCTTTTCGAATAATGCTGGCATCTTGAACCTCTCTTTTCAGATTTTGACCATGGAATTCTAGCACATGTCCTCAAATTTTATAAGTAATTTCAACAGGTCATTTGTCAGCAGCTTTTCATTTCGAAGTTGGGGTTAATTATTAGCTTGCCTTCCAGCATTGATCTTCCTAACATGTGCAAGATCCGGTCCAGAATATCCGAATATAGAGTGTGAAGGAGATTTCTATGCGGGTTCTCATTTGCGATGGGCTCCATCAGCAGGGCGTAAAGATTTTCGAGAAGGCCAAGGGATTGAAGGTGGAGGTGCATGATCGACTGGAAGCCAAAGAGCTTTTGAAAGCGATCCGGACCTGCGAGGGCGTGGTGGTCCGCAGTCGCACCCAGATCAATCGCAAGGTTCTGGAACGGGCATCCCGCCTGAGGGTAATCGGCAGGGCCGGTATTGGTGTCGATAATATAGACATCGAGGCAGCCACCCATCGAGGCATTCTGGTGATGAACACACCGGGGGCCAATGCCGTTGCCGCTGCTGAACACGCACTGGCCCTGATGATGGCGCTTTCCAGACATATTCCTCAAGCCGATCAGTCCGTGCGGGCCGGAAAATGGGAAAAAAAGAAGTTCATAGGAACCGAGCTTTATAACCAGACCCTTGGGATCATAGGCTTGGGACGCATAGGTTCCATTATGGCCAATCGAGCTCAGGGTATGAAAATGAGGGTGTTGGCTTACGATCCATATGTCTCTGCGGATGCAGCCGCCAAGCTCGGAGTGGACTTGGTCTCTCCCCAACAGCTATTTCGGCAATCTGACTTTATCAGTATCCATACGCCATTCACGAAAGAAACCAGGGGACTGCTGGACCAAACTGCTTTCAAAAAGATGAAACGGGGCGTGCGCATCATCAATTGCGCCCGGGGGGGAATCATTGATGAGGCTGCCCTCTATGAGGCCATCAAAAAAAAGAAAGTTGCAGGGGCTGCACTGGATGTCTTCTCCCAGGAACCGCCGGCGGACAATCCACTACTCTCCCTACCACAGGTTATAGCCACCCCCCATCTGGGTGCCTCGAGTGAACAAGCCCAGATGAATGTGGCCACGGCCATTGCTGAACAGATGGTAGATTATCTGCAAAACGGACTGATCAGGAATGCGGTGAATATGCCTTCCATGAGCCCCACAATGATTGAGCAGATGCAGCCCTACATGCTGCTGGCTGAACGGCTGGGCCGTTTTCTCTCTTGGTATTTTCAGGGCAACGTACACCGGCTGAAGGTAAGCTATGGGGGTGATCTGCGGGAGCTGGAATTGGCTCCTGTCACCAATGCGGCTCAGAAGGGTTTCTTGGAACGAGCCCTCGCTGAAGAGGTTAATCTGGTGAATGCGCCGGTGATGATGCGCAGTCGGGGCATCAAGGTAGATGTGACCACCACCTCCGAGGCCAGGGGATACACAGGGCTGATAAGCCTCTCTGTGGTCACCGACAAGGGTGAGTCGCAGGTGGCCGGCACGGTTTTTCCAACACCTGAATGCCGGATTGTCGGAATTGACGAATATCGTATGGAGGCCCCCCTAGAGGGCCGCATGTTACTGATTTCCAATTACGACCGCCCCGGTGTCATCGGCTTTATTGGTACGACGCTTGGTGATCATCAGGTCAACATTGCCGACATGCACCTGAGCCGAATTCGCAGCAAAGGCACGGCCATTTGCCTGGTCACCGTGGACAATCCCGTTTCCCCAGCGGCTCTGCAGGCCTTAAAGGAATATGAGAATATCATCGAGGCGTCGATCATCGAGGTTTGATCTTAAAGCAATCCTGAATGCTTAGAGTTTATTGATGGCTACTCCATCCCACGGTCTTGGCTAAGACTACTGCTGCCAGGTAGGAGGTCACCGCCAGTCCCAGGACCATCCTGAACCCCAAAGACATGGCAAGGATTACCGCAAGCGGGGCGGCTGCCACCGAGGCAAAACCATTGATGCCCCAGGCCCAGGGAAGGAGCCCCGGGGACCACTGTTCCAGAAGGGTCATACCGGCCGGAAACGGCCAGCCCATAAGGAAGGCCAGTGGTGCCAAGAGGGATAGGGTAAAAAGGAATCGGCCGGTGGTGTGCCAACCGGAGACAAGACCAAGCAGTGACTGGCTCAGCACAAGGACGAGGGGGGCGACTAAGGCGATACCGAATCCCGCAACCAAGATGGCTCGCAGCGGAGAACTTGCCCATTTCTGGCTGCAAAGGCTGCCGCAGCCAGAGAAGAAAAGAAATCCACTTAAAACAACTGCAGCAGAGAGCAAGGGATCACCCATTAGTAGGGTGAAACGCTGCATCAGACTCATTTCCAAAGCCAGGAAACCCAGGCCGATTAAAAGGAAATAGAGCAGGCCTAGACTTCCACCCGCAGGTGAACCGCTGTGCCGGGCCCAAAAAAATAAGGGAAGAACAAGGAGGAGTAAGGCAACTGTGACGATTTGCCCAAAGGAGATTACCAATACGGCGTAGCCAAGTTCCAACCGCTGAAACCAAAGGTGGCCGTGACTTTGTATGAAGCGGGGCAGGGAGCGCCAGCGGAAAAAGTCGAAAAAATAGGGGCGGTCGTCGGTTGCAGGACGGATATGGTAAGCCCAATTTTCAAAGAACTCCTCCCGTCCAGAGGATAAGATCTTGTTGGCCGCCAGTTGGTAATACGAGCCCGTTACTTCCGCAGGACCAATCAGCCGGTTGAAGGGTTCTCTACTCCCGGGATCGAAGCCGGATAGCGTGTCAATGTCAAGCCAGAGGCGATCGCTGATGTCGACCACCTCCCGTACCTGTTTGGAGTGGAAGGGTTGGCGGCCAACAAGGGTACAGACAGCCAGATGGTTTCGCAGCTGGGCAATATGCTTGGTTGTTTTCTGGACCCCGAGCTTTTCCAGCGCCTCCACCAGGGTGGCGAGGATCTTTATGTTATCTCTGGGCGGTGACTGCAGGCCCCTGGTTATGGATATGAGACCTCTGTCAGAAAGGTGCTCCAGACAGCGAGCCATTCCCTCCACAGTCAACAAATAGTTTTCATGCAGCGAGAGGAGGCTGCTTACACCAGCCGCCATTCCCTCTGCACCCACCACCTGGATAATGTCAAAATGTTCCTTGGTGTACTCCAGATAGTGCCGCGGTGAAGCCACGTGAACCTCTAGGTTGCTTCCCTTAAAGCTTCGAGCCTCAATGTTAGTTAGGGAACTGCGGAAAAGTTCCAGTATCTGAGGGTTTTCCAACACTACGGTTATTTTTGCTGCACTGAAGCGCCTGGCAAGCCAGACGTTGACACCGCTGGTCTCCCCCAGGAGCAAGACCCTGGCACCTGGCAAAAGACGATAGGCCACCGACATGGGAGTGTGGTCAAGGATCCCGGCTTCTTCCGGACCTTCGATGCGGAATATGGGACCGGCGATGTCACCATCAGCCAGGAGGAGGGCCTGGGGCGGGGGTGGTGCGGTCGCTGTAAGTCCTGCAAAGAGGGTGTAGTGCAAGCGAGGGGAGGTAAACACGTCCAGCCTACCCCGTGGTCCATGGCGGGTGATTAGGTGTTGGGCGTCTCCTTGCTGCTGCCAACGCTGCAGCTCTGCCAACATCTTGTGGGGGTCGAAACTCATTGGCACCGACAAAAGCGCCATTTCCACCGCAATGAGCAAGCCGACGAACAGGGGGACACCTTGCCGTCGCCAGAAACCCCTGGTCTTTAGCTCAGACCGCCAGAGGAAGACAGCAGCCCAGACCATGGCGGCGGCGGTCTGAATGAGTCGCGCCGGAGGTAGGTATGCCATGAGGCCTAAAGCAAAGATGGGCCCAGCGCCACTGCCAAGAAGATTTGCCCCGTAGACAAGATGCACAGAAGAGGAGAAGCGCATGAGGGTAAGGCCGATGAGGACCCCGGCGAGAAGAAAAGGGAGGAAAATTAGAACTTGGTAGCAGAAGAGGTAGAATACTTGCTCGCCGCTGTAAAGCATATATCTCATGTTGAGGGGAAGTGTTTCTGCCAGTCTGTAGCAAAGGGTGATGCTCAGGGCGAGACCAAGGGTGAGACCGCGGCTCCAGCGCGAAAAATGCGGTAGCAATCGGGGGGTGAAAAATCCAAGCCAGGTACCACTGGCTCCGAAACCCAGCAGGGCCAGTCCGACGACTAGATAAGCGAAATGGTGCCAGCGGGAGATGGATAGGGTGCGCATCAGGGCAAGTTCCAGCCCGAGCACCGCAGCGGAGATTATCGCCACAGCAACCAGCTCCCGCATATGTGGCTTACTGCGCTGGGAGATGCTATTTTCCAATTTCAACTCTTCAGTGGTCCTGACTCTAGATCCTTGCATGCAGCTCATGTAGCTGGGTGCTTATCAACATAGCAGAAAGAAACTAGGCACTAGGAACTAGGCACAATGACCAGTTAACTGGGATAGCTCTTCAAGTGCATAGTGCCTAGTTCCTAGTGCCTAGTAGCCTCCTGCCCACTGTCAAAACGCTGCGTGGTTATAACTCCTGCAGTGACCGCTGATTACCTTGCTTTCTGAATGGCGCCGGTCATGGGGACAAAACGCACCGGGAGCAGTTCTTCTGTTTGAACCTTCCCCTCTTGGTCTTTGGTAACCACCATTAACCGCTGGACCTCGAAGGTTCCTCCCACTGGAATTACCATGCGGCCACCTTCACGCAGTTGCTCGATCAAAGGGGGAGGGATGTGCCCGGCGGCGCAGGTGACAATAATTCCATCAAAGGGAGCCTCTTCGGGCCAGCCAAAATAGCCGTCACCTATTTTTGCCTGTATTGTTTGATAGCCAAGTTTCTGCAGACGCTCTCGAGCCTCTTCTCCAAGGGCGCGGATGATCTCGATGGTAAATACTCTGGGGGTCAATTCAGAAAGCACTGCCGCCTGGTAGCCGCTGCCAGTGCCTATTTCCAAAACCTTGCCATCCGGTTTCATCTTGAGAGCTTGGGTCATGAGTCCCACGATGTAAGGCTGAGAAATGGTCTGGCCATGGCCGATGGGAAGGGGTCGGTCCGCATGGGCGGCACGTTTCAAAGCCCAAGGGACGAAAAGATGTCGGGGCACCTGACGCATGGCTTCCAATACGGGTTTGTCACGCACCCCGGGATAGCGATGCATCATCTGACTCCGTACCATCAGGGCGCGTTCACGCTGATATTCAGAAAAACGGGGGGGTGTCCAACTCGTCTCGGCGGGCTGGGAAAGCTGCGTTTTCTGATCTTGCTCGCTGAGTGCGGAATGCTGTGCTGCGCCAATCAGGATGAAGATTCCTACAGTTATTATGATAAAGGTGCTGATACTGGTGAAATGTCTCAGCTTCATAGATGCACTCGGGATTCGGTTTCATGCTTTATATGGAGCAAGATAGCAAAGGGTGAACAAGTGGGTCAAGGCAATGTGGATTTCGGATTGTAGATTGCTGATTGCAGATTGAAACTACAAGACGTTTTTATTGAAGAGCCAGCGGGCTTGCAAATCTTAAATCTGCATTCTGCAATCTGAAATGATTCTGAGATTTGACTCATACAAAGCGAGTGGTTAAATTTATCGGAATGAATGATCAAGGGGGTGAAGTCAATGGAATATGAACCGGGCTATACACCACTGGCCCATGAAGATGATTGTGATTGTTGTTGTGGTTGCGATAGCTTTGCTGAAATGGAAGAATATCCCAAGGATGAGGAAGGAAATCCCATTTACCGACCTTTTTAAAAAAGATATAAACCGAAAAGTCAAAAGGCCCGCTTCGGCGGGCCATTTTTGTTGCAAATACTGCATGAAAGTAGCGGACCCGAGTAACTCTCCACTGCCGCATGAAAAACATTACAGCAGCTGATAAGCTTCTCGGGTCCGCAAATGTAGAATACTCCATTTTAACCGACATAGTCAAGAAATATATGTCTTACCCTCGCATTTTTTAAAAAAAGTTCTTATCGCTCAAATAAGTCTTCTCTTTACTTTTACCTGGAAAAATCCGGATTTTTGTGTGAAGCTCTGCGCCAGAAATAGAATAGCTGAATGCAAAGGAGGAGCGGTCGTGGATCTTTACGATGCCATTAAGGGACGGCGAAGTATTCGCAAATTCAAACAAACCCCCGTAGCAAAGGATCTCCTCGAGAAGATCTTTGATATTGCCCTATGGGCTCCCTCCGGGATGAACAGGCAGAATTGGAAACTCTTTGTGTTGACGGGAGAAAGAAAAGAAGAGCTTGTCTCCATCTGCTCCACCAGCTTTGAATATCTGGAACCCCAACTCCAAGAACTCTTTGCTGAAAAGCCCAAGATCGTAGAGGCGACTCGCAGGTTTTTCAAACGACTCGGAGGGGCACCAATTGTGGTTTGTGCTTACTTCGAGCCGGCGAATACGGTAGATGTTACCAGCTACCAGAACGTGGCAGCAGTCATACAGAATATGCTGCTAGTGGCACACGCTGAGGGTCTTGGAACGTGCTGGATGACGGGACCAGTGTATGTCACCAATCAGATCGACCGTTTCCTAGGGGTGACCAACATGACCCTGGTGGCCATAATACCGCTGGGGTATCCTGACGAAACCCCAAAAGTCCCGCCACGCCGACCAGATCGGGTGGTATATCAGGGTTTTTAGAGTAGTCCTTGGGTCATCAAAATATCTTGGTTTGTGCCGTCACTGTGCTTTGCGATTATTCATAGTCACTAGGTCGTTGTTTGACTTGATCAATGGCGCCTGCCGTTGCTCTTATTAGTAATCGATTACAGAGTCGACATAGTGACCTAATGACAGCGGAGCGCAATGACTGAATGACTATTTTGACTGGATAGGAATGGCAACCAACTTCGTTTCTTCGAGCCGGTCGAATCTTGCCATAAGTAGCCGATTTTCAGAACCTGAATTGGCCTGCACCAGCACGGGCAGGTAGTTGTCCGAAAAGCCACAGTGCATGCCGCTCGCTTGGTCCCGCCGATTTTCCACAAGTACCGGCCTAATTTTTCCTAGAAATCGCTGCATAAAGGTGAGTCGCTTTTTCTGATCCAACTCTCTGAGGGACTGGCATCGCTGGCGAATTAGTGCAGGAGCTACCTGTTCTTTCATATGAGCCGCAGGGGTGGTGGGTCGAGGTGAGAAAGGGAAGATATGCAAGTAGGCTAAGGGGAGAGATTCGATTAACTGGTAAGTATTCTGGAAACATTCATCGGTCTCGCCGGGAAAGCCCACCAGCACGTCAGCTCCCACCGCCAGATCGGGCATCTGGTGGATGGCCCCCAGCACCAGTTCCCGGTATAAATTCGGGTGGTAATGGCGGTTCATCCGACTCAAAACAGAACTGTCACCACTTTGCAGTGGAATATGCAGGTGCGGGCAGAGTTCGGGTGTGGTAGCCACGAGTTCCAGCAATTCAGGGGTGATTTCTCCAGGCTCCAGCGAACTCAGTCTGAACCGTGCTGGAGGGCTTTGGTGGAAAATGGCCCTGAGAAGGTCAACCAAACCTTGCCTGGGTTTCAAGTCCAAGCCCCAATGGCCCAAATGAATACCAGTGAGTACAATTTCCTGGTAATTGTGGTCCAGAAATCTTTGCACCTGCGCAAGAATGGATTGCAGGCTGATACTACGGCTGCGGCCCCGGGCGTAAGGAACGACGCAGTAAGAGCAGAAAGCATCACAGCCGTCTTGAATCTTCAAAAAAGCCCGGGTCCTGTGGGCAAAACTAGAGAAAACTAGGGGTGTCGGCTCAGGAGCCTTGCGGGCATCTTTTAGGTGGATCCATGGCGGGGCATTCGCTTCCGGGGGGGCAAGATAATCCAGGAGTGACAACTTTTCGGTGGTACCGAGGACATGGGTTATTCCGGGAATGGTGGCTATCTCTTCAGCAGCGATCTGAGGATAGCAGCCCATGACCACCACCCGTGCTTTGGGATTCTGCCGCACAGCACGACGGATGAGCTGGCGAGACTGCATGGCAGCCCGGCTTGTGACCGCACAGGTGTTTATACAGTAAAGGTCCGCTTTTTCAGCAAATGAACATAGCAGAAATCCAGCTTCTGACAGTTTTTCTTCCAGAAAGGCGGATTCACACTGATTTACCTTGCAACCAAGCGTTGTCAGCGCTACCGAGTTCATGAGATCACCCGCTCGATAATGCCGCCGCCGATAACCTCGTCGTCAGAATAAAAAACGGCAGATTGCCCCGGAGTAATGGCCATTTGCGGCTCGTTAAAACGGACAATGATTCCCTGACCAGTATGCTTCAGTAGGGCTGGCGCTTCCTGGTGGCGAGAGCGAACCTGCACCAGTGCCTCCAATTTATCCGTGGTTGGGGGAGCGGCAATCCAGTTGACATCGGTAACCAACATTTCCACTTTGTTGAGGTCCGACTCACGACCCACCCGAACGGTGTTGGTTTCAGGCTCCAGTCCCACCACATAGTAGGGAGCGGAGGAGGGAATGCCGAGCCCGCGGCGTTGGCCGATGGTGTACCGGTGGATTCCTTGATGTTCACCTACCTGGCGTCCCTCCAGATCGAGAACGGGTCCTGGTTCCGGCAGAGCCGGCCCCAAATGCTTCTCCATGAAGTTCCTGTAGTCTTCATCAGAGATAAAGCAAATTTCCTGGCTTTCGGGCCGATGCCAGTCGCTCATTCCGGTGTCTGCCGCCAGTTGCCGCACCTCGCTTTTCAGGAAATCTCCCAAGGGAAAAAACGCCTGGGCGAGTTGGGGTTGGGTGAGTCCGTAAAGAAAGTAAGACTGATCTTTGCGCCGATCTCGTGCCCGAAACAACCTAACCCGTTCATCACTGTCGGAAAAACGCAGTCTGGCATAGTGACCGGTTGCGAGTATCTTTGCACCAAGCCTTACAGCTTGCTCTCGGAGTAGTTTGAACTTGATTGTTGGATTGCAGATCACGCAGGGGTTTACCGTTTTGCCCTGCCGGTAACCTGTGAGAAAGGGTTTAATCACCAACTCATGAAAGGGGAGGCGAAGATCAACGGCGTGGAGAGGAACATCTAGACGGGCCGCAAGCTTCCGGATGTGTTCGCTGGGCTCCGGTCGGTCGTCTAGGAGTAAGATCATGTGAAGCGCCACCACCTGGTGGCCGCGCTCTTTTAGCAGCCGAGCCGCTACCATGCTGTCCACACCACCACTGATTGCCACTGCCACGGTTTCCCCTGGTTGGAGCTTGTTTGGATGCGACAGTCTGATCCGGTCGCTGAGCGCGGTGCGGATAGTGAGGGGCTGAGCTTGGTCTTTTTTCGAGCCAGAAGGTTTCTTTTGCGGTTTCTTGATACTCATAGAGCCTCGGCCCGATCGATACTCACGATCATGGCCCTTACAGGACAGGTATTCACGCAGAGTTCACAACCGCTGCACTTTTCGGGATCGAAAAGCACATGCATACTAGGCCGCTCGATGTGAAGCGCCCCGGTGGGACAGACGGCTGTGCAGGCGCCGCACTCGAAACACTTGTCCATGTCTCGCTGGATATCCTGGGCGACGGTGTCCACCGTGACTCCCCGCCGCTCCAGGTAGCGGATGCCACGGTCGTAGTCCTCGCGGACTTTCCCCTGCAGTTCCATAACCACCATGCCTTCGCGGCGGGGGTAGACGGTAGCCTTGAGGATATTGAAAGTAAGGTCGTAGTCCCGCACCAGGTTGGCAATGATGGGTTCATTGACGATCTCTTTGGAAAATCGGAGCACGAGCATTTTAGAGTACATGATCATCCTTTCTCATTTTTGTCTCAAATCCACGCCTAGTCAAAAAACCTTTGTTTCTGCTGGCCCGGTAAAATAGGGTTACCTCCCGGGAATTCAACTGGGCTGTGCAGCGCCAATATATCCAGATGAGCATAAATCAATGGCAGAGTTGGATATAAAATATCCTATCTTA
The DNA here is from genome assembly GCA_050124835.1 of Syntrophobacterales bacterium. Classification (GTDB taxonomy): domain Bacteria; phylum Desulfobacterota; class Syntrophobacteria; order BM002; family BM002; genus BM002. Next base: position 45,352 of record JASFEM010000005.1, on the reverse strand, counting down.
CTTGTCAAATTTTTCTCTTTGCTGGCAGCTTCTTCTTTCTGCCAAAACCGCCGCCGCCGGGAGTGCGGATGCTGAGTAGATCACCAACCAACACTTCCAGATTTACCTTACCGGGCAGCCTCTGCGGTTTTTTCTTGCGAAAAAGGATATTTTCACCGGCTCTGCCGGGTTCGCCGCCCCTGGTGCCCGGTGGGGGGTGGCGGCGTCGTTCGCTGAGCAAGCTCACCCGGGCCGGAGCAAGAAAACGATAATCGCGTCGGATGCCGCGGCCACCTCGATAGCGACCGCGACCTCCGGAACCTGGAATCAGTCTGTACGTTTCAATGAGCAGAGGGTAACTGTGCTCTATGGCTTCCACCGGGGTGTTCAAGGTGTTGGTCATATGGGTATGGACACCGTCAAGTCCATCCATGTCCCGCCGGGCCCCCATACCACCACCGATGGTTTCATAATAGGTAAACTCGGGACCCTCACTGTCAGGGGAGTTGCCAATGGCCACATTGTTCATGGAGCCGCAGCTGGCAGCAGGGATTTCTCCGGGCAAGGCCTGGGCTAGAGCGCCTAAAAGCACATCCACCAACCGCTGGGAGGTCTCCACGTTGCCCGCAGCCACCGGAGCCGGAAATTTGGCGTCACAGATGGTGCCCGGTCTGGTATGCAAGGTAAGGGGCTCGAAACAGCCGTGGGTAATGGGGTAAGACTGGTCCAGAAGGCAGAGGAAAACATAAACCAACGCCGACTGAGTTACTGCCCTCACCGCGTTTACCCCTCCCTTAACCTGAGCTGAACTCTGGGTGAAGTCGGCTTCCACCTGGTCTTCACGAATGGTGAGACGAAGGTGAATGGCGATATCTTCTGTTTCACAACCATCGTCGTCCAGCAGATCTTGCCACTGGTAGATCCCATCGGGGATACGGCTGATGCATCGGCGCATGGCCCGCTGTGAGTAGGCCAGGAGTTCTGCTCCCATTTCTTCAAGTCGTTCACGCCCGTGTCTGGCCACCAGTTCTTCCAAACGCAAGGATCCCCGCCTGAGGGCAGCTAACTGAGCGTCTAAATCACCCTGGCGCTCGGTAGCGGACCGGCATTGCCTAAGGAAGTCCTCGAGAAAGCTGTGATGAGTTGAACCGGCCCGAACCAGTCGTGTTGGCGGAATAATCACACCTTCCTGGCGAATATCTGTTGCCACCGGCATGGACCCGGGTTCAATGCCGCCTACGTCAGCATGATGGGCCCGGGCGGCTACAAAGAAAAGCGGGTGAGGTTCACCGCAGTAAACTGGCGCGATGAGGGTAATATCCGGAAGATGAGTCCCGCCCTTGTAGGGATCATTTAGAATCACCACATCGCCGGGACTCCATTTCCTGCCTGAGTGCGCCGCAGCCATTGCCAAAGGCATGGCTCCGAGATGTACCGGAATATGTGCTGCCTGGGCAAGCAGCAGACCTTGCCGGTCAAAGAGGGCACAGGAGAAATCGCGCCGTTCTTTGATGTTTGCTGAAAATGCACTGCGTCGCAGCACTATACCCATCTCCTCGGCCACTGAAGCGAAGAGTTTGTTGAAGACCTCCAGTTCGATTGGCGTGGCCATCTATCGCATCCTCTCCAAGTGTAAGTTCCCGTGGATATCGGCCTGCGCAACAAATTCGGGCGTAACCAGACAGGTGCTGCTATCGTCTAAAATAAGTGCAGGTCCGGCGAACTTTTGCCCCGGCTGCAACCGAGTGCGGTGAGAAATTGCGGCATCAACAAAAGTTCCAGCATAATAAAGTGGGCGATAGCCTGGAAGTTTTTCCTGCCCAGCTGCACCTTGGCGGGGAAGAGAGAGAACCGGTGATTCAGTCTCCAGACTGAGTCGGAGCGTGGTGATTTCAATATCCCTGTCCAAAAATGCATGACCAAAAAGCCGCTCGTGTTCTTGATGGAAAACATCCACAAAATCCTTGGTGTGTGGAATCGGGATTTCGTAGGATTGTCCATAATAGCGGACGTCCAATTTCCGCACGGCAGAAAAATCAGTGGCCTCGATGCCGGTCCTTGCCAGTTCTTGAAATCCATCTGATTCAAGGGTTTGAAATAGCTTTTCTAGCTGGGTGGTTTGAAACTGGTGTTGTTTTAAAAGTACAGTGCGTGACAGATCACGCCGGTGGCTACCGCTCACCATGCCGAGGGCTGAGAGCACGCCGGTGGCAATGGGTAGAATGATGCGGTGGATGTTCAATTCAAGTGCCAGTTCACATGCATGCAGACCGGAGGCTCCTCCCAGACAAACAAGGACATAATCTCGGGGATGGTAACCGCGTTCCACGGAGACGGCCCTCAAGGCTCGGTTCATGTTGGCATTGGCCACTGCAACAATGCCTTCAGCTGCCTGCAGTGCTGACACCCCAAGGCGAGAGGCGAAATGGCGCATAGTCTTTTCGGTGCGCTCTGGATAGAGCGTTAGCCCCCCGCCCAAAAAATAATCGGGAAGGAGACGACCCAGAAAGAGGTTGGCGTCTGTGACCGTCAGCTCGTTACCCTTGCCGTAGCAGACAGGGCCAGGATCGGCACCAGCGCTCTTGGGACCGACTCTGAGAGCACCAGCCCGATCCAGCCAGGCAATGGAGCCACCGCCGGCTCCGATGGTATGAATGTCCAGTACCTGGACACCAACGGGAAAGTCGTCCAGCCGATATTCCCGCGTGTAGGGAAGATCCCCGTCTGAAAGTGCCACGTCCGTTGATGTGCCCCCCATGTCAAAAGTTATGATTCGCGGCTCGCCCAGAAAGTCGGCGATTTTTCTGGCCCCGGCGAGACCACCGGCCGGACCCGAAAGGATGGTGTGCACCGGACGTTCAGCGGCCTCGGGGACGGTCATGTGTCCCCCGTTTGATTGCTGCACCAGCAAAACGACCGGGCGTAACCGCTGTTCGAGCTCACGGAAATAATGGCTGAGTAGAGGTCCCAGATAGGCGTTGATGCAGGTGGTACTCAGCCGCTCATATTCTCTAAACTCCGGGAGAATCTTGGAAGAAAGTGATACCGGTAGCCCCAGATCCTGCAAACCAGCACCAACCAGTTCCTCGTTTGTTGGGTTTACGTAGGAGTGGAGGAAGACCACAGCTATCGACTCAAAGCGACCTTGTATGAGTTTATGTTGCAGTTTACCGAGATGCCCGTTCTCTGGTTTCCTTACCAAAGTGCCATCTGCTAGGGTTCGCTCGTTCACCTCGAAAACCCAGGAAGGTCGAATGAATGGGGCAACCTTTTTCACCTGGAGGTTGTAAAGCTCCGGTCGGTTCTGGCGACCAATGCACAGAAGGTCCCGGAAGCCGCGTGTGGTAATTAACGCAGTGCGGGCTCCTTTGCGTTCCAGGAAGCCGTTGGTGGCGACAGTGGTGCCATGAATGACTTCATCCCCTGGGTATAGGGACTCACCAAGTTCATCAATGCCACGACATACCGCTTCGGCAGGATTGTGCGGGGTGGAAACCACCTTGTGAAAGCGAAGACCGCCCTCTTTCTCCAAAACGAAATCCGTAAAGGTTCCGCCCGTATCAACGCCGATGCGCATCGCCAGCCCTCTACTGGGGGATTATTCCCCATCACCTTCTGATGATTAGAGATAGGGGGAGCCCATTGTAAAACTGTGCAGCCTCAACGGCAAGAAGATATATCAGCCAAAATACCCCAAACATTGTATCTTCAATTTTACCCATTTTTTACCGTAAACGTTTTGGGTAAATTTACCCATTTAATGTACGGTAAAATTTGGGTAAAAAGTTATTGAGAATATATTTAAGTGTAACATTTTACTAATAAAAATACGTATTTTGTAACTTTTATTATGTAAATTAACTTCCGTTTTTACCCATTTTTGGTCAAGCCAGAAATGGGTAAAAAATACGGCGTTTATTATTATTAATATATTGGAGGCTTTGGTTAGTGGTTGAGCAAGTGCACGGCTGCGGTTGAGAAAGATCGGCGCAAGGTGTGGTTGTGCACCGCATGGTTATCGATTATAGTGCAAGTCTCGACCTGGTGAGCCGAAGTGATTTGGGTGACAACAGATTAATTGGAGTGAGGCATGGATAATCTGACACCATTTCAGCGACGATTGGAAAAGATCAAAATATTGTTGAGCGAACAACCCTTTGACACTTTTATGGTTTCGGAACCGTGGAACCGGGCGTATCTTAGCGGCTTCTGGGCGGAGGACATGCAACTCACCGAATCCTCTGGTTTCCTTTTGATCACCGAAGAATCCCAGGTGCTGGCAACGGACTTTCGCTACATGGAACAGGCTGAAAAGGAAGCCCCAGGCTTTCAGGTGTTGATCTACAAGGAGAACCTCACCAACCTTCTGCCGGAGATCTTTGCAAATCTGTCCACCCGTAACCTCGGTTTTGAGAAAGATCACCTCACTTACGACCGGTTTGTGAAAATACAGGAAGCCCTGCAGAAGTGGCACCCAGACGGAGAAATGGTGCCTGCCGGCGACTTGGTTGAAGGATTACGAATGATAAAGGAGCCGGAAGAGCTCGCGGCTATTCGCGACTCTCTCGCCTTGACCGAGTCCGTTCTGGAGACAGTATTGGCCGAGGCTGAGGAGGGCAAGACCGAGAAGGAATTGGCCTGGCGCATCGAACAGCTTATGCGGGAAGCGGGGGCAGAGGCAGTTTCTTTTCCGCCCATTGTAGCCTCAGGTCCCAGTGCGGCCTTGCCCCACGCAGTTGTCAGCGACCGTGTGTTGCAGAAGTCTGAAACCATCATCATCGATCTGGGGGCCCGGTTGGATCACTATTGCTCGGATATGACCCGTACCCTCATTCTTGGGGAACCGGACGATAAGGCACGCCGGATCTACTCCATTGTCCGGGAGGCGCAGTTGCGGGCCATGGAAGCGGTCAAGGCTGGGATCTCCTCCCTGGGAGTGGATAAGGTGGCACGGGATTACATTTCCTCGGAAGGCTATGGCGAATACTTTGGTCACGGCTTGGGTCATGGGGTGGGTCTTGCCGTCCATGAGAAGCCGGGTTTTGGGAAGAGCAGTGCCATGGTACTGGAGGAAAACATGGTGGTCACCATCGAGCCTGGGATTTACCTTCCCGGCTGGGGTGGAGTTCGATTGGAAAACATGGTTCGAGTGACCGCGGATGGCTGCGAGAATCTTAACCTTAACGACTTTTTTTATTCATTCTAAAAGGCACTAAGCACTAGGCACTGGGAACTAGGCACCACATCAAGGAGTCAGGAGTCAGAATCCAGAATTCAGGAGGAAAAGAATAGATCCGAATCCCTTTTCCTGGCTACTGGCCACTGGATTCTATGAAGTTGCCTAGCGCAAATGACCAATGACTAGACGGTTGGAGGACAGGGAGATGCAAGAGCAAACCTACCGAATTGAAACCGATTCAATGGGAGAGGTGCAGGTTCCGGCATCGGCCTACTATGGGGCGCAAACCCAGAGGGCCGTCCAAAACTTTCCCATCAGCGGGCTGCGCTTTCCACGGGAATTTATCCGCGCCCTGGGTCTAATCAAACGGGCTGCAGCCCGGGTAAATTTGGAGCTAGGCTTTCTTTCCAAAGAGTTGGCGGAGGCCATCATCCAGGCAGCAGGCGAGGTGGTGGACGGGAAACTTGATGACCACTTTCCTGTGGATATCTTTCAGACGGGATCCGGCACGTCCACCAATATGAATGCCAATGAGGTCATTTCCAACCGCGCTATCAAACTTCTGGGAGGTGAGCTGGGCAGCAAGTCTCCTGTGCACCCCAACGATCATGTTAATCGAGGACAGTCCAGCAATGATGTAATTCCCACAGCCATCCATTTGGCTGCTGCCGAAAGTATCAATGGTGGGCTGCTGCCGGTGCTCATGGCTTGTGAAAGTGAACTTTCGGCCAAAAGTGAGCAATTCGACCACATTGTCAAAATTGGACGCACCCATCTACAGGATGCCACACCAGTGCGTCTCGGACAGGAATTCAGCGGCTATGCCCGTCAGCTGCAATTCGCCCGCGAGCGTGTCGAACAGGCCTTGGGCGGCCTTATGGAATTAGCCCTTGGAGGTACGGCCACTGGAACGGGTCTCAATGCCGAGCCCGGCTTTGCCTCTCGAGTCATTAGATTGTTGGCCGAGGAGACGGATCTTCCCTTGGCGGAGGCCGCAAACCATTTCGCGGCTCAGGCGGGCCAGGATGCGCAGGTGGCTACCAGTAGCAGTTTGAGAGGTTTGGCGGTGGCGCTCACCAAAATCGGTAACGACCTGCGGTGGCTTGCTTCCGGACCCAGATGTGGGTTGGGCGAGCTACGGCTGCCAGCGGTACAACCGGGCTCCTCCATCATGCCGGGCAAGGTAAATCCAGTCATCATCGAATCCCTGCTCCAGGTGGCAGTCCAGGTTATGGCCAATGATTTGGCTCTAACCCTTGGCGGCCAAGCTGGGAACATGGAACTAAATGTGATGCTGCCGGTGATGGCCAAGAATCTACTTCAATCTATAGAGTTGCTGAAGACCGGAATCGATAATTTTACGAATAAGTGCTTGAAGGGGCTTGCGGCTGATGAACAACGGTGTGAGGAATTGGTGGAACGAAGCCTGGCCCTGTGTACGCCACTGGCACCTGAGATAGGCTATGACAGGGCAGCCAATCTAGCTCACTTGGCCTACGAAAGTGGAAGGACTGTACGAGAGGTGGCGCTGGAGTTGAGTATACTCCCGGAGGAGAAATTGCTAAGAATACTCAATGCCGAGCAGATGACCCGACCCGGTTTTCCAGGCCGCACGAAGCATGAGTAGACACAGAACACTAGGCACTATGCAGTAAGCACCAGGCACTACTGGTCAGTCTTTGATCTCAGTGCCTAGTCCCTAGTGCCCTAGTGATAACGGGGTGGAAGTTGCCACCGGTGAGCCGATCAGCGCCATGGTTGTGGTTTTGAAGATGAGCCTGGGTCTGGTATAGTGCTTATGTAACCCTTAAGCATTGGGAGACAATGGCAAAAATCTATCAGTTTGGAGATGGCCGCAGGGCTGACGACAATCTCATCTGCCGAAAACCCCTGGAATTCCGTCGCGGCGATTGGCGTCAGGGGCAGGTGCTACAGTGTTTGCGAGGTGAGGCGGAAAAGTACCAAGCTCACAGAAAACAAGTCATCGCAGACGGCCACAGCCATCTCAGCTTCATCCCCGAGCACTTCAGTTTGGTGAATGGATGTGATTACACCGCAATGGGGCTTTACCGCTTTCGAGAAGACGAGGAGCAGGCTAGGGAGTTTTATAGGCTGGCAGGTCTCATGGAATGTGTGGTGAATAGTACCTCACCGTTATTGCGAACCGATCTGCTGCGCAGTATCTATAAAACCATATTGGCTCTGCGCCAAAGTCTTAATTTCTCCTGGAAGGGGGACTCCAGCCAGTTTCTTCTCCCCTTGCATCCACACTTTTACCATCGTAGGGATTTCTTTGACAAGATATTAAAGGCAGATACGCTCAAGACCCTATATGATACGGTGGAGCGTGAGACCACGGTCCAATTTGATCTGCTGGCTGCTGAATACGTCTTCTACCTGCCCAAGCGGATGGTCGATGAACCAGCTTAGGGATATTTTCGATCCCATTTTCTCCGGTGAAAATAGATTGACAAAAAAGCATAATTAAATCAAATTAACGGCAAGTTATCGCCACCATTTCTACCGAATGTTGGTGAGTGATTGCTTTTTTGTTTTCAGTGGACAGCGGCCGAGAGGTAAGGGCCTGTCGGCCAAAAACTTGCAGCAGTACCCAGACCCTCTCTGATGGGAGGGATTCGCCTCAAGAGGGGAAAGAGGATGCCCACCTGGCCCTATCGATACCAGTTGAGTACGCAGGATAGATTGCGGCGCTCAGTTTACGAGGTGTTGCGGGACCAGATGGATATGTATTTGGTCCAATACGGGCTCATTGATTCATACTGGAACTTCTGCGAAGCTGGTGAGCCTTACCCCTTTGTTCCCAGGCGGGAGTTGAAGCCCCGTGCTCGAGTGGTCGAGAGAGAATTAATCTACCACAACCATTTTCTCGTTCTCTTTTGCGAAGGGACCATTCCAGGTTACTACAAGAAATATATCCGTTTTTTCGATAGAAATAAGGTCACCAAGGATGGAATTGCTGAACTTGCCCATGTGCAGTTGCACAAAAAATATACTAAAAATTTAAGATACTTCGAAAATCCGAGTTTTGAGAGCTTTGTACTTGACCTGTTGCCGGTGGACTACGCCCTGCTCATTCAAAGGGATCCGACAATAAAGGCCCGAACGCGCTATGCGATGACACACTTCCATGTGAAAATTGACTGGCCCATTGACAACGCCACAGAAGAAATGGCGCAGCAACTCCGCTACATTCCCAAAGATCTCTATGAGATGGGCGAAAAGTATGCCGAGAGTCTCAACAATAAGCTTTTCGAAAATTACGGATTTCACTTTGCGGTGGGAGGCCGCCGCACGGCTGCGGTGGTGGCCGCCCAGTTTCTCAAAAAGATGGAATTCATCTCAACGGTATACGTCGCCAGTTCTGAGTCACGCGCGCTCACGCGTCTCAGCGAGCGCGGGGTGACCAGATTCGTGTTGGTCAAGCTGCCCACTGATGAGATTGCCCGGCTGGCCGCTGAAAACCGAATGAAGTTTGACAACTTCGTGGAGAGGTTCTTGATAAATATCGAGGACGACTATGGTGTGGGCGTTTTTCAGGTAACCTACAGTAATACAATCCACTCAAAACCCCCCGAGGACGGCAAACTACGGGAACTGAGACCCGATTATCAGTGGCTGACGGTGAGCGATCAGCTCCTCATCCCTCTACGGGGTTACACAGATATCTACCCGATCCCCTACAGCATCATTTACGCACCAGAACTAGTAGACTCCGACCTGCTTTAACTTCCTGGTTAGCTAAACCTCTTCGTGGCGACCGGGGGGTCATGCTAGCCCTTGAAAACGCTGGCCCCTGGATAGACTGCCCCTTTTCCCAGCTCCTCCTCGATTCGCAGCAACTGGTTGTATTTGGCCAAACGGTCGGTGCGGCTGAGGGAGCCGGTCTTGATCTGGCCGACGCCGGTGGCCACAGCCAGGTCTGCAATGGTGGTATCTTCTGTCTCGCCAGACCGGTGGGAAATTACCGAACTATAGCCCGCAGCGCTGGCCATTTGAATGGCTTCCAGTGTTTCGGTCACCGTGCCGATCTGATTTAGTTTTATCAGGATGGAATTTGCCACCCCTTCCTCGATACCACGGGATAAAATTTTGGTGTTGGTGACAAACAGGTCGTCCCCGACCAGTTGCGTCCGGTCACCTAGTCTGGTAGTGAGCAATTTCCATCCTTGCCAGTCATCTTCAGCCATACCGTCTTCAAGTGAGATAATAGGGTAGCGGTTGACCCAGTCAGCATAGAAGTCCACCAAAGCCTCGGGGGTTTTTTCCGGTTCCTTTTCAGCCGCCAGCAAGTAGCGGCCGTCTTGATAGAATTCACTGGCGGCTGCATCCAGGGCTATGGCAATATCTGCACCCGGCCTAAAACCAGACTGAGCAATGGCCTCCATGAGCACATCCATCGCCTCTTCATTTGACTTTAGGTTAGGGGCAAAGCCACCCTCATCACCAACAGCGGTCTGATGTCCCCGGGACTTGAGGACTTTTTTCAAGTGGTGAAATGTTTCTGTCCCCATGCGCAGTGCTTCAGAGAAACTCGGGGCGCCTAGCGGGACAATCATAAATTCCTGAATGTCCACGTTGTTGTCCGCATGGGCGCCGCCATTAATAACATTCATCATGGGTACTGGCAAAATACGAGCGGAGATGCCGCCGAGATAGCGAAAGAGGGAGAGACCACACTCGGCAGCAGCAGCTTTGGCCACCGCCATGGAGATTCCCAATATTGCGTTGGCCCCCAGATTGCCCTTGTTCTCGGTGCCATCCATTTCGATCATGTAGCGGTCCAGGGCCCCCTGTTCAAAAGCATCCAGACCCAGGAGTGCAGGTCCAAGGGTCTCATTTACGTTGGCCACGGCCCTGGTTACGCCTTTACCCAGATAGCGATCGGGATCATCGTCGCGCAGTTCCAAGGCTTCACGGATGCCGGTGGAGGCCCCCGATGGCACAGCAGCACGCCCCAAAAAACCACTATCAAGATGTACATCTACCTCAACGGTGGGGTTGCCTCTAGAGTCCAGGATTTCTCTTGCTTTGATATCGACAATCTCGCTCATGGTGTTCCTCCACTGATGGGTCAAAAGTTAGGGGGGCCAAGGGTAATCAACGCTTATGCTCTTCTAACATAACCGCTCATGTGAAGCAATGCGCTTTGAAGTGGTACTCTTAGGCCTTGCCCCGGATCATGCCTGCTTCTCGAGAACCACCGGCAAAGGGGCCTCTAGGGCTATTTCTTCCGGACTAACCCGAGCGCGATAGACAATAATCTTGACGCCTGCCTGCTGCGCCCGGCGGAGTGCCTGGGCATAGGCATGATCGATATGGGCAGCAGGGGCGAAACGATCGGCATCCTCGCGCTGGACCACATAAAACATGGCACTACGGTTACCGAGCTTGACAGCATCGATTAAGGTTTGCAGATGCTTGCGTCCCCTCGCCGTCGGGGCATCTGGGAAGAGTGCCGTACCATCCTCCACGAGCGTAACATTCTTGACCTCTACGAAAACCGGCATATTGTCCCTGTAGAGGCAAAAATCGATGCGGCTATGCTGCAATCTTACTTCGCTTGTAAGTCTATCAAAGGGACCGAGCTCGGGAATTTCTCCACGAGAAGCTGCTTCAGCCAGCAGTCGGTTTGCGGTTAAGGTATTGATACCCACCCAGGTGGAAGGCAGGTGAATCAATTCCCAGGTATAGCGAGTTTTTCGTTTGGGATTCTCTGCTCGAGAGAGACGCACCTCCCTGCCGGGCAGATTGCAGCCTTTCATGCTGCCGGAATTTGGGCAGTGCACCGTGACCACTTTGCCGTCACTCAGCCGGACATCAGCGAGAAAGCGTTGATAGCGGCGAATCAAAATCCCCGAAACCAGGGGCGGTGAAAAGCGCACCTCGATTCTCCGGAAAGATAATCTCGAGTAGGTTGGGCCATGAGATCGAGAACCTTAGCCGTTGGCCGTCTTGGGGCCAATCAAATTTATTGACTATTTGACTCCTTCTATATTACTTAGGATTATCAACTGCAAGTATTTTTCCTGCTTGCCATTTGTTGGATGTTGCGGTGGTAAGGCTCACGATATTGCGAGACATGTGAATCCATGATTGATTCTTCCATAAGCAGGCGGAAACGGTTTATCACTCCAGTTAACCTACCCATCCTTAGCTTCGCAGGCTTAATCCTACTTGGCACTTTGCTGTTGATGCTCCCGGTGGCTGCCAACGGACCAGCGTTGGCACCGGTGGACGCCCTCTTTACTGCAACCTCTGCAACCTGCGTTACCGGTCTGGTCGTTGTAGATACCGGCACTCGCCTGAGCCTCTTCGGTCAGTGGGTCGTATTGGTGCTCATTCAATGCGGCGGGCTGGGCATAATGACCTTCTCCACAGTACTTATACTGGTTATGACCGGAAGATTCTCCTTTATGCAGCGGAGCGTCATTCAGGATACTTTTACCCATGGCCCGGATACAGGACTTGCTTCTTTGGTGCGCCACGTTGTCTTATTCACCTTGCTCATGGAACTGGCGGGGGCTGCCTTGCTCTTCCTCCGCTTTTCCGAGATGTATCATCCAGGGCGGGCGCTATATTTTGCCATTTTTCACTCAGTGAGCGCCTTTTGCAACGCCGGTTTTTGTCTGTATGCAAAGAGTTTTATGGACTTCAGCGGGGATCCACTGGTGAGCTTTACCGTGGCTTTTTTGATTATTTTTGGCGGCATGGGGTTCTTGGTACATCTCGAGTTGAAAAGGCTCTTGTTTAAGCGTGACCAAGCCAGACGCACCCGGCGTCTCTCAGTCCATTCCAAGTTAGTGCTGATCCTGAGCATCGTTCTGCTTACAGGTGGGACGGTGGGATTCTTGTTCTCCGAGTGGAAGCATTCCATGGCTGGACTTTCGGTGCCAGCCAAGTTCATGGCAGCTTTTTTCCAATCGGTCACAGCCAGGACCGCCGGATTCAATACCTTGGACTTTGGTAAAATGGCAAACGTGACCTTACTTTTTACCATCCCGCTCATGTTCATAGGAGCGGGTTCTGGGTCCACCGGCGGCGGCATCAAAATAAACACCTTGGGGGTCCTCTTCGCCTTAAGCCGATCACGGCTCAGGGGCGAGGAGGGGACGAGTATATTCCGCCGATCTCTGGCACCGGAGACAGTTGGTCGAGCCATTTCGGTCTTTGTTGTGGCGATTGTGTTGATCTACGCTGCCACCATGGCACTGACGGTAAGTGAATTGGGCACCACGATACACGAGGAGAGTAGAGGACTTTTCCTTAAACTCCTCTTTGAGGTGGTCTCTGCCTTCGGCACTGTGGGCCTCAGTGTGGGGGTTACGCCGCAGCTGAGCAGTATTGGCAAACTGATCCTCGTTCTGGTGATGTTTGCAGGAAGGTTGGGTCCGCTATCCATTGCCGTGGCTTTGACTGGAAAAGAACCCAGGTCCCGGTTTCAGTATGCGGAAGAGAATGTCATGATCGGTTGAGCAGCGCAAAGTTGGGAGGGGTCAGACCGGACAAGGTACAAGCAGGCAATGGCGTCATAAATCATTTTGAAGGGGATCCATCATGGGACAATTTGCTGTTATCGGCATTGGTAATTTTGGCTTTTACCTTGGACGCCATCTTTACGAGAAAGGGCATGAAGTTGTGGCCCTAGACATTAACAAAGGCCAGGTGCAAAAAATTAAAGACGTGGTCAGCCAGGCGGTGATCGCCGATGCCACCGATCGGGAAGCTCTGGAGGCGTTGGGAATTAGTCAAGTGGACGCCGCAGTTGTCTGCATTGGAACCCGGATGAATGCGAGTATCCTGGCAACCTTGCACCTAAAAGAGCTTGGCATCAAAAATGTACTCGCCAAGGCGACGAGTGAAGAACATGGCCGAATTTTGAGGAAAGTCGGTGCCAACGAGATCTTTTTTCCCGAGAAAGATCTGGCCATTGGGGTTGCAAGCCGGCTGGACAATCCGAACATGTTGGACTATTTGCCTTTCATCGAAGGCTACAGCATCGTGGAACTCGCACCTCCCAAAGAATTCGTTGGTAAAAGCCTCAAAGAACTGGATCTGATAAACCGCTTTGGCATACAGGTCTTGGCCATCAAGGAGATCATCCCGACTGGCCTGACGCTGATTCCCAAAGCGCACTTCCAGATCAAGGATAGCGATTCACTTATAATCCTGGGTCCTGATGAGACCCTCAAAGAGCTTCAGGAGCAGGGTTCAACTTGAAAATGCAAAACGATTAGTTACTTCACTCCGCATTATAGTGACCTGAGATAGGAAATCACCACAGAGGCACAGACCCGCCCGCCTTGCCTGAGCGACTCGCGATGGCGGGCAGGGGACACAGAGGGGGGTGTTTTTTCCCTGGCCGGGAAAAAGTTATTGTCAGTTGTCAGTGGTGCGTTGTCCGTTGCAAATAGTCAATTAAGGGAATCGGCTATGCGCAGGGCTTCATGCGACTCAGCGTCTGCCTGTTTGGATCATGATGACCTGACCGGAATGAAGCAGATCGGAGTGGATGTTGTTGAGGGCTTTGATCTCGGCCACCGTGGTGTTGAAGCGTTTGGCGATGAGCCAGAGCGAGTCACCTCTCTTCACTTGATAATTGACGGTTGAGCCTTTTTTATAAGAGGGTTTACTGCTCGCCACGATAACCTGACCCCGGAGGGGAATTTTCAAACGCTGGCCAGCCCGAATGCGACTGGCACTGCGCAACCGATTGGCTCGCACGATGCGATACACGGGCACTCGATATTTCAAGGCGATTTCCGAAAGAGTCTCGCCGAAGCGCACCCGGTGCACCACGTAAGCACGTTGGGGGGGCTTCCACCTGGGAACTTGTTCCAAATTGGCGACAAGGGTAGCATCTGTATCGACTGGTAGCTTCAGGGTGAAAGTGTAATCCGGAGTCGCCTTGTATCTCAGGGAGGGATTGAGTTCCTCCAGGGTCTTTGCCGGTATTCTCAAAAACCTGGCGAGATCCTTGAGACGCATTTGCCGGTTGACCTCCACCTTCTCAGTGATCAATGGTTCATCCAGCCGCAGATCGGTGAAGCCGTACTGCTCAGGGTTCTTAATAATGTGGAGTGCCGCAAGAAAGCGCGGCACATAGCGGGCAGTTTCCAGAGGCAACCGGGAATAAAGATCCCAGAAATCATCCAAATAGTTCACATGTTGCTGGCGAATCACCCTCAGAACATTACCCTCTCCACAGTTGTAGGCTGCCAAGGCAGTAGTCCAATCGCCAAAAAGCTCATGCAAGGCCTTCAGGTAAGTGATGGCGGCCTGGGTTGAACGCTCCGGGTCCATCCGTTCATCTACCCAGCGGTCACGACGGAGATCGAAACGGTAGGCAGTGGAAGCGATAAACTGCCAAAGGCCCAGGGCCCTCGCCTTGGAATAGGCTTTGGTCTTAAAGCCACTTTCAATGAGTGGCAACCAGGAGAGATCTTCAGGAAGGCCTGCTTGCCTCATCTGTTCCACAATGTAGGGCCGGTATTTTCCTGAGAGCCTGTAGGAGATGAGAAAAAACTGCCTCTCCTTAGTCTGGAAACGTTTAATTTCTCTGGCCACATATTGGTTCATGGCCAGCGGGATCTCCCGGCTAATGCCCGTCTGTGGGTGCGATCTGGAGGCGTAGATTTCGAGAATCCGCTTGGAAATGAGAAGACGCAAGTCCTCCTTCTGCTGGGTGATCTCAGGGTCCGTCTCGTCCTGGATACTGCAGATGATCTGGTAACTCTGATCGAGAGACTGTATCGCTCTGTCAGGTTCGCCACTGCTCCGGTACTCCAAGGCCTCTTGGTATATGTAAAGAGCGTCGTCGATGCGTTTCTGGTCAGTGTAGTCTTCTTCTTGAGAGGCAACCTCATCTTGGGCTTCCAGCTTGCCTGAGTTTCCCTCCGAGGGCGAACTGGAAGCCGTCAAATCCCTGATCGATGGGTTCGAGTCGGAGGCTCCGTCTTGGCTAGCACGTTGGGTTGATGTTTTGGATTTGGCAGATTCAGTCTGCCAACGCATAAAGGAGGACTTGGTACAGGAGGAGGTAAAAAATAGTAGGCTGAGCAGAGCTAGGAATAGCGTGCGTAACATTGGCAACTGGACCTTCTAGCAGAGAGTTTTCGCCAGGTAATTTTACGTGGTGCAAGAAGTCTCACGTTGCGAGGAAACCATGCATGATTGGTGCCATAATTGGGTTGTAATTTGGTTCACCGCGCACGGCAAAACAGCGACAACTCTACCAAAAATCTCGTGAAAATTCTAATAAAAAATGCATCTTAAGCCATCTTTTAATAGGGAAAAGGGCTGATTTTCGCGGGATGGGGTTTTATCTCGAGTCCTTGACATGCAAAGGGCGAGATGCTATTCGTGCAAGTTAAACTGCTCTCAGGTGGCTTGATTTATGCAGCGCCATTAACTTTGATGAATCACAAATCCGGTTAGGATTGAAGTTTGAGCGAATGTAGTCAAAGCTCAATAGTATCGATTATTTGAAGGAGTTGAGTCGTGAAAATCCCTCAGCTGAAAATTGGCGATTTAGTCGCCAGCGTTCCCGTAATTCAAGGTGGGATGGGTGTCGGAGTTTCGCTTTCGGGGTTGGCCTCAGCTGTGGCCAACGAGGGGGGCATCGGCGTCATTTCCTCCGCAGTGATCGGTATGGCCGAGTCGGACCTCTATTCCAATTACCTGGACGCCAACATCAGAGCATTGAGAAAAGAGATCAGAAAAGCCAGGGAGAAGACTGAAGGCATCCTCGGGGTCAACATTATGGTGGCCTTGACGAATTTTGCCGACATGGTAAAGACCTCTGTCGCCGAAGGCATTGATATTATTTTTTCTGGAGCGGGCCTACCCTTGGATCTCCCCGCTTACCTCAAGAAGATGTCCGAGACCAAGTTGGTACCCATCGTCTCTTCCGCCAGGGCTGCAAAGATAATTTGCCAAAAATGGCTGTCAAAGTTCGATTATTTGCCTGATGCTTTCGTGGTGGAAGGACCTATGGCTGGAGGACATGTTGGCTTTAAGCAGGGACAGATTGACGATCCAGGTTTCGCCCTGGAAAACCTCGTTCCACAAGTGATCGAAGTGCTCAAGCCTTTTATTGAAAAGTATAAGAGGAATATTCCCGTCATTGCGGCGGGAGGGATTTTCTCCGGAGAAGATATTTGTAAGTTCCTGAAAATGGGTGCGGCAGGAGCGCAGATGGGTACCCGCTTTGTTGCCACCCACGAATGTGACGCGGATGAAGGGTTTAAGCAGGCATTCATCGATGCCAAAGAAGAAGACGTGGTGCATATCGTTAGTCCGGTAGGACTTCCGGGAAATGCTATCCGAAATAGGTTTCTTGAGGAGGTTGGCCGGGGAGAACGAAAACCTTTCAAATGTATGTACCACTGCCTTTCCACCTGCAAGAGTAAAGAAAGCCCTTATTGCATTGCATTGGCTTTGATTAACGCCAGGAGGGGAAAACTTAAGCACGGTTTCGCATTTGCCGGGAAGAATGCCTATAAAGTAGAAAAGATTGTTTCAGTCAAAGAGCTCATGGGGACTTTGCTGGAAGAATACGAGCGAAGTTGCAAGCCAACTCAAAAAGAATTTATTTAAGCGCATAGCGTAAAAGAATGTGAACAGTAAAGGGTAAAAGGTGAACAGTTGCTAAAGAGATCGGTTCACCTTTCACCGTTTACCGCTCACCATTTGCTAGCTCTTTGCGCTCTGCAGGTGATGCGAGCTCCGGGAGAGGTTCAACCTGCGGAGCGGTCTTTGTCCCACCTTGAGATAAAGAAAAAAGGAAGATGCTGAGTTTCTTGCCGGGCCCGATTCGCGGCGTTATATCCTTGCTTCTATACGTCATCAACACAGTTTTTTGGACGGTGGTGTTGCTTTTGGTGGCGCTTTTGAAGCTGCTCATTCCGGTCACCGCTTGGCGAAAGTTTTGTAGCAAAGTAATGCACGCCATCGGCGGGATTTGGATTTTATTGAACAATTGCAACATGAGACTTATCAACAAAATCCGCTGGGATGTCCGTTTCTCCGACAAGTTGAAATCCAATGAATGGTACTTGGTGATCGCTAATCATCAGTCGTGGGTTGACATCCTGGTTCTGCAAAAAATTTTTCACCGCAAGATCCCTTTCTTGAAGTTCTTTCTGAAGAAGGAGCTAATCTGGGTGCCGGTCTTAGGGCTTGCCTGGTGGGCATTGGATTATCCTTTCTTGGAACGTTCTTCTGCAACCTATAAAGACCTGGAAACCACGCGAAAAGCGTGCGACAAATTCAAGACGATTCCAGTTTCCATCATGAACTTTGTGGAGGGAACGCGGTTCACCATCGAAAAGCATCGTAAACAGGGTTCACCGTATAGTCATCTGCTCAAACCCAAGGCCGGTGGTATAGCTTTCGTGCTTGCTGCCATGGGCGAGCAATTGCACTCTATCCTGGATGTAACAATTGCCTACCCAAAGGGCGCCAAGAGCTTTTGGGGCTTTCTGTGTGGCGAAGTTAATGACATCAAGGTGAGGGTAGAATCGCTGCCCATTGATAGAGAACTGTCAGCAGATTATTTCCAAAGCAGGGAATCTCGTCATCAATTTAGGAATTGGCTGAACACACTCTGGGCTGGAAAAGACAGACGTATGGAAGATTTACTCATTTAGACTGCGCCTCGGTGGGGTTATCAAAGCATTCGTTGTAACACCATTTTTTCCTTTCTACGTTCTGCCTTCCGCATTGCAAAATCAAAATTTTCCAAGATGCCGTTTTTTTTCACTATGTGACAATTTTGGCCTCTGATCCGCCTGACTCTTCATCTTCATACTTTGATATTTATAGAGTTAAGTATTTAAAATATATAGAAAACTTTTATTATTCTTTGATTTGGCATGATCCTTTCATATGGAGCGGGTGGGGGGCATGCTCAGATCCATCCGGTTGAGGCACCAGTAAACTCTTTTTCTTGCTCTAACGCGATTGTCTCTTGCGCCGGGAGGTGAGTATGCATTTGGCTCATATGGCCGAAAAACGAGCCCACCCTAGAATCCAAGTGAGATGGCCTGTTGTATTGATGACCACCGAGGGGGCACTGGATGGCGTGATAGAAAACATCAGTGCCGGGGGTGCTTATATTAACTGTGGAAGGTTGCTATTCAGAAATGACCTTCTTATTTTAGGCATTCTTGGCCTGGAACGAGAGCCTCTATGGATAGGGGCGGAAGTCGTCCGAGCCGACATCACCCTCTCTGCTGATTCTGAGTCCGTTCCCGTTGGTATGGGAGTTCGCTTCACTTTTATCTCCGAGGAAGATGTCCAATTCATTAGCGAGATGTCCTCATAGCGGTTGAACCGGGAGTAGTGCCGCAGGTCTCAAATCAGACGGGTTCGTCCACGTAAGAAACTCGGAAGCCTGCTCTTTTTAAATCCTCTTCAATGGTTGCCACATCCTTCGTATTTAATCTAATCACCGCGATCCAGTCCTTTTTCTCTCGTGCGGGCAAGGTCATCATGCTCAATACAAGCGCTTGATTACGATCGAAAATGGAGATGATCTCACCCAATTCGCCCAGCCGGAGACCAAGGCCCTCTATGGTGATACGAACCCCTTCCTCTTGTAACCCCAGGGCCCCAGCCAGGAGTCGAATGATATCCCCGCGCGTGGCAATTCCCACCAACCTTTCATTCTCCACCACCGGAAAGCCACGAACGGTTCTATCCTGAATCTGGACCAGGGCGTGCTCTAGAGGTGTGTCCGGAGAAACAACCACCGGATTTCTGTCCATGATGTCCTCAACCTTCATCTCGGCCAAAATATAATGAATTTCATGCAAACTCAATCCGGTAGCCTTGGAGGGGGACACCTCCATAAGGATATCGTAGGTGACCATTCCGACCAGCTTCCCTTCCTGCACCACCGGCAAATTCCGGATTTTGTGTTCACGGATGGCTTGTTGGGCGTGGTGCACCGGTGTTTCAGGTTGGATGGTAACCGGATCACTGGTCATGACGTCTCGAATTCGCATCTAATTTCTCCTTGAGATTTCGAAAAATCTATCTGATGATGGGAGTCGGTTCTTTACGGTTCATCGTATTGAAACCGAAACTAAGCAAAAATTAAGACCTGAGGGGCAATTGTCAACAAGAAAAACCACTACTCAACTAGGAATTACCTCAAGCCAAAATCACAAATCATCTATTACTTTGAAATGCCGTTTTTTTTAACCTGTGACATTTTTGGGCTGTGGTCACTCTAAAATTATATCCCTGGATTTTGACAATCTTTGATATAACTATAGAGAAAATATGGAAAAGTACCGTATTCTGTCGTTTTGGCATGAACCTTTCATTTAGGCGGAAGGGGGGAGGTGTTTGGCGTTACCCATGACAGCTTGCACCCGGAGACTCTGCCGATGACCTCAGCAAGATCGTCTCCAGCAAGCTTGGAGGAGCATATGAGCTCGGGCCAATTTGAAAAACAGCGAGAACACCCCCGAATCGACGTGACCTGGCCGGTCACTATGATGACCCCCGAGGGGGAGATGGATGGCACAATTGAGAACATCAGTGCTGGCGGTGCGTATATCCGCTGTGGGACGCTGCTGTCCAAGAATGATCTTTTTATCTTGGCTATCCTCGTGCAAGATCGAGAGTCTTCATGGATAGGGGCAGAGGTGGTATGGATCGACATCCCCCTCATCCCAAATTCCGAGCCGGCTCCCATTGGTATGGGAGTGCGCTTTACTGATATTTCTGAAGAAGACCGCCAATTCCTTGTAGAGGTGGTCTCTGAGCACACTAGGTATTCGTAGCCAAAGCTGATTTCCGGCTATTTGGCAGAGAGCGAATTGGGGCAGGCAAAACCTGGTCCTTTGGGCTAGGTCACGTTTCGATGGCTTTGCCAAGAGAAAAGGTTCCTAGCATAGAGCATAGGGCATAGAGCAGACGGTAAATTGTGGATTGCAGATCTCAGATTGCGGAATTCTAGCTGCCCTTTGTCCTCCGTCATCTGTCCTCTAATCTCCGTTTCGCCGTTTCTCCCAGTCCCCGTGTCGTTCCGCTGTGCCTAGTGCTTAGTTCCTAGTGCCTAGTTTCAACGCCTGTTTACTGCTCGCTAACACAGGCCTTGTGCCCTGTACCCTGCGCCTTTAGCCTTTCCCTCGAGTGGCAGCTCAACGCCACATTTCATGCCACACAGCGGACTTTTCCATGGGCTTGGATTCCTGACTCGTTTCTATTCCTCAGGTGTCTCTTCCATACATTCTTTCAGCGCTTTTTCCAGAGCTTTCTTGGCAGCTTCCACTCTCGGGGGGACACGTTTTTTCTCTTTGAGAAACATTGAAACAGCAGTGGAGATAAGCCAGCGGTCGCGGTCAGAAATATGGGTAAAACTAACACCTATGATAGGTAGGGTGAGCTCACTGTCTAATAAATCGGCGGTTGACCAGACCACTTGAGCGTCAACAACCAAAGAGCGATCTAGCTCTGGAGTTTTAATTGTCATTTCAAATACTTCATATAACAGCGGTGGGCTCTTACATCGGATTTGGGCACCACCAGCACTGACATTAAGAGTGAGCCCCTGCACACTGCCTTGCTCGGTCTTAATGGTAATCGGCCATTCGATTTTTGCCCTGGGGTAACTGCGTTTTTCTCGAAGGTCGACCACTTATGCTCCCTCCGGTGATTTCAGCAGTCTCGACAATGACTCCCCCATCTTTTCCAGCTCAGCAGATTTTGTCTGGCTTGCGAGCTTTTGACTAGACTCTTGCAGGGTTAATCTGCGGAGAATTCTTTGTCGTACTCCAATACTCCATGGTCTGAGATCACTTGGGAAAGGTATTGGCGACTATCACCAATAAAACCTGTAAACCTGATGCCGGTTTCAGTTGAGAAAAGCTCATCCATCTGTTCATACTGATTTGACCAGACAACCACAGCCGTGAACAGCAAGAACTGTTCGCGAGATGGCGCCTTGAAGACGATACGGAGAGGTTCAAATGCTCCCGGATTACTGACGCAACGAATGAAGGCGCCTCCGAGGCTGATGTTCTTTGTTTCGCCCCCTATGTAGCGCTGTGGGGTTACCACAACCACGGGCCAATCCACCGAAATCCTTGAATGATGACGCTTTTCAATCTTGAGAGCCATATTGGCGCCCCCCTTCTTGATCGGTAGGACCTCCGATACAGAGCAAGCGAGAAGCCGCACTTTCAGCTTAAGATTCTCATGCGCCGATGATGCTGAAATTACACGTGGGCCAAGACAAATCTCCTGCATTAGCTGTCGCGTATGTTACCAGAAAGAGCCGGTTCTAGGAAAGACAAAAGGGAGCCCTAGTTTCAACCGTTGCTAGAGTATTGAGGACCGCTTGCAAAAAGGAAGGTATTGGTGTAAGACTCTTTCCACCAAAAGAACGTCGGCAAATCCGCTCTGCGCCTGTAGCTCAGTTGGATAGAGCAACGGACTTCTAATCCGTAGGTCGGGGGTTCGAATCCCTCCAGGCGTGCCAGAAGAAAAGGACACCCGAGCCATAAGGTTCGGGTGTCTAATTTTTGAGGTGTTTCCTAAACCTGGCCATGTGGACTGTTCTTAAGCGCCTCGTTTACGAAGCTCATCAATGTGTCTATCCCACATCTGTGTGGGACTCAATTTCGGACCAGGTGCGGTTTTAGGAGCTATATCTTCATTAATTCTTTTTCGGTCATATAAAATGATCAGCGCAAAGAGTCCAACCAAGACAAACACACCAATGGTCGCCATGAGACCTGTACTCATTCGTATACTCCCTTGTATAAAAGTCTACATATGGTTCGTTCGTCCCGAGTTTTTTTCGCCGGACGGCTTAATATAACATAGTTGTAATAAAGGAAACTCTATAGCTCTTGAATTTGCAGTCTACAATCCGCAATCTACAATCCAATATACCTAGGGCTTCTCCAGTATCGGTTAAGCAGGACTAGCAAACCATTCCGGCACAGCATTAACCACGGCTCTGACTATGTCCCGATCGTATTCATTTAAGGCCCCTCTGATGATTAACGCCTCCACCGTATTTTCGAGTACGACCATCTTGCCGTCGGTGTGAACAATAGCGGGGTAATACTCGTTGATGAAGAACTGTTTTAGTCTGAAGCGCTTGACATGGTCGTCAGCCATAGCCCGGACCTGCTTCTCGATTTCAGCCTTTACGAGACCACGCAACTTTGATTTAGGTGATTCCATCTTGTTGGCCGTGGTTTCGATGCCCGCAACGCATTTGAAAATGAGCTGCCAATGCTCGACATTGCCAAGGGAGTTGATCATGAGGGTGTTGGTAGTTATAAGACCCTTTTCGCGATCGATCTTGACTCCTTCGAGTTGGGGCAGAAAATAGTTGTCGGAGATGGCGCCGAAAGCGCTGACCCCGCCGGCGAAGGGCTGGTCCATGATGTCGTTGACCGTGAAAAATGGTTTCTGTTCAAAACGTGCGTCCTGAAGAAGGATGAGCTCCTCCTCAGTGTAGTGGAACCGTTCGTTCCATAATTCCTCTGGAGACAGATCCTTTCTGGTGAGTGAGCTCTGGCTGGTGAGCATGCCCAGGCTCTGGCCGCCACGCCAGACCAGAGGAATGGCCCCAACCGCCCACTCAGCGCTGCCACCGATCTCGCCAATCATGCTGTGAAGGCCGCGGCCATCTGGGAAAACAAGCCCGTCCAACCCCATGACCAGAGCAGGGAAGAGGTCTCCGTCCTTGTCATACGGAGTTGCCACCCCCATGGCATTTAACTGGTCCATTGCTGGATGGTGGCGAGGCCGGTCCAAAAAGTAGGAGGTCATTTCGGAAAGGTCTTTCACACCACAGGCTTTGGCAATTATCTGGGTTTCCTCTTGCAAATTAGTGGCCCTAGGATTGAACTCGGGAAACATGGCCGCAGCCATCCAACGCTCAACATAGATATCAGGCAAGTGTCTCTTGAAATCGGACTCTGTAATAAAGAGGGCAGTGAGCGAGCTGTGCAGACCCTTGACCGACTTGCCCGTACCGTCGATCACATCTGAACCCATGGACAGCCTGGTGATCTCCTTGCTGAGGCCTCGGCCGTAGCGGCTGCAGTGCTCTTCCTTGCCGAATAACGCGCCCACAGGAATGGTGGGATTGCCGCCGGCCTCCACCCCAGGTTTGATCCGGACACCCTCGGTTATGGCGCTCTCGATTATGACCTCTTCTCCCACATCAAAGGTTTCCGTGGTAATCTGGAGTACCTCGCTCATTATCTGGGATGCGGTCCGGTCGTTATGTCTTTTCAGCTGGTTGATTACTGCTTTAGTTTGCTGGTCTTTTGGAACATTTTTCAAGGCATTGAAGCCGTCGATGACAACCGCCGCCGCTGGGAGGGCAGCCGCCAGGATCACGCCCTGGCGGAGTTGCTTGCTTCTGAAAACGCCGAGATTCGAGAGTCCATTTACCCGGTCATCAATGATGAATACTGTGCCCTCGGCCAATTCAAGTCCGTAAAAGCCCAGGATCTCTTTGTGCCTCAGGTTGAAAGTGTAGACTTTCTCCTTGCTCATCTCTCTCGGCTCGTGACGGCCTTTGTAAGTCAATCTGGCATCGGCTATATCGTAGCGAAGGGGATGGGCCATGACAGCACCTCCATAATTTATTAATCATAGAAAACCCGGTACTCTGGACCAGGTCAAATCTTAATGGCTTTGCCAACAGAAGGGGTATAAGGCGCAAGGCGCAAGGCATAAGGAGAGTATAAGCTTTCTCAGGTTGTTTTTGCCTTGTGCCCTGTGCCTTATACCTTGAGCCGTTACCTTGGGTAGCCCAAAGCCTGGGCCTGGAGCTTCGTGTGGTTAATCCCCCATTTTCATATTGTCGATTTTTTCCTCCAGTTCTTTTATCTGTCTGCCAAGGTCGTTGATTTTGTTTTCAGTAGTTTCCCGTTTGGCCTCGATCTTGATTCTTTCCGCTTCAATTTTTAGTCTCTTGGACTTGAGATCAGCAATATTGTCTATATTCTTGTCCTTTTCTCCCAAGCCTGATCTGTCTATCGCTTCCCATTTGGCAAGATCCAGGCTAACCTCCGCCTCCTCTCGGTACTTGTTGGTCACCTCTTTGTCGTATCCTGCATATTTTTCCTGCAAAGAGGCCAACTCCGTCTTCAATTTGGCGAGTTCCAATCTTTCCTCGGCAACCTTCAAATCGAATTCAGCCTTTTCGACCTGAATACGCTGGTCAGGTGGCACCTGAGCGAACAACGTTTCTTCCCCGCCCGAAGTAATTGAATCGGTAAAATTGCGGGTCGTTTCACATCCGGTGAGCAGCAACAGGGTAAGCAAGAAGATCAAGCTCATGTATCCGAATTTCTTCATACTGTCTTACCTCCCTCCCACAGTCGGGTAGCGGTCTTTTTACTATTCCTTTTTGGAGTTTCTTAAGGCAGATAAAGTTTTCCCGAAGGATTATTCTGACGAGATCTCGTCCATATCCAGGACTAACGTCTGAAGTGCCTCCAACTCCCTGGAATCTATTTTCTTTGCATCCAGATGTTGCAAGGCTTCTTTGGCTATAACCCTACGGTGTTCCCCAGAAATCTTTAGAAAACGCAAACCCATGCCACGCGGCGTGATGTCGTCATCGGGGCCGTGGATATTCGACCAGACGACTTCAGCCGTCGCTTCGATCAATTGGTCGGGTGCGGTTATGACGATATCAAAAACTTCGTTTAACTTGAGGGGCTTTGCACAACGGACAAAGGCGCCATCTGTGCCAAGATCCAGAGTCACCCCGTCCATGGAGCCTTGATTTGTCTTTACCTCGACAGGCCACTTGACTTTGAATCTGGGCCCCTGGCGGCCTGCATCAGCTGAAGCCATGTTATTGTCTCCTCTGATTGGTGATTTTTACTGTGGGGTCAAAAGAAGTCCTCTGGGCGCGGGCTCTTCTGTTTGGCAACTTCTCTTCACAAGCAAGCCACTGCGTTGACAGACCTCGAAAGAATGCAATCCATGTTGGTAATTATACACCTTAATTAATAGCCGTATGATCATCACCCTATTGGAAATAAACCACGGTTACAAGGTTGAAGTCAACGAAAAAGCTTGACAGAAACCACTGTAATTCAATGGGAATTCGCACGCAGCAGAGGACTTTTATCTTGGACTCCCGCTAGTTCAACACTACGAATCTCCTGTTGCACTAAAGTTAGGCACATGTTTTGCAAATGATTCAACTTGGTTAATAAATCAGTTGGAGCATAGGTACTCGTTCAGCTCTCGCGCGCATTGTTTGCATAACGCTTGCTGCGACACTGCTACTTGAGCAATGCGAACCCAAAGGGGAGGAGAATCAGTCATGAAGAAATACCTCATGGCCATCATCACCGTTGCAGGATTAGTTATGTTCATCGTAACGGGATGTGCCACCAAGGCCTCCGTCCAGAAAGAACCAGTTGCGGTTCAGGAAGAAACTGTCCCGGTAGAAATTGAACCGGAGGTGGCGCAGAGAGAGCCCTGCACCACACCCCAGATGGCTCTTGAGAGAGCAGAGCAACTGACCAGAGCCAGTTTTTATGACGCAACCGAATTTGACGGGGCTGTCCGATTCGCTTTCGACAGTTATGCCCTTTCAACGGAAGCCAAATCGGCTCTGGACGATTTTGCCAATTCTCTCAAAGAAACGAACAAGGACGTTTTTGTTGAGTTACAAGGACACACGGATGACTTCGGCGAATATGATTATAATTTCGATCTTGGCTTGGCCAGAGCTAGAGCAGCCATGGGCTATTTGTACACGAAACATGGTATACCTCTACAGCGTATGAATGGATTTTCTTGCGGTGAGTCCAAACCCGTTGCGGACAATACTATAGAGGAAGGACGTTCCAAGAATCGCAGGGTTACCCTTGTGATAATTGAATAGCACTGGAATCTATCCGTTCGTAGAAAAAAGCAGGCGGAGTCTTTGACTCCGCCTTTTTCATTTGAGTAAGGCTGAAACAACCGATGTATCAAATTCTGCAATCTACAATCTAAAATCTTAAATGCTCCTTGCTAACCTTGCTTCTAAATTTCCAGTGGATATGGACCCTCTATTTGTGTAAAAATCAGCAGGTGATCCCGTCCGGGCCAGGTAAGTGTCCAGACACTGTAATGGGCAGACAGCAACGGTATTGGAAAGGCAGATAATTATGAGTCTATTGAAGGCTTCAGCTGGGTTTAAGGGAGTGAGGCGAATCGGAGGAATAGCCAGGGTACTGATCAAACATGGCCTAGGTGATGTGGTGGAGCGCATTGCAGGCCGGAAAGATAGGCGGGCCGACCCCTCCAAGGTGAAGGGGATACCGCTCAAGCCCGGCGTACTATCACCACGCCGCGTTCGACTCGTACTGGAAGACTTGGGTCCCAGCTTTGTCAAGCTTGGACAGCTGATGAGTACGCGGGCCGATATTTTCCCTCCCGAATACATCGAGGAGCTTCGAAAATTGCAGGATAGGGTACCACCCGTTCCTATTACCGAAATCCAAGAGGTCATTACAAGGGAGCTGAAGCGACCCATCGAAGAGATTTTTGTCAAATTTGATCAGGAAGCCTTTGCTGCTGCTTCGGTGGCACAAGCTCACCATGCCATTTTACCCGGCGGTGAAAGGGTCGTGGTCAAGGTCATCCGGCCCGGTATTGCAAAGAGGCTTCGGGAAGACATCCGCTTGATGTACTATCTAGCTGATAAGATTGAGAAAGCCTTCGATGTGGGCCGCATTCTGGCTCCCACCAATGTGGTACGTGAATTCGAGCGAACGGTTTTCAGAGAACTGGACATGCTCATCGAGGCGGGAAGCATCGAGAAGTTTTCCCATAACTTCAAAGAAACTGAGGAAATCTATATACCGAAGGTCTACTGGGATTACACCACCAAGTCCGTCCTGGTGATGGAACGGATCGACGGTTTCAAAGTGGATCAGGTGGAAGAACAAAGGGCCCACGGCATTGATCCCAAGGAGATTGCCCTGGTCGGCTTGCGCTCCTTTTCGCGGCAGTTGATGGAATTTGGTTTCTTTCATGCGGACCCGCATCCCGGCAATGTAATTGTCATGCATGACGGCCGCGTGAGCCTAGTTGATTTTGGCATTACCGGATATCTGGATGAGGAGGCGATGCGGCAGATAGCAAACATCTTCCTGGGTTATGCCGAACACGATTACGATATGGTGATTGAGGCTTTTCTGGAAGCGGGTTTGCTAGATGATGAAACCATAGATCTAGAGAGCTTTCGCATCGATCTGAAGGATGTGAGCGAGGCATTTTACGGGCGTTCACTTCAGTCCATCTCGGTGAAGGATGTCTACGACCAGATCATTCAACTGGCCCTCAAGTATCATATTCAGTTGCCGCGGAATCTCTTGCTGCTCATGAAAACCTTTGTGCAGACCGAGGCACTTGGCAAGATTCAGGGAAGTGACGTTAGCATACTCGATTTCACCAAACCCTATGCGAAAAAGCTGCTTCAGCGCGGCTATGATGCCAAGAAGATGTTCAGGAATATCGGCAGAGACACCCGTTATGTAGGCAAATACGCCAAGGTTATGCCCAAGTTTGTCCACGACATACTCAGGCAGGTGGCCAAGGGGAAACAAAGAGTTGAGATCTGGCATGAGGGTTTCCAGCAATTTGATGTAAAACTGGAAAAGGGTCTCAACCGGTTAACCGTCGGCATAGTGATCTCTGCTTCCATCCTTGCTGCTGCCCTGGTGCTCAATTCGGCCCAAAAAGTGCTCGTCTTAAGTATTAAATTTCTTGGCCTCGAGGCAGTTCCACTTACAGCCCTATTGGGCATATCCGGTTATGTAATTGCCACGGTTCTAGGCGTTTGGCTTATCATCTCCATTTACCGTTCAGGCAAATTATAAATTCAAAAGGGAAGTTATTAGTTATGGGTTATTAGTTATACGGAAGAGACGTGATTGACATTTTTGGAGTTCGTTCAGAACTGCTCATGTTGTAGCCAGCAAATACAATCTAATAACTAATAACTAATAACAAATAATCTCTTTCTGCCTAGTCCCTAGTCCCTAGTTCCTTCTGTCCTCTGTCCTTTAATCCCCGTCTCACCGTTTCTCCGCGTCCCCGCGTCCTTCCGCCGTGCCCAGTGTATTGCTCACGGTAGTAATGGCTCCAGTGGACACCCCACACAGCGTGGCTTTCGTTGGCAGTGCAGCTTCCCCACCATTACCAGGAGAGCGTGAAATTCGTTGAACATGGACGCGTCCAAAGGCAGGTTCTGCATGAACAACTCCTGTAGTTCTTTATAGCCCGCCTTGTTTCCCCCAAGGCCGTGACGGCTGATAATTCGCCGAGTGTAATTGTCCACTACGAAGATGGGTCTGTGAAAACCGTAAAGGAGGATACTGTCGGCTGTCTCCGGGCCCACACCGTTGACGGCCAAGAGCTGCTTTCGAAGGAGGCCCGTATCTACCTGCTTCATGGCTTCAAGGTCACCGGAGTAGGTTTCCGTTACAAATTCAAGCAAATTCTTAAGCCGACGCGCTTTTAGGTTGAAATAGCCAGCTGGTTTAATAAGCTGGGCCAACTCCTCAGCTGGCAGAGCCTGGAGTTTATCCGGAGCGAGAAGATCATGCCGCTTCAGGTAGGCCATGGCCTTTTCAACTCCCTGCCAGTTCGTGTTTTGGGTCAATATGGCTCCAACCATTACTTCCAGAAGGCTTTCTGCCGGCCACCAGTGCTGGGGTCCGTAAGCCTCCCATAAAAGCTTGTAGATCTCTTTGAATCTGAATGAAAGCGTATCCATTTCGCAATCCACATTTTGCAATCTAAAATCTGCAATCTGAAATCCTTTTAGCATCTATACCAAGGCCAGGCAATACTTCTCCGACTAAGACCACAGGGCTCATCGCTACAGCTTAGGATGAGAATTTTGGCCCTTTACATCGGATAGGTTTGAAGTGTACCATCGGATTTCGGATTGCTCCCTTTGTCCAGAACCGGACGGAATAGCCCAGACCTTCACCCTCGTCTTTACTGGTAGATCCTGTCTTACTTGTTCTTATGATCCTCGGAGGACGGTTATGGCAATAAGCCTGGCACTGATTGTCGTTTTCGGCCTGGCAGCGGATATCATGTTCCGCAAATTTAAGCTTCCTGGCCTGGTTGGGATGCTTATTGTCGGAGTTCTGGTGGGCCCCCACGTCGTAGGTCTCATGCGGCCTGAAATGATGGAGGTCTCTGCGGACTTCAGAAAAATCGCCCTGATTGTCATCCTGCTGCGGGCGGGATTCGAGCTGCGGCGCGACACCTTACATCGCGTGGGTAAAACGGCGCTCATCATGTCAGCAGTGCCGGCCATCTTTGAAATTGGAGCAGTGATGGCGGTGGCGCCTTACTTCCTGAAACTCTCCCTCCTCGAAGCCACCATTTTGGGCAGCATTCTGGCAGCGGTCTCCCCGGCAGTGGTCGTGCCCCTGATGATCGATTTCATGGAGCGCGGCAAAGGGGCCAAGAAGGGCATTCCTACCATGATCCTGGCGGCCTCTTCCGTAGATGATGTCTTTGTTATTGTCCTCTTTTCTATCTTTCTAGGTATGTATGGCGGCCACAAAGTGAATATCGCCTGGCAACTGGCCGGCATACCCATCTCCATTATCCTGGGGATAATTGTTGGTCTGATTCCGGGTTATCTACTATACCGACTTTTCCTCAAATACGACTGGCAGCCGCCCCGACGCACCCTTCTCGTTATCGGGACTTCCATATGTCTCATGTGGTTGGAGGAAATCGCCCATAATGTGGTACCCATCGCTGCCTTGTTGGGAGTTATGGCCATCGGATTCATCATCTTGGAAAAAGAGGAGGCCATTGCCCACCTCATCTCCCAAAAGCTCAAGAAGCTTTGGGTTTTCGCGGAACTGCTGCTTTTTGTCCTGGTGGGCGCTCAGGTGAATGTATCTGTGGCCTGGAAGGCAGGGGCGGCAGGACTGGCGGTTATTTTCATCGGCCTGGTGGCCAGATCAATTGGTACTTACTTGTCGGTTTTGGGTACAGATTACAATTGGAAGGAAAGACTTTTTTGCGTGGTTGCTTATGTCCCCAAAGCCACCGTTCAGGCCGCCATCGGCGCAGTGCCACTTGAGGCTGGGGTGGCCGGTGGTGAGGTGATCCTGGCCGTGGCGGTGCTCAGCATTCTGGTGACAGCCCCTCTTGGTGCCATCGGCATTATGCTCCTGGGTGAACCCATTCTTAAAGAAGAGAAACTTACGACCTACCGATTCAAAACCTTGCGAGAGAAATTGCAGCTGCCAAGGGTTGGCGAAAAAATAAGAAGCAAGAGATATGGAACAATCTGGAAGATAATAGAGGAAAAGGAGGTTTGGCTGAAAACGCCAGGAGCGGAATGGGAAGAAGCCGGGCCCATGCCGGCCATCTATTTGAGATTCTGGCAGCCGGAGTCAAGCAGCTCACCGGGCACGGGCAAGACCATGGAATATAGATACAGTTTTATTGACAGTTCCTTTCACGCCAACTGGGAGATTTTGTATGACTAGTACCCAGCGGGCAGCGTTCAACTTCCAATACGTCATTCCAAAAAAGGTGGGCGCATCTTGATGGAGCTAGGGAAGGAAATATGAGCTGGAGAACGAAACCCACTGATCGGTTTGTGCTGAGATTTATCAAAGTCTATGTGTCGGCCCCTGTCTCAACTGTTCTTGTACGTGTCTTGCCGAATGTTCGACCCATGGTGCTTACCCTTTTGGCCGTCTGTTTGGGGATCTGTGGTGGGGTTGCCTTCGGATTCGGTGTTGCTTGGGCTGGGGGGGTGTTGGCTGCAATCGCCCAGGTCCTGGACGGAGTGGACGGGCAGGTCGCCAGACTCACCGGAACGGAAAGCTCTGAGGGAGCATTCCTCGACTCGGTACTGGATCGCTACATGGACTTTTCCCTCCTCTTCGGCATTCTGTTCCATTGCCTGCGCTATTCAACACATTTGAAATTGGGCGGATTCATTCTCACTCCCGCCTGGCTCATCTTAATCGCAGCTTTGGCCGCGGCGGGTTCCAGCCAGGTCAGCTATGCCACCGCCCGCGCTGCTAGCCTCCAGTTGGCCTATCGGCGGCCCGAATACGCCGGCAAGGGAAGCCGCACCACGGTCATCATTATATGTGGACTGCTCACCCCTCTCTGGATTCACTTTCCCTTGGTCGCTTTACTCTACCTGGCGATCCATCCCAACATAGCAGTACTTATTTCATTAGGTGAGTTGGGTGCAAAAGAACACGAAGCAGTGTAGAGTAGTCGACACTAGGTACTAAGCACTAGGCACTCAGCACAAAGAGATTATTTGTTATACGTTATTAGTTATACGGAAAAGACATGACCAAACATCTTCAGAGTTCTTTGATAGCTACTCATGTTGTAATTAACCAATACAACCTAATAACCTATAACGTATAACTAATAACCTTTTTTCACCTGCCTATTATTATCTTTGACCAATGACAAATGACCAATGACCCATGGTTAATGACCCTCATCCTCATACCGCCTTTTCCTTAATACCAGCCGGACAAATCCTGCTACAGTGATCAGGGCCCCAATGAAAAAGAGAATTACATATAGATTATCTGCTAGATAGGTAAACCAAGTGGTCTTTTTCCTGAGGTGGCTTTTCCACCTGCTTTCAAACTCATCCAGTGAAATCGAAAGGCTCTTCAAGATTGCTGCATCTATTTTGTGGCCATCTTTAAGGTGAACGAGTATATTCAGGACCGAGTTTCTACCAAATTCGCTGCTCATATAGTCCACTAAACTCTTGCTCTCCGCGTAAGCCAGCAGTAGGGAATCCTGGCCTTCAGGAAAACGGTTACTCAACTGCTCAATGGCATAGAGGTTTTTTGATAGGACAGCAACGTTTAAAACCGATTTCTTTCTGCTTATAAATAACTCTGTTACGCCATCGCTTACCCACTGGGAAATTCCCTCATCAAGCCACTTGGGCAGATTATCTGTTCCAATGTGATCATGAAGAAGCAGATGACACAATTCGTGTTTCAAGATTGATCCGAGATTGAAGGGGTGTGTATTCATCCGAGAGTAGTCGATCACTATAAGGTTTCTTTGGGGAACCGCGTAGGCAACTACGAAGTTACTTCCAGCCATCCCTAGAAATCTTTCTCGATTATTGGTTAGCAGGACTGTTGGTCTGAAATTGACTCCCAATTTGAGAGTTTTTTCCAGTTCACTCTTCATCTTGGGATAGATATTTGCAGTATCTTTTGCAGCAATTTCTAGGGGTTTATCAAACAGAAGAATAACTTGATCCGTTTGGATAGTACCGTCCTGTCCAGCTTGGAGAGGTTGGTAGGTGATGAAGACAACAATACACAATAAATATGTCACCTTTCTAATCACGGTGTCTTTCTACCTCAAGTTTAGTCCTCTGTTGCGGCGTACGACACATATGTAAGGTATTCAATTGCTATACTACGACCGTAAGCATTTTACTAGCCCTACAATTGTGGTCTTACTGTTTAGTTATGGCTTGAATTTTGCAAGAAATTCCTGAGCAATTCATTGTCAGCTTCGGGAGACATCCCAAATTTACCCAAGAGAGATTACGGGAGGGCTCTCTAATATGCTGCGGTTAATTAGAGTTTGTCCAAGGTGCAGAGAGAAAATTTTTCTCAGAGTTAGAGAGGGGCAACGAGTAACATGTCCCCAGTGTAAGAGTGTGTTCACCGCTTAGTGTATTTCAAGAACACCTGGAACATGCGGCGATTGATCGCGTTGGTTCAAATTTTCCACAGTTAAATGGAGGACAACTGTAATTATGACTCTAACCAAAGCCGACATCGCAGACGTTATGAGTAACCAGGTAGGCTACACCAAGAAGCAATCCGCTGTAATGCTTGACGCCCTTTTCGAATTCATTAAAAAGTCGCTAGAAAATGGTGAGGATGTCCTCATAAGCGGCTTCGGAAAATTCTCGGTGAAGGTGAAAAGGCAAAGAAGAGGGAGAAATCCCCTTAATGGAGAGCCGATAATTTTGCCCTCCAGGAAGGTTGTCACCTTCAAATGCTCGGGAAAACTGCGGGAAAGGATGAATGGGGAGGGATAGGCCTCCTGTAAGAATTCAAACCCAATACGTTTGGCCCCGGCTACATCCTAGCGCACGCGTTTATTGCCACCTACCAGGCGAAAATCTCTCATTTAAAGATTTCATCCTGGATTTCAATCCTGCGCTGCTCCAGTACGAATTTTAGGAACTTCCTTTCAGCATTCCTGTAATCTTTGTCTGAATAATGGTTCTGATTCTCTGGGATTCGAAACATGGTCCTGTATTTATGTATCAGCAACTGGATCCCAGATTTATTTTTCAAACCTTTCTTCATGATTGACAGGTGTGGAGGGCAAGGGTTCAGGGCAATCATTTATTGTTCTAGCTAACGCAGCAATCATGCCAAGCTTAGTATTTTGTTAACTTATCTATATATTACAGCTATTTATAAAAAAAAGATAAACACGCCAAGCTGAAAATAAGGCTATCGAAAGTCACTGAAAAAGAAAAAAAATTCCAATTGTGAGCACCCTGGTCTCAACAACAAATGGGACTCTACAGTGAGTATCAGCTCTGCATGCGTCCCCTCCCCGAAATCGGAGTAGACCTACGAATTTCAGACAACAAACCCCAGGTTTTGCCGCAATGTTCCGTTCGACGTCCCCCAATTACCGCTTGACTGGGGAAGGATAAGCGTGTAGGTGAAAACGAACATCTATAGCCCGCTCGACCCACCAAATAAAGACTCAATTGGCACAGCTTAAATCTGAGGCGCAATTGTTTTCGGCCTTGCTAAGCATCATTCGTATGGTTCTGGCCGCGATATAGACCAATCTAATGAGAGTGATTGCGAGAGCTGCACTTCTACTTGAAGGTTTGCCCTGCTTGTGTGCAGGAAAACTAGCTATCCTGGCATTGCTCTGTTCTGTTATTCTGATTTCTCCTGTCTTTTTACCTACCAAGCCGGGCTTGGTCTCACCGGCCTGGGCGCAATCGGAAATTACAGACTACTCGGCTGAGTCTGCCGCGCAAGAGCCACCGGCGGATGAATCTCCAACGGAACCCCCGCCCAAAGCAGAACCTCCCACGGACAAGTTTCCAACGGAAGAACCACCCGCTGATGAAGATGCGTCCGAGAAGGTTTTAACGGAAAAGCCTCCGACAACAGAGACCACCACAGAGACTTCTTCAGAAGAAACGCCTCCCCCACAGGAGCCTTCAAGAGAAGATGCCACCACCCCAAAGCAACCAGCGAAAAAGTCTTCAAAGGACAGACCGCCTGAGGAAGAGCCACTGATGGAAGAAGTACCACCGGAGAAAGCTCAAGCAGAGAAACCTCCGGAAGAGGAGGATACCATTGTCGATGAGACGCATGAGGGAATATCGAAGGCCTTTCTGGCATCTGCCAATTGGCTGGATTCATTTTTTGATGACGAAACCGCGCGCGCAGAGGACAATAGATCACGCTTGCGGCTTAGATTTGACGCCTTTGTGGAGGAAGGAGAGGAACCCAGTTACAAAGTAAGAGTCAGCCTGAGGCTCACCCTTCCCAGGACCAATAAGAAATTGCAGTTGATAGCGGCTGGGAATGAGAGCGATGTTGAGGAAGATGTGGATTCGGACACCGTCAGCAGTGCGCAAGCCCGGGATGAAGATGAAGATGATTTTGCCATAGGTTTAAGATACTTTTTCGTACAAACGAAGAAGAACAACGTTAGCCTGACGCCGGGTATAAGAATTCGCAGTTCCAGTGTTGCCGGATTTATCGGCCCCCGTTGGAGAGTGCTCGTTCCACTGAACTCATGGGATTTCCGTTCCGTTCAAAGAGTGAGATGGTTTACGGACGATGGCTGGGAATGGCTCTCACGGTTTGATTTTGAACGGAGAGTACTGAAAAAGCTTCTCTTTCGCTCGCGGTCACAGGTGGAATGGTTCGAGGATGAAGACGGATTTTTTCCGGAGCAGAGATTTTCCCTGTTTCATCCACTCGATACCCGGCGAGCCCTGAAATACGAGTGGATCAACCAGTTCGTGACCGACCCCAAGTTCGAGCTGGATGATCTCATTTTGAGAATCAGGTATCGCCAGAGGATCTGGCGGGACTGGCTTTTTTTTGAAATTGGGCCGGACGCTTCCTTTCCAGAGGACCGGAACTACGAATTCACGCCTGGATTCTTATTCAGGATCGAAACGATTATCGGGAAGTACAGAAGGTTACCCAAGCCGCCAAAGCCTAATGAAGTAAATGAGTAGTTTGTCCCTCTAGTCAGAGCCGCATTTTCCCGTCTCGCTTCAGTATTTCACACAGGCCGGACTGCTGCAAGGGGCTCCAATACCACATCCATTTCTCTTGACTTCAGGTCTTTCTCTCTCTATATTAAGCCCTCCGCAGCCTAGGGTGACCTTGAGATGAATATAGCCTTTCAACGAAAAATAGACCGCATTGTAGGAACATTCATTTGCCGGATACTCTCGCTTTTTTATCGAAAGCGTAGTGAGGTTCAAACTCCAGTCACGGCTGATAGAATATTAGTTATTCTATTATCTGAAATGGGAAGCCTCGTCCTGGCACACCCAATGCTGCAACGCATCAAGAATAAATTTCCTGAGACATCGTTGTATTTTCTCGTATTCGAAAAAAACCGCGAGATTGTCGAGATACTTGACGTCACCGAGACAGATAATATCCTGACCATCAGTAATGACTCGATGCTGAAGTTCGTCAAAGACAGCGTTGCGGTCATTACAAAGATGCGTAAGATCAAATTCGATGTCGTCATAGATTGCGAGTTATTTGCCAGGGTGAGCAGTATTTTGTCTCTTTTGAGCGGTGCGCCAATTCGGGTGGGATTTCATCCCTACACTCAGGAAGGACTCTACCGAGGCAACTTCATCAATGTACCAGTAATGTACAATCCCTATCACCATATCTCGAAACAGTTCATCGGTTTCGCAGACGCCATCGACTCGGTTACGGTGCCCACATCAAAATACGCGATGACTGATAACGACTTGAAGGCACCATTGGCAAAAGTTGGCCAGGAAGAAATCAGCAGGATGAGAACCAGAGTTCATAATGATTTTCCTGAAATTAAAGATAAGAAACTGGTTCTTGTCTACCCCACCGGCGGTTTACTGTCTATCAGGGCCTGGCCGCTTGATTACTTCTGTCAGCTCTCCCTTGATCTCCTTCAAAAAGGTTACGCAGTGGGTGTGATTGGCTTGGAAGAAGACAAGAAACTCGCCGAGGCGATTCAGTCCCATTGCCAGGACCCCTGCTGTGTTGACCTTACCGGGTACACCAGATCCATTCGAGAGTTAATGATTCTCTATCATCTTGCCGCGCTTCTCGTCGCAAACGACGGAGGTCCAGCCCATTTTGCCACCATGACACCGTTGCCAACCATTATCCTCTTTGGGCCCGAGACACCAGAATTGTATGGGCCATTGAATGAGGCTGCAGTGTCTTTTCATGTCCCCATATCGTGTTCACCCTGCCTCACCGCCTACAACCACCAGACCTCTCCCTGTGACGGAGACAATTTGTGTCTGAAACTCATCCACCCTGAGCAGGTATTGGCCAAAGCACTCGAAATACTCGAGAGTCAAGAAAGTGCTAAATTCGCCTCAGTTTGAATATCCCGCGTGTCACCCTCGCAGTTGACTCCGCTTGCCACATCCTGCCAGAACAAATCCTGTAGAAAAGATTTGAAATATTAGATAGTCAACTGCTAGACTTACGAAAAATCATATATCGTGCTACTGGCAAAAATGTTGAGGTGCAAGAAGATGTATTCTCGTGGTTACCGATTGATTTCCATTTTGTTGACGGTTGCGTTGATGGCAATTAATGGTGGTTGCGCAACGGCACCAAGCCGCTCGGATGCTCCTGCCAAAGAGATCACCCTCACTCGCTTGGAGGAGAAAGAGGCTGGAGAACCTATAACGGAGCAGGAAGTCGAGTCCGCTGTAGCGAGATTTGCGGCTGAGTACTTGGACAGGGTTGGACAGGCCATGGATGAACTCAAACTAGAGACTACCTCGCCGAGAATACGTGCTGAACTCGTAGCACTACAGCTAGATTACCTCCAGGCAGTCGTGAACATTACTATCGGGCCGGAGCCTGAAATCAACCTGGTGGACATGCTTGTATTTATGACGCTTGGTAGAATCGCTTTAGAGGAATACTTCGTGCCGCAGGTATTCGGGAGTGCGGGTGAGGATCTGCTGAAGACGGTCCGCGAGCTCGAGAATGATATATGGGTTAGCGCATCCTTGGTGCTCTCAAAAGAGCAGCAGGACCAATTGCTTGGCCTGATCCAAGAGTGGCGCGAAAGAAACCCGAACCAGCACTACACTTCGAACATTCGTCTCACAGATGTTGCCAGTGCCCGCGGGAGATACGCAACAGGCGGGGGACTACTTGGGGTGAAGGAGGCCTCTCGAGCCATCGACGAGTTCACCCTGGTGGCACAGCAGCTAGTGTTCTACCTCCAAGTATTACCCGTGCTGACGCGCATGCAAGCTGAGCTGCTGACTTATCAGATAGTTGACATGCCCGAGGTAGAGCAGCTGCTGGCCAACACTGACAGGTTAACGGCGACGGCGGAGCGTTATGCCGTGATGATGGAAGAACTGTCAGCAGAGGGAAAAAATCTTTTGCAGGATTTGGGTTCCGAGGAAAAGCGGCTGCGCGGTCTGATCACGGAGGTGCGGCAGACTATGTCAGAAGGGAGCGAGCTGATATCATTGGCCAATACTACGGTGAACTCGATGGACTCCCTAGCTGGCCGGATAGAGTCTGGTCCCTTCGCACCGGTCTTGGAGGGATTTGACATCAAAGAGTACCGGGCAACCACGGAGGAGGCCACGGAAGCTTTGCGACAGCTCAATTCGATCGTCCAGACGATGATAGACCTTCCCGAGGGACAGCAGCCGTTACCGTTTATTATCAAAATGGTCGATAGGGTGGATGGAGAAGTCGAGGGCTGGATCACCCGCGCCTTTGTTCTTGCCGCAGCGCTGATCCTGGTCTTTTTTCTGACATTGCTTGCTTACCGTTACGCCGCCCAGAGAATGTACGGGCCAAAATAGGCGCGAGGAATCACACGTATGGCAATTTTAGAAAAAAACTAAGGCCAAGGCCCATTGACAATTGGTATTGCGGTGATGAGATTAAGTGTTACTATAATAAACATAAACCCTGATCCAAGAAGTCAGAATCCAGGAGACAGAATCCAGAATAAAAAGCCTGAAACATTTTTCCTACTGGCTCCTGGCTCCAGACTACTGTCTCCTTCATACCTTTACTTGCCATGATTGATCTTAAAGAGCTTAACAAAGTTATCATTCGGAAACTGTGGAACGTCCAGTTGGACGGTTTGCCGTGGTGGAAGTCGTTGCTGATCAGGATGGCCAGAGTGGTTTACGTGGTCATACGTGATATCACCGATGGACAACTCACCCTCCGCGCCATGAGCCTGGTCTACACAACGCTGCTTGCTCTGGTGCCATTGCTTGCCGTTAGTTTCTCTGTGTTGAAAGGCTTTGGGGTCCACAATCAGATAGAACCGCTCCTTCTCAACTTTCTAAAGCCAATGGGGGAGAGAGGCGTCGAGGTCACTGCTCGCATCATCGGGTTCGTGGATAGCATCAAGGCAGGGGTACTTGGCTCTCTGGGTCTTGCGCTTCTCATCTACACGGTCATCTCATTGATCCAGAAGATCGAGCGAGCGTGTAACGACACCTGGCATATCAGTCGAAGTCGTCCCCTGGCACAGAAATTCAGCGACTACCTTAGTGTGATCTTGATTGGACCCGTGCTGGTATTCACCGCCCTTGGCATTACGGCTTCGTTAATGAGCACGACAGTGGTTCAGAAAATGGTGGCCATAAAAGTGTTTGGCAGTCTTTTAGAAGTAGGGACAAAACTGGTTCCTTTTCTCTTGGTCATCGCCGCATTCACCTTCGTCTACATCTTTGTACCCAATACCAGGGTGCGGTTCCGCTCTGCCTTTGCTGGCGGTTTGGTGGCGGGCATCTTGTGGGAAGCCAGCGGCTGGGGGTTTGCTTCCTTTGTGGTGACTTCAGCCAGGTACACCGCAATCTACTCCAGCTTTGCCATTCTTATCATGTTTATGATCTGGCTGTACTTGAGCTGGATGATTGTTCTCGTGGGCGCTAGTGTCGCCTATTACCACCAGCACCCTGAGTCGGTGACCACCATCCGGCGTAAGGTGAGGCTCAGCAACCGCATGCAAGAGAAGCTGTCCCTATTGGTCATGTTCCTGATCGGAAAAAACTACTATCGCAACCGGCCCGCATTGACCCTGGAAGATCTCGTACAACGCTTAAGGGTACCCATAGAAGCGCTGGATCCCATTATGAAGGCCCTGGAGCAGTTTGGCCTATTGACCCGGACCGGACACGAGCCGCCAGAATATCTGCCTGCCAGGCCCTTGGATACTACCGAGCTCAAAGAAGTTCTGGATGCGGTCCGCAGAGCCAATGAAATGCCTGAGTTCGAGTTGCGGGGCCAATCGGATGTGCTTGCCGTTGACCAATTAATTGAGCACCTCGACCAGTCCGTGGCTGAGGCTCTCAGGGGGAGCACCCTCAAAGAGCTGGCACTGTCTGAGCCCTCACCGGTAGCGCCGGTTGAGAAGGAGGATGAGCAGCAGGCGGCCGTCACCGGGCAGGGGCGCGAGACCTGATTAAGGTAATAATCCACGTTCGTTCATATCGACCACTTTCACAGCAGAGGAGAAGTGACATGAAGAGAATGAGAGCAGTCGCTGTAATAATCTTGGCGCTGGCACTTTTAGTTGGGTGCGCCCACAGCACAGAAAAGGGCGCCACAACCCCAGCCGGACCCTCGCTTCAGCGCATCCTGCAAAAAGGGGAGCTGGTGGTGGGTACAGCCGCCGAGATGCCGCCCCTCATGATGAAAAACAAACAAGGAAAAATAATCGGCATGGAAGCCGACCTTGCCGAACAGATGGCTTCGATTATGGGGGTTAAACTGAAGTTTGAGGTCATGCAGTTCTCAAAACTGATCCCGGCACTGGAGCAGGGCAAGGTGGACATGATCCTGTCCTATATGACCATCACCTCCAACCGGAACTTGAAGGTGGCTTTTGTCGGGCCCTATTTCATCTCCGGCAAGGCTTTTCTTACTAAAATTGAGACCATAGCCAATGCCTCAGAGGCCACCCAGGTAAATAGCCCCGGCACCAGATTGACCGCACTGAAGGGCTCCACCAGCGAAGCTTTTGTGGAAGCCGTCCTGCCCAAGGTCCAGTATATACCCGCCAAAAATTATGATGAGGCGGTAAATATGGTTATCAAAGGCAAGGCTCACGCCTTGATCGCCGACTATCCCATCTGTTTGGTATCTGTGTTTCGTTACCCAAATAAAGGACTGCTTTCTGTGGTCACGCCCCTGACCTATGAACCCCTGGGTATAGCAGTGCCCGCCAACGACCCGCATCTGATCAACTGGGTGGAGAATTTTCTAAACAATCTCGAGGGTAGTGGAAACTTGGAAGCATTGAGAGATCAGTGGTTCGGAGATACTTCCTGGATGAGCGAGTTACCGTAGCTTTTGAAACCAGATGCAGTGACAAATAGTCCCCAATAAAAAAGCCACGTCCTCTGGGCGTGGCTTTTTTCTGCCTTACTACTTAAGTCTGGCTTGAAACGTATGATTAATAATCGCGTAAATTACCCCAGCAGAGCCATTTCATCTCACATCCCATATCCGCTGTTCACCGCTGCTTTAGATTTCCACGTCTGATTTAAACCGGCTCTGTGGTAGGCCCCCATCAACCTCACCCACCATCTCGTTCCTGCGGGCTCCGGATATTGACCATTATGGGGCCTAGGTCACGGTCGGCGACCTTTTCCCATTTTGCCGGCATCTCCTGAGCCGGGACATTTCCAAATCGCAAGAGAAATTCAACCGGCTCGCTTTTGTTTCCCCGGCGATCTCGGACGATAACTTTCAAACTGAAGTTATCCCCGAAGATAGAGTCATCCCGAGGAGTTTTCAGGTAGAGATACCCGGAAACCTCTTTACTGTCCTTGCCATCGATTACGGTGAAATCGGTGGCATAATAGCCAAAGCCCGACTGCCAGAGAGCCGAGATGAAGTGCTTCATGTCTCCATCCACGTCTCTTGCATGCAGATAGATTCTCCAGGTGTCTCCCGGGCGAATGACATCGGGCGCATAGGAGTCGAGTATTGTCGGCACATGCCCCCTTTCTTCAAAGACTTCATTGTACGTTTTCAGATTGCCGCAGCCCCAAAGGAGAAGGCTGAGAC
Organism: Syntrophobacterales bacterium; assembly: GCA_050124835.1. Classification (GTDB taxonomy): domain Bacteria; phylum Desulfobacterota; class Syntrophobacteria; order BM002; family BM002; genus BM002. Next base: position 3,817 of record JASFEM010000005.1, on the reverse strand, counting down.
TAATGGCAAGCAGGTTTTTTTTATTCAGCACCAACGACCTCCAGAGAATGATGACCAATATTTATTAACCATACAGATAAACCAGTCAAGCAATATAAAAGAAATTCCAAATCACAAATCCCAAATATCAAACAAATAACAATGACCAAAATTCAAAACTCCAAATCTGTTTTGGTCATTTAACATTGGAATTTGAGATTTGTTTGTAATTTGGTGCTTGGAGTTTCGGATTTCGTTATTCCAACACTCCATTACTCCACTTCAGTTTGACATCCTCTCTTTTTTCTGAAATATTCACGGAAGCCAAAATTCACAGTCCTATCTTTCTAGAATCCATTCAACATAACTCTCGAGAGAGGGATGATCATGAAAAAGTTGACTTGCCTTCTGGTGGCGGCATGCATCTTCGCCGTGTTCTGTGGACCTGCACTGGCCGATGAGCAAGCTAAAGAGCTTCCCTGGAACCGGGCTGCCCTTTACATTGGTGCGGGTGTCCAGTTTTTCGACAGCTCTTGGCTAGACAACGGTCCTTTTAACGTTGGGACCACGGTTGACTTCGAGGATACCCTGGGGCTAGACGAAGCTAGGTTTCAGTGGTATGCGTGGGGGTATTATCGGATCGCACCGCGCCACAAGATAGATGTTGCTTTCGTTGACCTTTCTCGCGATAACACAGAAACTATCAAAGAAACAATCGAGATCGGTGACGAGGTGTTCGATGTAGGTACCAGAGTCAAGACCGACTTCGATCTCCTTATCGCTCAGGCGTCCTACACCTATTCCTTTTTCCAGGACGACCGTATCGACTTCGGCGCCTCTGTAGGGGTGTTTCTTTTGGACTTTGACATCAAAGTGAGGGAAAAAGAACTCATCGGCGTAGAAGAGGACTTGGATTTTACTTTCCCCTTGCCCGTGCTGGGGCTGCACATGTCATTTGCCATTACGCCAGAGCTCTTTTTCACGCAAAACTTCAGGGCCTTTTACCTGGAAGTAGAAAGCTTAACAGGCGTACTTCTTTCCTATTATGCAGGAGTTGAGTGGAACGTCTGGAAGTACGTGGGGATTGGAGCTGGAGTTAATTACTTGAATGCGAGCCTCGAAGGAGGTGAAGACAGAGTTCTGGGAATTAAGCTCGATGGAGAGGTGGAATTCGAATCTGCAGGAGCGCTTGTGTTCGCAAAGTTTTATTTGCCGTAAGAAGTAGAGGATCTATAACAGATTATAACAAGTCTGAGGAACGCATCAATTGCCAGGCAGATCAAAGCCACCCCGATGTCGGGGTGGCTTTTTTGGGAAAAGAAAACCTGGTCCTTCGCCGCATAGGGGGATCTTTGATGAGCCAAGTCAAAGTTCAAAGGATTGCAAATTTCAGATTCTTTTTGAAATTCGCGCCAGCAGGGGATAAACTTGCTAATCCGATATATTCCTAACTGTCTTTAGCTCCGGATAGGGGTCATGCCTGAAGTACCACTCTCATTGCCGCTGATCATAATTTTCTCTGGCGGGCTGGTCGCCGCACTGTTTGGCTTACCAGCGCTCAATCGCCGGTTGAGCGTGACTCAACTCAGCTGGCTATTGTCCCTGGCCCCCCTGACAGCATTCGGCATGTTTCTTTCACTGCTGCCCGACCTTCAAGCCAACTTGGCTTTCAGCTCACAGATAAGCTGGCTGCCCTCCATGGGGTTTACAGCCGGATTTTACTTTGACAGCCTGAGCGGGCTTTTCGCCCTGCTGATAACCTGTATTGGCACGCTGGTTATCATTTACGCCGGGCAGTATTTCAAGGGTGACCCGTCCGCCTACCGCTTTTTGGCCTACATGCTGCTATTTATGGGGGCAATGCTGGGCCTGGTGATGGCCGGGGACGTGTTGACCCTGTTCATCTTCTGGGAAGCAACCAGCATCGTCTCATTCCTGTTGGTGGCGTACAAATACAAGGACGAAGTTGCCCGGCGCGCTGGTTTCAAGGCCCTTCTCATTACTGGCGGGGGCGGCATTGCGCTGTTGGTTGGCCTGCTCTTTATCAGCTACCTGGCAGGCAGCACCAAATTGACTGTTATTCTCGATAGTGGCGATGTTCTGCGGGAGAGTGCACTCTACCCGGTGATGTTGATTCTGGTTGCCATCGGCGCTTTCACCAAGAGCGCCCAGTTTCCCGCTCACATATGGTTGCCTGAGGCCATGAGCGCCCCCACACCCGCCAGCGCTTATTTGCATTCGGCCACCATGGTAAAAGCCGGCATCTATCTCATGGCCCGGCTAAACCCGGCCCTGGGTCAAACTGAAATGTGGTTCTGGCTATTGACCCTGGTAGGTATGACCACCATGTTGGCCGGTGCTTACCTTGGCTTAAAACAGAACGACTTGAAGGCCCTGCTCGCCTATTCCACCATAAGCCAGCTGGGCATACTCATGGCGATGATCGGGCAGGATATCGAAATCGCTTTCAAGGCATTGGTGATCGGGATATTGGCTCACGCTCTGTACAAGAGCGCCTTATTCATGGTGGCCGGCATCGTCGATCACGAAACCGGTACGCGGGATTTGCGCCGGCTGGGTGGTTTAAAGCGATCCATGCCCTATACCTTTGCCGTCGGCGCCATTGCCGCACTGTCCATGGCAGGGTTGCCCCCGCTCTTTGGCTTTTTGGCCAAAGAAACCCTGCTGGCAACCGCTTTTCATCCCTCATTACCCAAAATTGTAGGCTGGCTGTTCACCCTGGCCAGTATTGTCACCGGAAGTTTGATGCTGGCCCTGGCGACCATGCTGCTGTGGGATACTTTTATGGGTAAGCAGAGGGACTCAGCCGTTCGCGGTCATGAACCTTCCAAGACCATGCTGCTTGCACCTGCCATCCCGGCAATCCTGTCCTTGATCCTGGGCCAACTTCCCGGACCAAAGCAAGAGGCGGCATTGCTGGCCAATGCGGCTCGAGCTGCCCATGGCTCCATGGTTAAGGTGTCCCTGTCCCTGTGGACCGGACTCAATATTCCCTTGCTGTTGTCTGGCGTTGCCATATCTCTAGGGATGATGTTGTTTCTCTACCGACAGCAGGTCCGCAAACTGCAGGTTCGCATAAGCCCGGAGTTCAATCTGAACACGATCTACAACGGGATACTGAATGGTCTGGATAAAGCTGCTCACTGGGCCACCCGTCTGCAGCAGGGCAAACTGCGCATCTACCTGTTTGTCATCCTGGCGTCCGGACTTGGTCTTGTCATTCTTTTAGGAGGGCTACCCCTACCGCTGGATTTGACATCACTCAGCTGGCCCACCACAGATTTCAAAGGCGAGATGGTTGTCCTGCGGGTGTTTGCCCTGTTCCTGGCCGCGTCCGCAGCGCTGGTCAGCGTTCTGGTGGCTCAAGATTTTACCGCCATCCTCGCCTTTGGGGCTTCCGGCCTCGGCGTTGCCGCGCTCATGGTGTTGGAGCCAGCCCCCGACCTGGCCTTGGTGCAAATAGTGGTTGACATTCTTTCTATAGTGATTCTGGTTCTCGCCTTGTCCCGCCTGCCCAGGATTCAGCGGAGAAAAGCGCAGGAAGTCACTTTCCTGCAGAGCCCGCGAGGGCTGGTGCGAGACGGGCTGATTGCAGTTGCCTCGGGATTCGTAGTGACGCTGATGACGTTGTCGGCGTTGCTTTCACGGCCCCGCGACAGCCTGATCACCCCGTTTTTTGAGGCGAATGCCAAAGCAATGCTGGACTCCAAAAGCATTGTGGGTGCCATCATTGTTGATTTCCGGTCACTGGATACCCTAATCGAGATCTGCGTTTTCAGTCTGGCCGGGCTGGGTGTCTACACTCTTCTCCGATATG